>LFTP01000083.1 GCA_001513395.1 Clostridia bacterium DTU080
GGCGTTCGTGCTCTTGATGGGAAACAGAGGTCTTTTGGGACCTTGGTTGGAGAGTCTGGTGTGGCGCGTTATCTTCGCTGTACCGGGTATTGTGCTGACGACTCTTTTTGTTACCCTGCCCTTTGTGGCCCGGGAGTTGATTCCGCTGATGCAGGCTCAAGGAGTGGAAGAAGAAGAGGCTGCACTGGCTCTTGGAGCAAGCGGTTGGCAGACGTTTTGGCGAGTGAGTCTGCCCAACGTCAAATGGGGATTGCTCTACGGTGCCGTCTTGACGAACGCCCGGGCGATGGGGGAGTTCGGTGCGGTGTCCGTGGTCTCGGGTCATATCCGCGGGGTGACCAACACCCTGCCGCTGCATGTGGAGATTCTCTACAACGAGTATGATTTCGCCGCCGCATTCGCTGTCGCTTCACTGCTCATGTTTCTGGCCTTGGTCACCTTGGGGGTCAAACGCTACGTTGAACGGTGTGCGCGCCGTCAAAAATCATCCACATGATTACGGGAGGCAGTTTCGGTGGGAATTGAGGTCTGTTGTGTTTCAAAACGCTTCGGCCGTTTCATCGCTTTGGATAACGTCAGTCTGCGGGTACCCGTGGGCCGGCTGACCGCTCTGCTGGGGCCTTCGGGATCGGGCAAGACCACGTTGTTGAGGATCATAGCGGGGCTGGAGAGTCCGGACAGCGGGACGCTGCTTTTTGACGGGCAAGACGCCACTTCGCGCAGCGCCCGTGAACGGCGGGTGGGATTTGTCTTCCAGCACTACGCCCTTTTTCGTCACATGAGCGTCTTTGAAAACGTCGCCTTCGGACTGCGGGTGCGGCCTCGACGCCAACGGCCCTCTGAGGCTGAGATCCGTCGCCGGGTGAGCGATCTGCTCCGTTTGGTGCAGTTGGAGGGCATGGCAGAGCGTTATCCGGATCAATTGTCGGGCGGACAGCGCCAACGCGTTGCTTTGGCCAGAGCTTTGGCTATCGAGCCGAGGGTGCTTTTGTTGGATGAACCCTTTGGTGCCTTGGATGCCAGAGTGCGTCAGGAATTGCGCCGTTGGTTGCGTCGTCTGCACGATGAGATCCAGATTACCAGTCTGTTCGTGACGCATGATCAGGAAGAGGCCTTGGAAGTGGCCGATCGCGTCGTGATAATGAACGAGGGACGTATTGAGCAGGTCGGCTCGCCCGAACAGGTGTATGAACAGCCGGCCAGTCCGTTTGTCTGTCAGTTCTTGGGCAGTGTAAACCTGTTTCAGGGGCGTCTTGATAAGGGACGCTTTTTTTGGGAAACCTGTGGCGCCGAGAGTAACGGGACCGAGGATGACGGCGAACCGCTCAGACAGAGCGTGCCAAAAGCGGCGGTCGGCTATGTGAGACCGCATGATATAGAGCTGCGGCGAGAGCCGATGCATGACGCCCTGCAGGTCGTGGTGCGACATGCGCGCTGCGTGGGACCGATCGTCCGCGTGGATCTGTATCATGAACAGACACGGGAGATGCTTGAGGCTCAACTGAGCAAAGAACACTATCATCGGTTGAACCTCAAGGTCGGGGAGGCAGTGTTCGCCCGACCCCGGCATCTGCGGGTTTTTAAAGCTACAAGCGGCGACGGAAAAGGCGAAGCTCTCCGGTCTGAACTGATTCCGTCAGTACCGTGAAGCGGATCCGACGATTTTGGCTGCCCGCTAAGATCTTCGACTGAAAAAACGCGGTCGCCCCACGGGTGGCCGTGTCTGTCGCGTCCGCATAGGAGTTTTTCGTATTGATAGCCCGACGTGGCAAACATGAGTATGTAAGAAGGAGTCAGATAAGTCAGCGTATCCGCATACCGTCCCATGATCAGCAGGCAAAACGACCGACGGGTGGAAAATATAAACTGCATCGTTTGTTCAGCAGTAAGTTGCTGAAAAAAGATACAAGTTCATTAGGGAGTGGGGAACATGTTTGCTAAGAGATCGGTCGTGTTGTCGGGACTTATGGCGGTTTTGATGCTATCCGCCGTGGCTTTGGCCGCCAAGACAGAAGTCTGTCTATGGCATCATTGGGACCGCAATAGGGAAGATATGGTACAGAACATGCTCGATCGTTTTATGGCCGAAAACCCGGATGTCGAAGCGACGCAGATGATGACGCCGCCGGCTTCAAGAGCCGATAAACTGATAACACTTCTCATTTCGGGTTCGGCGCCGGAAATCGTCATGGTCAGAAGCTCGTATGCCTTCCAGATCATCAAAATGGGTTTTCTGATGCCGCTGGATGAACATCTGACCAAAGATCGGATCTCCGTCACGGGCTTTATTCCGGCCGATCTTCGCCCGTTCCAAAGAGACGGCAAAACCTACGGGCTACCCGTGATGAGCGGAGCGGCTTGGACTAATCTGATGTTTTACAATAAGCGCCTGTTATTGGAGTCCGGCCTGCCTGCCGATGTGCCCCGGACGTGGGCGGAATGGAGAGAGATGTCGCTGCGGGTGACCAAGCGTGACGCCGAAGACCGTCTGATTACCGCCGGAACTGAGATACCCAGCTGCGTGGATGCGTCCTACTGGAACGGAGCGTCGCTGTGGAGTGATGACTGGAAAAGAGCGACCATAGTCAGCAACGGTCGGCTGGCGGAAACGGCCACGTTTCTCAAGGAGCTACACGATAAGCAGTTTTTGACCCGCAGTGAGTATTTCAGCTTCATGACCGGCGGCATCGATGATGCGTTTTATCTGGACCGAGTCGGCTTTGCTATCCGCAACAGCTCGACATTCAACCATCTGCGGACCACTGAGGTCGACTGGGGTGCCGGATTGGCCCCAAGAAGCGGTCTGCATGATGATGCGGTTCCCATGGGGCTGGTTCTTTCTACGTGGGCGTACTCCATACCCGCTCAGCTTTCGCCGGCCAAGTTTGAGGCCACCTGGCGCCTGTTCAAGTGGCTGACGGTTGAAGAAGATGCGGCGGGATGGTTCACCAGGATCCAGGGGCGGCCCAGCCCGATTATGAGATTTAACCAGCATCGGGACTATCGACAGACCAATCCATATTGGGAGGTAGTGATCCGATCCACGGAGTACACCGCGCTGGCACCGCCTGTCAACCTGAGTGGAGTCACCACGGCGCTCTTCACGTTCTTGAACGGGTCCCTGTCGTTGCCCCAGGCCATGGCGAACGCCGAGTTGGACTTGCAGAACCAGTTGGACAGTTATTGGGCACAGTGATCCGTTCCGCTTTGTAGTCTGAGAAGGTTACGGAAAAGACTCTAAACAAGCGTGCCCCTGCCCGTCACACTCTTTGAGTGCCGGCAGGGGCCTTATGCTACCTGAGACACGATGGGGTGTCACATGGCGGTCTTTCGCATTCAAAAAACGGATTGGGCGCTTCCGACAGGCTCCTCGGCTGCGTTCCTAAGCCCAATGGCGGCAACGTTCGACGGCTCGGGACCAAAAAGCTCTGGCTTCCGCTCTTGTTGCCGCATCCCACTGCGGACGGAAGATCCGGTCAATCCGCCATACTTGCTCCAGTTCGTCTTCACCTGTCCATACACCCACGGCCAATCCGGCCAGCATGGCCGCCCCCCAGGCAGTCGTTTCGATCACGGCCGGACGGTGTACTTCCAGTCCGGACAGATCGGCCTGGATCTGCAGAAGCAAGTTGTTGGCCGCGGCTCCGCCGTCGGCACGTAGGACGAGCGGTTGCACGCCTTCTTGCTCCATACACTCCAAGACATCCTGACTTTGATGGGCCAGTGCTTCCAGGCAAGCTCGGGCCAGATGAGCGCGTCCGGTGCCTCGGGTTAAGCCCACAATAGCTCCGCGGGCGGTCGGATCCCAATACGGGGTGCCCAGGCCGACGAATGCCGGCACGAATGCCACGCCGCCTGAATCAGGCACGGATGCGGCCAAAGCTTCGATCTCCGCCGCGCTTTTGATGATGCCCAGCTCGTCCCGCAGCCACTGAACCGCAGCACCGGCGATGAATACACTGCCTTCGAGGCAATAGACCGTCTGACCGCCCCGGCGCCAACCTACGGTAGTCAGCAGGCCTTGATCGGAATGCACGATCTCCCCGCCAGTGTTGATTAGCAGGAAAGAGCCGGTGCCATAGGTGTTTTTGGCCATTCCGCGTCTAAAACAGGCCTGGCCGAACAGTGCGGCCTGTTGATCGCCGATCAGTGCCGCGACCGGAATACCGGCCGGCAGACTGCCCAGAGCGCGTGTCTTGCCTACTACGCCGCAGGTGTCGACGATCTCCGGCAGTACGACCTCGGGCACGTTGAACAGCCGAGTCAACTCGCGGTCCCAGGAAAGGGTGGCCAGATTGAAAAGCGAGGTGCGGGCGGCGTTGGAACAGTCGGTCACATGGCGACCGGTCAGGTTCCAGGCGAGCCACGTATCCACCGTCCCGGCCAGCACCTCGCCGGCTCGAGCCCGGGAGGCCAGACCGGGTACGTTTTGGAACAACCATGCCAGCTTAGTGGCGGAGAAATATGGATCAAGCAACAGCCCGCTGCGAGCGCGCGCCACGGCTTCCGCACCTTCCGCTTTGAGGCGACCGCAGGTGTCCGCCGTGCGCCGGCATTGCCAGACGATAGCGTTGTACAGCGGCTCACCGGTGCGCTTATCCCAGACAATGATTGTCTCCCTCTGGTTGGTGATACCGATCGCTGCCGGGACAGTACCGCTTTGGGTGATCACCTCAGCGGCCGCATCAAGCGCGCCGTTCAATATCTCAGCCGGGTCGTGTTCGACCCAACCGGGTTGAGGATAGTGTTGCGTCACCGCGCGGCGGGCCCGAGCGAGGATCTGACCGGCATCGTTGAAGAGTACGACTTTTGTCTCCGTGGTCCCCTGGTCGATGGCCATTACGGTACTGCGAGACAATGGCGATCCCCCCTTAACTCCGTATTGCTTGCCCCGGAAAAGGTATAGGTATTAGCTTCTGCGTTTGGTGCTTCGCTGAGGCTTTGAGCGGCACGCTATCGGCTCGGATTGACAAGACGGCGGATCCCCAAAGCCTCTTGCGCCGGCTAAGACTCCTGTTCTGTACCGCGTCGACAATTCCTGTGATGCAGGCAAAGAAGCGGCATCAGCAACCCGGATCAGGCCAAATCTCGCCAAACGGGCTGGAAAGGGAAGATTTCGCCTTGATGACCATGTCTTTGGTAGGCCCTTCTTTTTTCGCTTCTCGGACCTTGCGGGGATGCTGTCGTGTCCGGGCCGCCGGTTAGCGGCGTTGCAGCCTGCGCTTTGGGGCAGGAGGAGTAGGCAGGTTGCCGAAAGTGGGATCAATACAGTGCGAAGGAGAGCCCGGCAGTATGCATTTGATGCCCATTGAGTACATACCGGACTGGGAGCGGCGCATCGCGCGCCATGACGCTTGCTGGCACGGAGAGATCATCGACCGACCCGTAGTGATGATGACCCTGCGACGGCCCAATCCTGATTATCCCCGGCCGACTCCGAAATCGTGGCCCAGCTTGCGCGACCGCTGGCTCGATACGGAGTATCAAGTGACCGCTAGATTGGCGGCGGTGATGAATACCGAGTATCTGGGCGATGCTTTACCGCATGTCAATCCCAACTTGGGTCCGGAGGTCTTCAGCGCCTTTTTCGGCGCGGAGCTGGAATTCGGTGAGAGTACGTCTTGGTCCGTTCCCAATCTGCACTCGTGGGCCGATGCCGATAAGCTGCAGTTTGATCCCGCCAACTTCTATTGGCGCAAATTGGAAGAGATGACCGACGCCTTTTTGGAGGCCGGCCAGGGGCGCTTCTACACTGGCCTCACGGATATTCATCCCGGCGGGGACGCCATCGCCGCTTTTCGGGACCCGATGGCGTTGAACATCGATTTGATCGAGAACAAAGCGGCGGTCATGGAGCTTTTGGAGCGAGTCAATCAGGTCTGCTTCTATGTCTATGACTACTATTTCGACAAACTGCAAAAGGCCGGGCAAGCCATCTGCACCTGGCTGAACATCGTCTCCTCAAAACGATGGTATGTCGTGTCCAACGATTTTTCATGCATGATCTCTTCAGCCATGTTCGACGAAGTGTTCCTGCCGGGCATCGCCGCTGAGTGTCGCCACCTGGAAGCCTCAATCTACCACCTCGACGGCCCGGGAGCTTTGCACCATCTCGACAGTCTGCTCTCCATCCCGGAATTGAGTGCCGTGCAGTGGGTGTGGGGAGCGGGTAACGGCAGGGCCTCCGATTGGATACACGTGTTCAAAAAGTGCCAGGCGGCGGGCAAAGGTCTGTGGATTCCGCTGCACATCAGTGAACTCGATTTGATCATGAGTGAACTGCGCCCGCAAGGTGTATGGCTTCAGCTAAGCGGTGTGCAAAACCGCGAAGAAGCCGATGCCGTCTTGAAGCAGGTAGCCAAGTGGCGCTAAATACTCAGTGCTACGGTGCTGTGTCAGTGTGTTCAGTGCCAACAGGCCGACAAAGCACAGCCGCCTTAGATGGTATGACCGCGTCAAAAAACAAGACGCCACCGAGACGGTGGCGCCCCTTTTTGCTCTATTGCAGAATGCTATCGATCCGGGCCAGCTCTTCCGAACTGAAGGCGGTGTTCTTGGCCGCCGCCACGTTTTCGGCAACTTGTTCCGGGCGACTGGCGCCGATGAGCACTGATGTCACCCGGCGGTCCTTTAACAACCAAGCCAAGGCCATCTGAGCCAGGCTCTGTCCTCTTTGTTGCGCCAGTTCATTGAGTGATTTGAGCTTTTGAACCAATTCGGGCGTGATGCGCTCTTTTTTCAGGAAGGGGCTTGATCCGGCGGCGCGAGAGTCGGCGGGAATGCCGTCCAGATAGCGGCCGGTGAGCAGCCCTTGCGCCAAGGGCGAATAGGCGATGCAGCCAATGCCTTCGGCATCGAGCACATCCAGCAAGCCGTCTTCCACTTGACGGTTCAGCATATTATATGCCGGTTGGTGAATCAGGCAGTGCAATCCCATGTCGCGCAAAATGGCAGCCGCTTGGCGCGTCGTAGGCGGGTCGTAGTTGGAAATGCCGACGTAGAGAGCCTTGCCTTGTTGCACCGCTGAGGCGAGTGCACCCATGCTCTCTTCCAGAGGAGTATCCTTGTCCATCCGATGATGATAGAAGATGTCCACGTAATCCAAGCCCAGTCGTTTCAGGCTTTGGTCCAGGCTGGCCAAGAGGTATTTGCGGGAACCCCAATCGCCGTAGGGCCCCGGCCACATGCGGTAACCGGCTTTGGTCGAGATAATAAGCTCATCGCGCCAGGCACTCAGATCATTGCGTAGGATCCTGCCCAGCGACTCTTCGGCTGACCCCGGCGGCGGCCCGTAGTTGTTGGCCAGATCGAAATGGGTGATGCCCAAATCGAAGGCTTTGAACACTATCGCTCGGGCGTTTTCGGAGTTTTGCTGCCATCCGAAGTTATGCCAAAAGCCCAACGAAACAGCGGGAAGCAACAAGCCGCTGCGTCCACAGCGCCGATATTCCATTTCATCGTAGCGAGATGCTGCGGGTTGGTACATCATAAGATCTCCTCCCTGATCCGTTTTTTGGATATTCCTTCCGGCGAGACTGCGCCGCCTCTGCTCCCGGCAGAATGACCCTATCGTCTCTGATGAGCGGAAGCCGCCGGCCGCCGGGATGGTCCCCGTAGGCCACACTGCCCTGTGCCGGTAATATACACGACGAAAGGCGTCTCACCTGCCCGAAACCCGGATAAATCCCCCAAATCGCCATTAGGGCCTTTCCATGACGTAGGAACCGTATTACAGTCGAAGAGGCCGTGATCTGACTTCGACCGTGATGTACCGCCGCGCCCTTGGCCAAAAAGCTGACAGACGAAGACGCGCGTGCACCGACTTGAGCGCTCAATCGACTCCGCTTTGAGCAGGATACATGGTGCAGAATACGAAGGATTGTAACATACAAGCGCAAAGAATGACGCTTGCGATTACCTGCTCCGCTCAGGGGGGAGGAGACGAATATGGCGCGAGAAGAGTCTGCGGTGCTGGCCATTGACGGCGGTACACCGGTCCGTACCAAACCCATGCCCCAAGGTTTGCACGGTATCAATGAAGTGGGTGAAGAAGAGATTGCGGCGGTCACCGAAGTGTTAAGGCGCAAGAAGATCTTTCGGTTTCTTTTGTCTGATGAGGACTCCTACGCATCGCGCTTTGAAGCTCAGTATAGAGAATTCATCGGCACCAAGTACGCTTTGGCTGTCACCGGCGGCACTACGGCTCTTATAACCGCATTGGTGGGACTGGGCGTCAGCACCGGAGACGAAGTGATCGTGCCGGCCTACACTTACATCGCTACCGCGGCGGCAGTGTTGACCGTGGGCGCCATTCCAATTATCGCCGAAGTGGATGATACTCTCACCCTCGATCCGGCTGACTTCGAACGCAAGATCACGCCGCGTACCAAATGTGTAATCCCCGTACACATGCGGGGACTGCCCGCTCAGATGGATGAGATCATGGCCATAGCTCGGCGACACAACATCCTCGTCCTGGAAGATGTCGCTCAGGCTAACGGCGGCGAATACAAGGGGCGCAGACTGGGGTCCATCGGCGATGCCGGGGCTTTCAGTTTCCAACACTACAAGGTGATCACCAGCGGAGAGGGCGGTATGGTGGTCACCGACGACGAGCAAGTATTCCGTCGGGCCTGCTGCAAGCACGATTCAGCGATGGCTTTTTGGAAGACCGAGCAGACATGGCAGACCTTCCCCGGAGAGAACTCACGTATGTGCGAATTGCGGGCGGCGGTGGGCTATGTGCAGTTCCAGCGCATGGCCGGTATCCTGGCTCAGACCCGCAAGATCAAGCGCCGGATTGCGGAAGGTCTGGTCGGCACGCCGGGTATAGAGTTGGTGCGGGTGTCAGATCCCGACGGCGACTGCGGTATAACCTTCGCCTTCTATTTGCCGACCGCCGAAGAGGCCAAGCGTTTCTCGCGGGCATTGGCTCACGAGGGGATTCGCAACGGCACGATATACAACAAAGACATTCCGGATCGCCATATCTACGCTTACTGGGATTATGTGATGAATAAGTGGAGTTGGGATGCCACGGGCTATCCCTGGGCTCCTCGGTATTACCAAGGTCGCGTGGAATACAGCCAAGATATGTGTCCGCAGACCCTGGACTACTTGGGGCGGGTGATCACCATCGGCATCAGTCAAAGCTGGACGGAAGCGGATGCCGATGATGTGATTGCCGCCGTACGCAAGGTCGCTGCGGTCTATTACCAATGAGCGGGCGCCGACACCGTCAGGCGTGGTCGGCCCTTGTCGGCGTAGCCAGGTAAAGAAAGGAAGATCCCATCATGGAAGGCTCTTTTCGCGGTTGGCCGAACGGCATTAAGGCTGCCGTCTCGCTTTCGTTTGATGATGGCCCCCCGTCGCAGTTGGACAAGGCCGTTCCCATTCTTGATCAACACGGGATCAAGGGCACGTTTTACGTGAATCCTGTGCCGGGACCCAGGTTTGAAAGACACGTCGCCCGTTGGCAGGCCGCCATGGAAAACGGACATGAGCTGGCCAATCATACGGTGTCTCATCCCTGCAGCGGCAATTTCGGCTTTGTGTCCGCCGAGCGAGCATTGGAGCTGTGGTCTCTTGAGCGCATCGAAGCCGATGTGTTGCAGGCCGAAGAGGCTCTGAGGCGTTGGTTGCGGGGAATCAAGGAGCACAGTTTTGCCTACCCGTGCGGGCAAACCTTTGTAGGGAGGGGAAGCGAGCGCCGCTCCTATGTGCCGGTCATCGCCCGCCACTTCCGGGTGGCCCGCGGTCTGGGCGAATCAGCCAACGATCCCCGCATTTGTGACCTCCATTGCCTCAGTTCGTGGATGGTGGTCGGGGTCACCGGCGAGCAGATGATATCCATGCTCCAGCCGGCGATAGAAGCCGGACATTGGGCCATATTCTGCTTTCACGGCATCGGCGGCGATCATCACCGCGTCGATGTTGAACCGTTTGAGGAGCTTGTGCGCTATCTTGCAGAGCAGGCGCCGCAGATTTGGACGGCTACGGTCCAGGAAGTGGGCCTCGCCGTCGCCGAGATACAGCAGAAGGCCCGGAGCTAGATCGGGTAGGGAAGGAGTCCGAGCCTTTGTTTGAACAGGCGGGATCTTGGTAGCGTCGGATCTTCTTACCTCCGGAGCAGACTCGGGTGTACGGTTCCGACGCAACCGGTCGGCTCTCGTCCCCCGTTTGGCGTCGAAGTCGAGAGCAGCGCCCTCAAAGATGGCCGGTCCGCAGCGCTGCTGACCGATAGAGTCGCCTCAAGGTCAATGCGGCCGGTGCCTCTTCCGTGACAGATCCGGGCGGCTTCATGGAGACCCTACCGCCCTGATCCAATCCAGCTGCGGATCGCGCGATGCACGGATATCTTCCGCCGTAGTGGGGATGAAGAAGTCCGGCATCAGGGTGTCCGTCGGATCACGTGTCGGATCGGGTCGTATCCATTGCTTGTGTGAGACGGCAAAGCGCAGACCGGTCTCGGGGAGCTGAAAGGTGAGAATGTCTCCGTATCCGGAGGGGGCACCTCCGGTCGGTTCACCGACTATAGTCGCCAGCCAGTTGTCGCTGAGGACAACCGCAAGCCACATCCCGGAACTGCCTGTCTGGTTTGAGGTAAGGACGTATAGATCACCCGTGAAAATATGCCGGGGATCTGAGGGCCTTGGGGTGGTTACGGCCCGCGGTCCCTTGGCGGAAAAGAGGTTGATCAACCGCATGAGGAACGTGTATCCTCTTTGCGCGTTGGCCTGAGGTGAGAACCGGATCCGACCGCCGTAGGTGCGAATCGTGTTTGCAGGCAAGTAGCGCAAAATGGCGTCGATGACCTGGGAATTGCCTCCGGTGTTACGGCGCACATCGATGGCGACCTTACGGACCCCGGTATCGTGAACGGCGGTGAAGAACTCATCCACTGCGGTGCGGTACTCTTCGGTATCATCGCACCGGTCTAACCAGAAGACTCCCAGCGAGTGCTCTGGTTCAATACGCCAACCGAACCACGGTCGTTCCGATTGCGGCGGTACAATGGCGTCTGAGCTTAAGGGTGCTNNGGCCAGAGTGAGCCGTAACTCGACATCCGATGTCCCGGGAGCGTCTCCTGGGCGGCGAGCGACGATATCCACCGTCCCGTCTTCGGCGATCGCTCTCAAGGCGTCAAGCATGAAGCGGTAATTGATCAGCCTCTCCCCGCGGTTGCGGATCCAGTGTTCATTCTCGGCCGAGATATAGGGCCGGAGTCCCTCGAGCAGCTCGTCAGGGGTGAGACCGCCCAGAGTGATGACGAGGTCACCTTGGCGCAGGGGTGTGTCCCCTTCCACCAGACTGATAACCAGTCCGTCGCTCAGCCAGCGAAAGCGTACGGGGAGGACCCACTGATCTGAGACAAGACCGACCATGGTGTGACCGTCAGCTTCCGGCAGGGCGTTTACCACTCGCGCCGCCAGGAGACTGAACGCACTCAAAGACATGGAAGGCTCGATGAGTTCCAGCAGTTCTTCCGCTCGGCTCTTGAAGGCACTCCTGGCTGAGGAGTCGGCCAAGGCGGGATGAACGGCACTGACGGTGTCGATGAGTACTCGCAGATCCGTCTGCATTTGCTCGATGGTCAGCACGTCTTCGGCTCGGGCGAAGCAAACCCTCACCAAGCATATCGATACGAGTATGGCAAGAGGGACCGATAGGCCTGTGCGACGAAGAATACGCATCACGGGCGTCTCCGCCTCCTTTCTACCGGGAAGGCATGATGGGCGTTGATCCGCTTGTTTGTCGGGTCGGAGTCGTCCGCTGCGTCGACCCATCGAAATCCCGGTCTATGGAGCCTGCCTTTCGCCGTCGGTCTGAGACAACCTCCAAGCAACGCGGCAGCCTCGTTGATTTTTATTTCAGTAGTGTGGCAACGATTTAGTCTCTCTTGTTGTTTTCTTACTACAGAGTATTTCCTCCCTAATGGACCGCGTCTTGCTGCCATATACGGGTCGGTAGGCGGCAGGAGCCTGTCTGAGTAATACGGTCGAAAGCACCAGGATTTGGTCCGATAACAGCCAATTGA
>LFTP01000144.1 GCA_001513395.1 Clostridia bacterium DTU080
AGCTGGACACTCGAAGCAGTAACGTCGATCAGCAGATCGCCGACCTAAGACAGGGGATGGATACTCAAAAGACGGATTTTGACAGCCAGATCGCTGAACTGAAACAAGGGATTTTGACCCAAGGCGGTAATGTCGACTATCAGATCAACATTCTGACTGAAGAACTGGCCGCTCAGAGAACCGATTTGGAAGAGCAGATCAGCCAGTTGAGGCAGGAGTTGACTATCCAAAGCGGCGACGTCGATAAGCGGATTACAGATTTGATGTACGGGATGGATACTCAGAAGGCTGACCTGGAAGGCCAAATCGCCAAACTGGAGCAAGAGCTGGACACTCGAAGCAGTAACGTCGATCAGCAGATCGCCGACCTAAGACAGGGGATGGATGCTCAAAAGACGGATTTTGACAGCCAGATCGCTGAACTGAAACAAGGGATTTTGACCCAAGGCGGCAATGTCGACTATCAGATCAACATTCTGACTGAAGAACTGGCTGCTCAGAGAACCGATTTGGAAGAGCAGATCAGCCAGTTGAGGCAGGAGTTGACTACCCAAAGCGGCGACGTCGATAAGCAGATCGCAGATTTGAAGCGCGGAATGGATACTCAGAAGGCTGACCTGGAGGGCCAAA
Organism: Clostridia bacterium DTU080; assembly: GCA_001513395.1. GTDB lineage: Bacteria > Bacillota > Limnochordia > DTU080 > DTU080 > DTU080. The sequence goes on from LFTP01000144.1 coordinate 631, forward strand.
TCGCTAGACTGGAGCAAGAGCTGGATACTCGAAGCAGTAGCGTCGATAAGCAGATCGATCAACTTAAGCAGGGAATGGATGCGCAACAGACCGATCTGGAAGAGCAGATTGCCCAATTGAAAGAAGAGCTGGATAGTCAAAGTAGCTACGTCGATAGGCAGATCGCCGATCTAAAGCAGGGAATGGGTACCCAACAGACGGATCTGGAAGGCCGGATTGCTCAACTGAAACAAGAACTTGCCAGTCAAAGCAGCAACGTCGATGAGCAGATCATAGATCTGAGGCGCGAGCTGGCAACTCAAAAAAGCGACTTCGAGAGTCGGAACGCGGCTCTGGAGGGTAAACTGATAGAGCAGATTGACGATCTGGAGCGACAGCTCGCTGCGCAGAAGTCGGAACTGGAAGCAAAGACATCTTCGCAAGCCGAAGCTCTCGAGAGACTGGCAAGTGACGTCGTAGCTCTGGAAACGGACCTCAAAACGCGCCAGACCGCTTTAGAGGACCAATTGGCCGCCAATCTGGATGCTTTGGACAAGAGAATGGAGCAAGAGCTCCGGGATCTCAGGCAGACCATGACTGAAGCCTTGGACGCCCGCGAAGCGGAATTTGTGCGGAGAGAAAGCGAACTGAAGGCTCAATATGAAGACTTGGCGGCCAGGCTGCAGGCCCAAATAGACGAATTGCGAACGGAGTTGGCCCGGACACAACACGACCTTGTGGTTACGACGAGAAAACTCGAGGAAGCGGAGGGCAGGCTGGGTCTGTCCGACAGTCAGCTTGCGGAACTTGATCAACGTATCAAAGACGGACTGGCAGAGTACCTGACATCGTCTTTAGTGCGTGAGAGGACTCTGGAAAAAAGAGTTGCTGACCTTGAGCTTTTGGTTGAGGCCATGCAAGAGAAGACAGATAAAGACATCAAGGGTGCCAAGGGCCAAGCTTGGACCGCCGCATTGCTGTCGGCGCTGTTGGGCATCTTTGTGTCGCCGTAATCGACGGCATTGAACACTCAGTCTTCCTGCAAGAGGGGCCGCTCGGTGCGGTCCCTTTCTTCATACTAGCTCCGGAGGGAAGCTTCAATGGAGAAGGAGATCTATCTCGATAATGCATCGACGACACAAGCGACGCCGGAGGTCTGCAGAGCGGTTCATGAGGCATTGGCCGTCACCTACGGCAATCCTTCTTCGCCGCACACGTTAGGACTGGCTGCCGAGGAGACGGTGCGTGACGCCAGAAGGGCACTGGCTGCCTACCTCGGAGTCCCAGAACGAGGCGTGATATTCACCTCGGGTGGCACAGAATCGGTGAATATGGCAGTCTTTGGAGTGGCCAAAGCGCGTCAACGTCAGGGGAAGCATATTATCATCTCGGCTATCGAGCATGCCGCGGTGCTCGCTCCCTGCAAAGCCCTGGAAGAGAGTGGTTGGCGGATAACTCAGATCGGTGTCGACCGACATGGCAGAGTATCACCCGAAGATGTCGCGGAAGCCGTGTGCGAGGATACCGTCCTCGTATCGATCATGGCAGTGAACAACGAAGTCGGCAGTGTACAACCCATATCCGATATAGCCGATGCCGTTCGATCAAGAAATCCTAAGTGTGCCATTCACACTGATGCGGTACAAGCGCTGGGCAAGATAGATATGCGTCCCATCGTCCGCAGCGTGGATTTATTGTCACTATCGGCCCATAAAATCCACGGTCCCAAAGGATGCGGAGCGCTTTGGATACGCGAAGGAGTCCGTCTGGAACCGATTCTGTTCGGCGGAGGTCAAGAAGGAGGTCTCAGATCGGGAACGGAAAACGTTCCGGGGATCGCGGGATTCGCTGCCGCTGTAAAGCAACTGATGGCCAGCGGGGAAGAGGGGATAAAGCGGATGGCCCGACTGCGCAGCCAACTCGTGGAGTCCGTCACCAAGGTCCTGCCGGAGGCAATCATTAACGGACCGCTGTCCGAAGAAGCGGCACCTCACATCTGCAACGTCTCCATACCCGGCATACAAGCGGAGGTCTTGGTCAGGGCTCTAGCCCAGGAAGGTGTGTATGCGTCCACCGGAGCCGCCTGTTCTTCACGTCGAAACGATACCCGAGTCCTGAAAGCCATGGGAGTGGCCGAGGCTATTCGCTCCGCTTCAGTCCGCTTCAGTCTGTCACCGCTGACAACTCCGGAAGAAATAGAGATCGCTGTGTCGAAGCTCCATAGGGTAGTGCATCTCTTGCATCCAAGAAGATGAGAGGCATGACTCTCAGGAGGAGTAAAGTATGACCGAAGTCGTCATTGTAAAATACGGGGAGATAGCGCTCAAGGGCGCTAACAGACCGGTCTTCGAAAAGACCCTGTTACGCAATCTGCGTTGGGCGTTACGTGACTTGCCGGAGGCCCGTGTGACAAAAGAACACGGAAGATTCCGTATCGAGGGTGCGGATACAGCCGCTATCCAATCGCGCGCGACTCGTGTCTTCGGTGTAGTCGGCACGAGCGTTGCGAGAGCTGTGGCCCCCATATACGAAGACATAGCTTTAGCAGCCGAAGAGATGCTAGGTAGCGCCGTCGTGACCGGTAAGACTACCTTCAAGGTGGAGAGCCGTCGCTCGGACAAGTCTTTCCCTCTTACGTCACCAGAACTCAGTAAGCGTCTGGGAGCTCACCTGTTGGCAGCCCATCCCCAAGTAAAAGTAGATGTCCATCAACCGCAAGTAACCATAAACGTCGAGGTCCGAGCCAACGTGGCCTATGTCTACGCGGATACACTGCAGGGCCCTGGAGGATTGCCTGTAGGGGTGAGCAGCCAGGGATTGCTTCTCATTTCGGGCGGCATTGACAGTCCCGTGGCGGGTTGGTTGGCCATGCGACGCGGAATACGCCTCGCGGCCATTCATTTCCACTCCATTCCGTATACGAGTGAACGAGCCCAAAAGAAGGTGGTTGAACTCACGGAGATTCTGGCCGCATACTCCGGAGACATACCGCTGTACATGGTGCGATTCACCGAAGCTCAGTTAGAGTTACAGGCCAAGGCACCGCCCGCACTTATGATGACGCTCATGCGTCGACTCATGTTACGAGTGGCCACGGAACTGGCCGCGCAGAAGGGAATTCCCGCGCTGATCACCGGTGAATCGGTAGGACAGGTCGCCAGTCAGACTTTAGAGAGTCTGGCTGTCATCAACGCCGTTACCTGTACGCCCATTTTGCGCCCGTTGATCACCTATGACAAAAGCGAGATCATGGCTTTGGCCCGGCGCATCGGTACCTATGAAACCTCGATTCTGCCGTATGAAGACTGTTGCACACTCTTTCTGCCGCGCCATCCGGAGACTCGTCCAACGATGGAAAGGGTGGAAGAAGCCGAGGCCAAACTAGACATCCAGGGATTGGTGCAAGACTGCCTATCGTCCGTGGAAGAGATCATGTCGCAACCACATACTGCGGCGTCCCTGTACGAAGGGGGTCCATTGATAACGTTTTCATGAATAGAAAGGGACCGGATGGGCATAATCATGTATGCTGGGTTAGGCACAGGAGGTGCCGACCACGGCTTAAAAAGGGGACTGCTCAAAAGCAGACCCCTTTTTTCTAACACCTACGTTGCGCCCGACTGGCCAATCTCGGATGAACGGCGAGTATTTGTTCCCAAAGCTCCGTTACAATATTTCGAATATCCCACTGCGCCTCCGGCGTTGTGCGCAAATTGACCAAGTGATAAAGCTGCCAAAGATCAAACTCACTGCGCACTCGACGCCGGTGAGCGTTGATAACGGCATAGCCTGCTGTCGCCGGCGCCTCACGCTCCAATAGCTTGTACAAATCCTCACTTACGGCAATCGCTTGATCCAACAAATCCGTCAGACCGGCGGCACCTATGTTCGGCGGTACCGTGTAACCATTGCTGATCTCCGGAGGCCCCCACTGGAAATGCATACCGCGACAGTGGCGGAGCAACTGATGCCAGGCTGCTTCAGACAGTGTGAACAGACAATCATAGCGAATCCAATGAAAAGCAGGGGGAGGGACGTCGTGAGGACCCATATCGGCGATCATCGCCTCAAGAGGCTCGCACGATTTGTCTATGTGAACACCGGAGGCGGCTGCGACTTGAGCCACGATCTGCCGGGCTGTCTCTTCCGGCGAGTCGGTATCCTGACCTGTGAACCGCAGAAGCTGCACCGAGGGCGCCTTCCCGGATGACTTTGAAGCCGAACCTGCCAGTTGATGCCATGACGGACACCATCTTAGCTGATAATCGGACGGGGAAGCATGTCGCAACAAGGAGGGAAGAACCTTAGTTATTTCTTCTCTGAGGTCGTCGGCCAGCTGCCGAACCTCCCCAAAGACGGAGGCTCCCAAAAGGGCGATAGCGTCACGAAGAGCGCGGCCGTTGCCCGTCATGCCGAGACTGGTCAGGGTACTCAAAGGCAGAGCATAGCGGGCGTCTTCAAAGGCCAGACGGTCTATGCGCCCTTGTCTTGCCGTCGAGGTCTCGCCCTCCCGCTCAGGCAGTGCGTCATCCAGATAAGAGACCAAGCCCTGATAGAGCTGCTCATATGTATCGTATAAAGCCTCCATGGACTGCCTGTATTGGGAGAGAAGATGCGCATCAAGTTCCTTGGGTATGTAGTACTCTCCGCGTCGAGGTTTTTGGTAGCGCTGGCTGTATTCCGTGAATGACAAGAACTTATTGGCCAGTTCCAGCTCCGCGGAGGCTAAGCGCGATATCCGCTCTACGCCCACATGAGCTACAGCGTGCTCAGCGATGCTTGAATGCCCGTAGGAGATAACCCATCGTGAATGAAAATCGCTCGCTTTCTGAACGGCTGAGGCAAATGTCGGAGGAGTTTGCTCATCGAAGGGCTCTCCCAGGTCACCTTGCTTGATCAAACGCAGCAGATTTTCCTTAAACGAGCGGTCACTACGTGACACATAGGCAAAAATGACCGCCACAACTTCTTCCGGAAGGTTTGTCAAGCAATAAACGTTGCCGTCGATGTTCGTGACATGACGCCCCAGAATAGCCCGATCCACATCACTCAAGATCACAGCGGCACTCCTCCTTACCCCGAATACGACCACTCGACACCGGCATGTCTCTAGCGCTTCTGACTTACGGCAAGCACTCTGACCAGATCAGCCGAGTCTTCCGCACGATCAATGGTGTTTTCCATCGATTCCACCAGGATGTAGAGCAGAAGAAGCAGATTGGCCGGCAGATCTGCGCTGAAGAGCTTCTTCATGATGTCATGCTTAAGTCGATCGCCCTCTTCTTCGAGGATCTCCACCTGTGTACAAGCCTCAAGAGCCTGATCGATCCGATCCGAGCTGAGCATCTCAAGAGATTGCGCCAGCTGACTCGTGGCCTGTTGGAGCAGATTCGTGAAATACACCAGTTCTTCTTTGTACAATCCGGGCGACTGATCAAACAGAATCGCTATACGGGAAGCGCCCTCAGCTTGATCCGCGACATCATCCATACTGCCCAGCAAGCGACTCAAGTCTTGACGTTCCAGCGGATGCAACAACCCGTGATACAATCTGGTCATGATATCACGGCGAATGATATCGGCCTCGTGCTCCGTCGCGGCCAATTTCTCATGAAGCTGATTGGCTTCATCAATTCTCCCGTCACACAAGGCCTCAACCACAGGACCCAACAACGAGACCGTCTCCAGAACCTTTTCCATGTGCCTGCGTGCATCAGCGATAATCCCTTTTTGCTCCCTAATTCCGAGCCAACCAAACACGCTCGACATTTCCGTCCCCCCTCAGAGAATGACTCACTAAGAAAGATCTACATACCCAGAGCCACTAACACCTGATTCATTAAGAGATAGATCACATAGGCCACAACACCGCTCGCCACGGGAGTCGCAGCCCAGGCCAGCACGATGTCTCGAACGGTTCGCTTGTTGATGGCTGCTGCTCCGTTGACCAGCCCCACCCCGAATACGGCTCCCACGATAGCGTGAGAGGTGGAGACCGGAATCCCCCACATCGTATACAGGTGGACATTGGCGGCTGCAGCCGCCTCGGCTGCGAATGCCATGAGAGGACCCAAATTGGTTATCCCCGAGCCTATCGTCTCCATAACCTTGTAACCCCATCCGGCTACACCAAGGGCGATGGCGGCACCTCCAATGATTGCTGCTTGTCCGGAGGTCAAAACACCCGAACCTACAATGGGCCCCGTAGCGTTGGCCACATCGTTGGCACCCCAGGAGAAGGCCATGTAGATGCCGCTCAGAGTGAGTAAAATGCGGATCAACCGCTCGTTATAGAACTTGGAATCAGCCAGCCAACGCAACAGGATCTTGTAGATGATCATCCCTAAGATGGCCCCTCCCAACGGTGTGAGGAGCCAGGCCAAGAAAATGTCGGCGAACTTGTTCCACATTATCGGCACCGAGCCAGAAGCCAGGCCAGCCCCGGCCACTGCCCCCACTGAGGAGTGTGTGGCAGAGACAGGCAGGCGCAAAGCGGTAGCCAGCACCATCCAAGTGCCCGCAGCCAACATCGCCGCCAGGGCAATCCGCGTGGCGATTGGGGAATCAATTCGATCTAAAGGTACGATTCCCTTGCCTATGGTCTTGATAACTCGGCCCCCAAGGATTATGGAACCCAAGAAAGCGAAAACAGAGACCAGCACCACCGCTTCACGAAGTGTGCGTACTCGTGCTCCGACCGCTGTACCCATACAGTTGGCAGCATCATTGGCTCCCATAGCCCAGCCAACGTAGACACCGGACAGGACTATCAGTATACTGAGTAACCCCATATGGTTGACCTCCAATTCTCCCCTGGACAATGAAGTGTAACCTGTGTAGGTCCGAGGCAACCTATTAGCGAAGGGCGAGTTCATACCCTGTTAACACGCTGTTACACTTCAACGGGTCGCGCTTTATTCCCGCCCGAAGCCTCGAGAACCTGCATTGAGATGAGCCTCCTCTCCAGTGTATAATGAGTTGAATAAATGCTATTCGTTGGAGGTGTGTCGGTGGGAAAGTCCATCACTTTGCCCACTCTTGGAGTTATCACCCAGGCTGATCTGGAGCGTGCCCAGGCCGAGCAACGTGCCAAGGGAAAGAAAGGCGTTTTTATCCGCACCTTAGGCTGCCAAATGAACGAACATGACAGCGAGATCATCCTAGGTATGCTATGCAAGGCCGGCTATGAGCCTGTCGACAATCTCCTGGCAGCTCAGCTCATTATCTTCAACACGTGTGCGGTGCGCGAGAATCCTGAACGCAAGTTGTACGGGCAAATGGACATGCTTCGCAGCCTGAAAGAGCTCAACCCCGCAGTTATCTTGGGGATCTGTGGGTGCATGATGCAGCAACCCTCCGCACTGCAACGGATCCAAGAGGCCTACGAACACGTTGATCTCGTTTTTGGCACGCACAACCTCCATCGTCTGCCGGAGTTGCTCCACAGGGTTGAGGCCGGCGAGCGAGTCATCGAGATCTGGGATGAACCAGGCCCGATCGTCGAGGGCCTCCCCGTGCTACGAGCGTCAACCCTGAAGACTTATATCACTATCATGTACGGGTGTAATCAGTTTTGTACCTATTGTATCGTTCCCTATGTCAGAGGAAAAGAACGATCCCGTCTTCCGAGCGCAATCCTCGCTGAAGCACAAGAGGCTATCGCTCAGGGCAGCAAGGAGATCATGTTGCTGGGTCAAAACGTGAATGCCTATGGCTGCGACTTGGAAGAGGGAATCAGCTTCGCCGAACTATTGCGTCAGATGGATGCCCTGCCAAATATGGGACGAATTCGTTTCACTTCTCCACATCCGAAGTACATGGGAGACGACGTCATATCCGCCATTGCGGAATGCAAGAGCGTGTGCGAACACGTTCACTTGCCGGTTCAGGCCGGTTCGGATCGCATACTGCGCCGCATGGGCCGTCGCTATACCAGAGCCGAATATGTCAGACTGGTGGAGAAGCTGAGATCAGCCGTTCCAGGGTTGGCTCTCAGCACCGATCTGATCGTCGGATTCCCGGGAGAAACGGAAGAGGACTTCAGGGAGACACTCTCTTTAGTGGAAGAGATCGGCTTTGACAGTGCTTTCATGTTCATCTACTCGCCCAGAAAAGGCACCCCTGCGACGCGGCTGCCAGGAGAGATCCCTGAGGAGACCAAAAGAGAGCGCATCAACCGCCTCATAGAGTTGCAAAACAGCATCAGTCTGGCCAAAAACCGCGAACTGATCGGACAGGAGATGGAAGTACTTGTCGACGGCGTGGGAAAGGAACCGGGAACGATGGCCGGGCGGACGCGCACCAACAAGTTGGTCATCTTCGCCGGTGAACCGTCGGAGTTGGGTACACTGCGACGTGTACGCATTGACGCAGCCAATACCTTTGGTTTGGAGGGTACAGGTGTCTGACAATCCCCTCAATCCGGCAGCGAGTCTATATGAAGAGACTCCGCGAGATATCTGGCAATGTGAGCTGTACTCCAGTGACGGGCACACGCTGGGGCATGCCGTCGCCCAGATTGTAGAGCGGCGATTATGGACCGTGCGCTATCTCGTTGTCTACAATCCGACACGCGCATTGAGAGTTCTTATTCCTGCCAGTCTTGTCATGGGGGTGGAACCTGGCCGAATCCTCTGTAACATTACTGCCGATGAAGCTTTAAGATTGCCCGAGTACAAAGGTCATCTGTCCCGGATGGAAGAGATCGCTATACATCAACTTCTAAAACGTGTACCCTATTGGGAAGAGGAATCTCGTTTCCTATCACCGATTTCCAAAGCCCCTCGCAGCAGCAACCCGCCTTTCGATCTCCTCGAGCCTCTCTGAAAACGGGGGCAGGGGATGACGGTTAATCATAGAAAAGCCCTTAGGTGGGAGGTCTCCGCCTGTGGGCAAACAAACACCCATGTTGATGCAGTACAATCGAATCAAACAGCAGTATCCGGACTGCTTGGTTTTCTTTCGCCTGGGGGATTTTTACGAGCTTTTCGGCCCGGATGCCGAAATCGCCGCACAAGCGCTGGACATAACGCTCACGTCCCGTGAAGCCGGCAAGGGCAAGCGCATTCCCATGTGCGGGGTGCCTCATCACGCGGCCGATTCCTACTTGGCCACCTTGGTGCAGAAGGGTCACAAAGTGGCCATCTGCGAGCAGCTTGAAGATCCCCGTACCGCCAAAGGGATTGTCAAACGTGACGTTGTGCGCATAGTCACCCCGGGGACGGCCGTCGATGAAACACTGAAACCCGGACAAAACCGTTACCTGGCGGCCGTGACGGAACACCGCGGCGTATGGGGCATCGCTATCTGTGATTTTTCGACAGGCGAGTTTCTTTGTACGGAGATCAAGGGTGAAAACGCGTTCGAGACCGTTCTTTCAGAGTTGCACCGAGTCAATCCCAGTGAACTGCTGATGGCGGATCTCTCCGCACCGAAGAAAGACAAGATTAACGAACTCGGCTTTTACTCGCCTGAAGTCCATGCTGATCTGTTCAACTACGATTTGGCCAGGCAAGCGTTGCTCAATCACTTCAAAGTCCTGTCGCTCGAAGGCTTCGGATGTGAGGGTCTCCGAGAAGCCACCAAAGCCGCAGGGGCTATCATTTCATATCTTCGCGAAACACAGAAGACGGAGATGGCACATATAAGCCGTTTGGTGCCTTATAGCACAGCGGCTCATATGGTGCTCGATCAGACTACGCGACGCAATCTTGAGCTGACTCGTACTCTGCGTGACGGTGAACGCCACGCTACATTGCTCTGGGTACTGGACCAAACGCGTACCCCCATGGGTGCCCGTCTGTTAAAAACCTGGCTGGAACAACCCTTGCTGAACGGCGATGCCATAAACCACCGCCTGGATGCCGTAGAAGGCCTTACCGAGGCCGATCTGGCGCGTAGTGAGCTTCGTGAACTTCTCAAGAAGGTATATGATCTGCCTCGTCTGGCCAGCCGCGTGGCTCTGCGTACCGCCAATGGGCGCGATATGAACGCCTTAGCTCGCTCATTGCGACAACTACCGGCCATACTGCCTCTTGTTGAGGAGGTAGCCCAGGTCCCCTCGTTGCGTTCTTTGCTCAAACGCCTCGATCCTTGCAGTGATATCGCCCAGATGATCGAAGAGGCGCTAGTTGAAAGCCCTCCCGTCTCGATTCAAGAAGGTGGGCTCATCCGTCCCGGTTTCAACGACGAAGTGGATCGCTTGCGTGAGGCGCAACGTGACGGAAAGGCCTGGATCTCGGATCTGGAACAGCAGGAACGGGAAAAAACGGGGATCAAGTCGCTCAAGGTGGGTTTCAACAGGGTCTTCGGCTACTATATCGAAGTAACCCGAGCCAATCTCAACCTAGTGCCGGAGCATTACGAACGCAAGCAAACCTTGGCGGGCTCCGAGCGCTTTGTCACTCCCGAGTTGAAAGAAAAGGAAGCCCTTATTCTCGGCGCTGAAGAACGAGTAACGGAGCTTGAGTATCAGCTCTTTTGTGAATTGCGCGACCGGGTCGCCAAAGAAGTCGAGCGCATTCAGGTCGTGGCCGATGCGCTGGCCGAACTGGACGTCTATTGCTCTTTGGCCCAGGTGGCCCGTGATCGTCATTACGTCAGACCGCGTATTAACACTGCCGGCCGTCTCAGCATCAAGGCTGGTCGTCATCCTGTAGTGGAAGCGGTGCTTGATGACGGATCATTTGTCCCCAACGACATTCACATGGATGCCGCCAAGCGACAGATCATGATTCTGACCGGCCCGAACATGGCAGGCAAAAGCACCTATTTGCGTCAAACGACCCTATTGGTCTTGCTCGCCCATATCGGCTCTTTCGTCCCGGCGGAATCAGCGGATATCACGTTGGTGGACCGCATCTTCACGCGGGTCGGAGCATCTGATGACCTGGCTACGGGACAGAGCACATTCATGGTCGAGATGAATGAGGTGGCCCACATACTCAATTGTGCCACGGAAAAGAGCCTGGTCATACTCGACGAAGTGGGCAGGGGTACCAGTACTTTTGACGGGTTGTCGATTGCATGGGCAGTAACGGAGTACTTGCACAACTCACCTGACTGTCGACCCCTGACCCTGTTTGCCACACACTATCACGAGTTGACCGAGCTGGCCCAACTGCTCCCACGCGTTCATAACTGCTGCGTGGCAGTGGCCGAAAAGGAAGGCGACGTAGTCTTTTTGCGGCGCATCGTACCCGGCAGTGCAGATCGCAGCTACGGCATCGAAGTCGCCCGTCTGGCTGGGCTTCCGGAAGAGGTCATCGAGTCCGCCAGACGCATTCTGAGTGAACTCGAATCGACTGAGCATGTGCGCCTGAGCCAACGACTGGTATCCGGTTCACTCTTGGACGGGGTTCCGCCTGTATCGGGTGTGTCTCAGTCAAAGAGCCACGTGGTACGGGAAGTAACGCCCATGCAAATCCCGTTGTTCGTGCCCGAGCCATCACCTTCTCCGCTCGTAAGTGAACTGGCAGAGATCGACGCTGAGAACATGACGCCCCTGGCAGCGCTCACACTGATTTTCACCTTGCGTGAACGTGCTCGCCAAGAACTCGAAGGAGGGAATGGCTGATGCGCGCCATACAAGTGCTTCCTACTGATGTAGCCAATAAAATCGCTGCCGGAGAAGTCGTCGAACGACCCGCATCCGTGGTCAAAGAGCTTGTCGAAAACTCCATTGACGCGGGTGCCCGACAGATCGAAATCGAGATACGTGAAGGCGGCAAGGAGTTCATCCGCGTTACGGACAACGGCAGCGGTATCAGGCGTCATGAGCTGAAGACCGCTTTTCTTCGCCATGCCACCAGCAAGATCGCCTCCGCCGATGACCTGGTCCGTGTTCTGTCACTGGGTTTTCGCGGCGAGGCCTTGCCGTCAATAGCTTCATGTTCCGAAGTGGAGATCATCTCACGCACCGCCGACACGAACGAGGCGATTCGTCTTAAGATCGTCGGCGGACGCGTGGATGAAGAAGGTCCCTGGGCAGGTCCGCCGGGAACCACGGTAATCGTGAGACGGCTTTTCTATAACACACCTGCTCGCCTGAAGTTCATGAAGCAAGCAGCCACCGAGAAACGTTACTGTGCTGAATACGTCACCCACATGGCTCTGGCACATCCCGGCATCGCCTTTCATCTAATAGGAGACAATACCAGCATGCTGCGCACACCAGGCAGCAGTGATCTGCTTTCCGCTTTCGGTTCCATATACGGAAGTCCATTGGCCCGCAAGATGATCCCCGTTGAATGGGAGAGTGCCGTTGTCTCCATTAGCGGATATGTCTCGCCTCCTGAGGAGACCAAGTCAAACCGTTCCTATGAATCTGTCTTTGTCAATGGCCGATGGGTACAAGACCGCCTCATCTGTGCCGCCATCGAAAAAGGCTATGAGAACATGTTGCCTACGCGACGCTTTCCGATAGCCGTACTGCATCTGGAGGTGGACCCGACACTCGTAGATGTCAATGTACATCCGGCCAAGACACAAGTGCGGTTTCGCCACGAAAGTGATATGTTCAGGGAAGTCATGCTAGCCGTGCGCGCAGCTCTTCACGGCTCTAATCTGATGCCGCGCCTGACGCCAACAAAGAGAGCGGCCTCATCCGATAAACCACGGACGTGGTCACCGACCAATACATTGGAGGCTGATTTCGTCAAAGAGACAGAACCGAGCAGAGACGGGGAATCGTGCGGCACTCCGCAAGCTCTTCCTGCCGAGTTCAAACCGATCGCGGACACGCATGCAGATAGGGACAAGCAAGAGCTGTTGGATCACATGCGATCACCCCTGGCCGAAGAAGAGATTCCGCCTGAGGCCGAGGCGGTAAAAAGATACCTCTCCCAAGCATCCCCCATGGGGCAAATCCTGAACACGTTCATTGCCGTGTCCAGTCCCTATGGTCTGTGGCTGATCGACCAGCACGTGGCACATGAGCGCATCCTTTACGAAAGCGTTTTGGCTCGTCACAGAAGGTCTGCGGCTCAGATGCTCTTGTCACCGCTGACATTGACCTTTTCTCCTACGGAAGCAGCGATGATAGAACGTCGCCTTCGGGATCTAGCGGAAATGGGATTTGCCATGGAATCCTTTGGCGGAACGACATACATCCTGCGTTCAACTCCGATCGAAGCCAGTGATAAACCTGACGAAGCGGGTTTGGCGGAACTCTTGGTCGAGATCGTCTCCATGTGGCACGAAGGCGGTGATGGACGCCGCGAAAAGGCCGCGGCCATGATCGCATGCAAGGCAGCTGTCAAAGCCGGCAAACCCCTTGAAACGGTCGCTCAACGAGCCTTACTGAGTCAATTGGCGCGGACCGCCAATCCGTTTGCCTGTCCCCACGGGCGCCCGATTATGATCGCCATAGACCGGCAAGAACTGGAAAGGAGATTCGGTCGCGGTTAAGCGAGGATACTATGGATGTAGCAGTGACCACTTCCCGGCGTTCCACGCCTGAAAATATCCGACGTGCAACTCGCTATGCGCGCGCTTTGCATGCACCGTATATACCTCGCGCCGGACGTTCATTGGCGCAAGTCATGGAGTCTGCCGCGCACACCCTGCACCGTCGGGTGATCGGTGTTCTAGTTGTGACAGAAGAGAACCTCTCCGTATGGACGCCCCAAAGCGGCTCGTTGTATTACCACCCGGGCATGGCGCTCAATCGAGTGGCCGCCCTTCGACGCGGCGGCAGTGACCCCATGGTGGAAGCGATGCAGCTGCGTCCGGGTGACCACGTATTAGACTGTACGGCCGGTCTGGCCTCCGATGCGGTGGTGTGTGCGCATGTTGTAGGCTCTACAGGCCGGGTGCTGGCCCTGGAATCAGTAGCGGTGTTAGCCCTTTTGCTGAAGAACGGGTTAGCCCGCTATTGTTGCGACAATCCGGCACTCAATATCGCCATGCGCCGAGTCCGCGTTCGCCATATCGATCACAAGAAGTTTCTCGCTTCCTGTCCGCCAGCCAGCTTTGATATCGTCTACTTCGATCCGATGTTCTCCGAACCGGTAGCCACCAGTCACGGCATCGCGCCTTTGCGCCCGCTGGCCAACTACGACTCTTTAACCACTGAGACTCTCGACCTGGCCTCTAGCGTCGCGCGGCGTTTCGTGGTGGTCAAAGACCGAAAAGACGGCCCGTTGCACACTACCTTGGAATGGGATGATATCCGCGGAGGCCGTCGCAGTAGAATCGTCTATCTGCTACGAAACGCCCGCAAGGAGGTTTCCCCGTGAATCAAGAAGTACACAAGCCGCCGCTGCTCGTTCTTGTCGGCCCCACGGCCGTGGGAAAAACGGCCGTAGCTATTGAGATGGCTTTGCGCCTTCGAGGCGAAGTGGTGAGTGCGGATTCCATGCAGGTCTACCGCGGACTCGATATCGCTACAGCCAAACCGACACCTGCGGAGATGAAAGGAGTGCCGCATCATCTTTTCGACGTCGTTGATCCGGATGAGGAGTTCAACGTCGCCCGTTACCGTGATCTGGCCCGGGAAGCCATTGCCCAGATACACGAGCGCGGCAATCTGCCCATTTTGAGCGGCGGAACCGGTCTATACATAAAGGCGGTCCTCGGAGAGTTCCTTTTTCCAGATACGAGTCGATCGCCTCAGTTGCGCGAGGAGCTCACGGCTTTTGCGGAGAAAGAGGGACCGGAAGCGCTGCACGCTCGCCTGGCGGAGGTAGATCCGGAAAGCGCCGCCCGCCTTCACGTCAACGATATCCGCCGCGTGGTACGAGCCTTGGAGATTTTCATTCAGACCGGCGTTCCCATGTCCCAACATCTCGCTCAAGCAGCCGCACCGGCAGAGTCTCACTATCGGACGGCTCAGATCGGTTTAACGCGTCCCCGTCAGCAGTTGTACGAGCGTATCAATCAACGAGTGAGTGTCATGATTGAACAAGGGCTGTTGGAGGAGACGAAAGACCTCTTAGCTTCCGGTATGTTAAAGGAAGGCTCCGTAGCCGCTCAAGCACTTGGGTATAAGGAAATGCGCCGCTTCCTGGAGGGTGAATGCACTCTTGATGAAGCCATCGCCCGTCTGCAGCGAGCGACACGTCGCTATGCCAAACGGCAGTATACATGGTTTCGCCATCAAGCCAAAATACACTGGTTTGATGTCAGCCAGTGGCCTGATCCGCCCACGGCGGCACAGGCCATAATCCCGCACGTTCGTCGCCGACTGGACTGGCATAAAGAAGGTCCGCCCCGTCTGTGACCGAATCCCAACATGGTTCATCCCCTTTGCGCATATACATGCGAAGTGAACTGCCGTAAAAGGGGGTGAGCCTCTTCGTGTCCCTACCAAAGACCCCGGAGGAAATACTCCATCTTTTTGAACAAGGGCAGCTGACACCGGCCGAAGCCTTCTCCATGTTTCGGCGTCTCGACTCGCTGCCGCCCACCCAGACAGTGCCACGCCGTCCGGCAGAGACGCGGCCCAGACCGCCGGTCGAGGATGTCAAAGATAAGCAC
>LFTP01000289.1 GCA_001513395.1 Clostridia bacterium DTU080
CAGCTGGCCTTCCGCGGAGGCCTTAACGCGGCTTTGTTTGATCACCCGGAGCTGTTGTGGGAGCATATGGAGCAAGTGATTCCCGTCATGAAGGTAGGCGGCGGCTACGTGATCGGTTCTGATCATTCGGTGCCCGAAAGCGTCAGTCTCGAACAGTTCCGTCACTTTGTGGAAATGGCCAAGAGGCTCGGCTCGTATGTGTGAGTACCAAGTCTCTCTATGCTATAATGCGACTCGAGATGCCGGTTTCGTTTGAGATCCTCCGGGTTCGGGGAAGGATATCATGAACGATTCTAGAATCGACAGGGGAACTGTCGACAACACCGCCTGTCGGAGTCGCTCGAAAACAACTTCGTGTGTGCAGCGTTTGAACAGGGCGTTAGGATGAGCCGGGGCGGTTTTACCCATCGGCATATCTGGCAACTTAACAAAATCATCCCCGCCGGATCATTCGGTGTCGGAACGTCGTCATCGCGTTCGGCGGGGTCGCACCGACCGTGGTGCTTCACGGAGGTACTGGTTGATGGCTCTGGAGACCCTACGGATCATTCGCGCGGCAGAGGCTGAGTTGATCGAGAAGGTGGAAGAGGCCAAACGTCAGGCAGCCGAAGCTCTTAATCAGGCTGAAAAGGAAGCTGCCGCGCTCGTGGCGGCTGCTCGTGAAGAGGCCCAGGCGGAAGCTCAGCGTCGGCTGGCCGATGCCAGAGCTGAGATTCAAAGGCGCATGGTTGAAATGCAAGAGCAGGCCCAAAAGCAGGCAGAAACCATGAAACAGCAGGCTGCAGCGCGAGTGAAAGAGGCCGCCTTGCTGGTTGTGGAGAGGGTTGTGGGCGACAATGGCAGTAGTTGAGATGCGTCGGGTGACCATTGTCGGTCACCAATCCATGTTGGACCAGGTCATGACCGTCCTGCAGCGTCTCGAGATCCTGCAAATCGATGACATCGATGAGAGTCTTCCCTCCGAGGACTTATCTTTTTCTTCGCGGTCCGTTACCGGCAGTGACGCGCTTTTGCAGTTGGAGGAGCAGGCGGCGCGCGTCCGCTCGGCTCTCGATGTTTTGGATAAGCATTTCCGTAAGCCTGCGGGGCTGATAGAGACTTTCGCGGGCACGCGTTTTGCCGTCAGTGAGAGCGACTATCGACGTTGGTCGGAAACCGAGGAGCATACGTTACCGGCGGTGTCTCAAGCCCAACAGCTCCGGGACAGGCTGTTGGAGCTTCAGGCGCAGCAGCGCTCCGTTTCGGAAGATATCGAACTCCTGCGTCCCTGGCGGGGGCTGGACGTGCCGGCCGATGAGATTCAAGACACCCGACTGTTTCGCATTCAGCTCGGTGAGGTCACCGGTCGGGCACTTGATCAGCTCAGTGAAGATCTCTCCGCTGTTTCGGGTGCGGCCGGATTTGCGGTCATCTCCCAAGCCAGTGACGTATGCAGCATTCTACTGTACTATCCGAAGAAACTGGAAGAGCAATTGCTCATACCGTTGCGTCGTGCTGAATGGAGACCTGCGGCGCTGCCGCCGGTCATCGGAACGGTGGCCCAAACCATTGATATGCTCGAAGAACGGTTAAAGGCGATTGCTGCTGAGCAAGATGAAGTGATACAAGCGATCGGAACCTTGGTGGACGAACGCTTGGCTCTTTATGCTCGGGAAGATGAACTGCGCAACAGAATTGAGCGTGAACAAGTGAAAGAGCTGTTGGGCTTCACGCAGCGCTTGTTCGTGATCCGGGGTTGGGCCAGACGGAAGGATGTGGAGACCTTAAATTCGGCGATGGCGGAGGTGTCCCCGGCCATCGTGGTGGAAGATGAGTCTCCGCGTCCCGGTGAACTGCATCCCGTGGATATCGAAAACCCGCCGGTGATTGAGCCCTTCGAGGTCGTTACTCGCGTCGCCGGTCTGCCCATGCCTCACTCTTTGGATCCGACTCCGTATCTGGCGCCTTTTTTCCTGATCTTCTTTGGCATGGCTCTCGGCGATGCAGGCTATGGGATCGTACTGAGCATAATCAGTCTTTGGCTGGTTAAGCGGGTCAACGCGGTCGGCCTGGGCCTAAAACTGTTGCATATGCTCGCCATCTGTGGGATAGGCGCCGTGGCCGCCGGAGTGCTGACCGGATCATGGTTCGGTGACCTTTTCGGTCTACCTCCGTTGTGGTTGAATCCGATGGAGAATCCCCTTCCCATGCTGATTCTTTCCGTTGCTTTAGGCATGATTCAGATACTGACGGGGCTGGCCATCAAAGGTTATGACAAGATTCGAAACGGACAGCTTGTTGATGCCATCTGTGACGAGCTCATGTGGATCATCTTCCTGATAGGCTTAGTCATGATGTTGGTGGCAGGTTCTATGTCCCAGTGGCCACAAGTGGCTGTTGTTGCCCGGTACTTGGCGATCGGAGGCGGTGCCGGCCTGATAATGACCCAAGGCCGACACCAGAAGAATCCGATCAAGAGGCTGTTTTCCGGCGTACTGTCTTTGTACGGATTGAGTGGCTATATGTCCGATGCGTTGTCGTACTCGCGCCTGTTGGCCCTGGGTATGTCGGGTGG
This sequence comes from Clostridia bacterium DTU080, assembly GCA_001513395.1. Taxonomy (GTDB): domain Bacteria; phylum Bacillota; class Limnochordia; order DTU080; family DTU080; genus DTU080. Next base: position 2,555 of record LFTP01000289.1, read on the forward strand.
AGTGATCGGTATGGTCATCAATGACATGGGGCGTCGATTGCTCGCCATACCGCTTGTGGGTTGGATCATAGCCATCGCCCTGTTGGTGGTGGGACATCTGCTGAATCTGCTTATCAACCTGATCAGTGCCTATGTGCACTCGAGCAGGTTGCAGTACGTGGAGTTTTTCACCAAATTCTTGGAGGCGGGAGGAAAGGCATTCAGGCCCTTGGCAGAGCGGCATAGATACCTGGTTGTCAAACCGGATACAGCATCTTCGGAGAAATGAATCGTTAAATGATCGTCTGAGCATGAAGGAGGCCATTGGGACATGGATCTAAGCAACTTGGGGACGTTTAGTGCGATTGTGGGAGCAGTGGTGTCTGTCATTTTTCCGGGTATCGCGTCGGCTACCGCCGTCGGTTGGGTCGGTCAGTCTGCCGCTGGTGTGGTTACGGAGGATCCTGACAAGTTCGGTCAGGTGCTTTTGCTACAGGCTTTGCCCGGAACACAGGGTATTTACGGTTTCTTGGCAGCATTCATGATCATGCTGCGCATTGGTGTTTTCGGTCAAATGCAAGTGCTGACTCTGCAGCAAGGGATCATGTTCTTGTTGGCCGCTCTTCCGATCACAATCGTCGGCTGGAAGAGTGCCTTGATGCAGGCCAAGGTATCGATGGCAGCCGTAAACATCGTGGTCGAGCGGCCGGAAGAGATCGGTAAGGCCCTTACCTTTCCGGCCATGGTTGAGACCTACGCCGTTTTGGCATTTTTGGCCAGTCTGCTCATGATCACTCGGATCCCACTTTGAAGCAGCGAAGTGAGAGGATAGGTCTATGTCTAGCCTGACGAGGTTGAAACAGACACTTCAGGAGGAGGCTGCTGCTGAGATCAAAGCCATTCAAACCTCTACGGAGGAGAGGGTGGCCGCCATAAAGGATGCGGCTCGCAGGGAGGCTGATGAGATCAAGGCAGAGATCCTTGCCGATGTGGCTCGAGAAATAGCCGATCTCAATCGTCGTGCGGAAGCTGAGGCCGCATTGGTGCAGCGCCGTATCATGATGAAAGCCAAGAATGAGCTTGTCGATGAAGTAATGAGGCAAGCCGCGGTCATGTTGGAAGAGTTGCCCGAGGATCGGTATCGGGAGTATCTGAGCAGGCTTTTGTTTACGGCGGTACCGCACGAGGGCGAGAGTCAAGTCGTGTTCAACGAGAGGGATCGATCCCGTTTCGGGTCCGGTCTGCTGCAAGAAGTGCAAAAAGCACTTGCTGCTAAGGGAATCAATGTTCAACTTCGTATGGCGTCCGAGACGGGGACCATGGCCGGCGGCTTTAAGCTCATCGGGGCGGACTTTGAGGTGGATGCCACGATAGAGCGCATGCTCGCCCGTACGGGGGAGCTGCTTGAACCCGAGATAGCGGCGATTCTTTTCGAAAACGAGCGTTAAGGCAGGCGTTCTTAGTACGTGCGAGGGGGCAGGTTTGTGCTTGCTGGCTCTCATGCTACACAGACGAGCAATAAGACGGATGTGCCGTTTGCCTATTCCAGTGCCAGAGTACGCATGCTGAAGCAGCGTATGCTTAGCAGAGCGGATGTGGAACGTCTGCTCACGGCGCCAAGTGTACAGGCAGGGATGCGTGTTCTTGCTGATACGGAGTATGCATCAGCGATAGCCGCCGTAGGGCGATCGGATGACTATGAACTTGTCCTTTCGGCTGAACTGCAGCGGGTCTACGACCTGGTGACTTCATTTGCTCCGCAGCAGGAGTTGCTGAAGATGTGGGCTGCGCGCCTGGCGTTTTTGGGCTTGAAGATGCTTCTTAAGGCGGGACTGCAGAAACAGGGACTACCCGACGAGCTTTTGCCGGCGTGGATGCCTGTGGAGCGCAGCCGACTGCGACAGACGGTTAAACTGGTGTTGGAAAAAGAGGCGGATTCCCCCGCCGACACGACGGGAATGCAGGGACTTGAGGAGTATCTGTATGAGGGCGCGGAGGCTGCGGTGAAGGCCTATCGGCAGTATGAGGATCCCGAGGAGATCGATCATTCGGTTGATGCGCATTTCCAGCAATACCTTATCGATCTGACTGAGTCCCCTGACGCGGAGTTTCTGCGGGGTTGGGTAGTGCATTTTGCCGATGTCACCAATCTCACCACGTTCGTTCGGTTCGCCGTGGCCAAGCGTCTCACGGAGAGTCTGGATCGCGCTCTTTTGCCGGGGGGCAGTATCCCTGCAGAACGTATCCTGGAGGCCTATGCCGCCTCCGAGGAGGCGCAAGAGCGTGTTGAAGCGCTTTCCAAAGCGTTGACGGATACACCCTACGCTTCTTTGCTGGCCCAAGGATGGCGCATCTATCAGGAAGAGGGATTACTCTACGGTATGGAACGCATGGCCAATCGGTTTCTCCGTGAGTATCTGGATTCCGTGCGGCACAAGCCTTTCGGAATGGCGGTCGTTTGGGCCTATCTCATGGCTAAGGAGCGTGAAGTGCGCCTCATTCGGCTTATTTTCGCGGGCAAATCGGCGGGATTGAGCGAAAGCCAGTTGAGGGAGCGCATCGAATATGTCTAAGAACAAGATCGCCGTCATCGGCGACAAAGCCTCCGTGATGGGCTTCAAGGTACTGGGATGTGAGGCGGTGGCCGTTTCGGACTCTGAACAGGCTCGTGTAGCGCTGCGGCGCCTGGTGCGCGAGGATTACGCTATCGTGTATGTGGCGGAGAATACGGCCGCGGACATTCTTGACACCATCAATGAGTATGCCGATCAACCCAGTCCTGCCATCGTCTTGATCCCGGGAAGTCAAGGCAGTCTGGGGATCGGTATGGAAAAGATGCGCCGGGCGGCGGAGAAAGCTGTTGGCGTCGACATTTTGCCTGGGAATGAGGAATGAACATGAGTGGCAGGATTGTGAAAGTCTCCGGACCTCTTGTCGTTGCTGAAGGCCTTCCCGAGGCGAGGATGTACGACGTGTGCCGCGTTAGCGAGGCGGGCCTGATCGGAGAGGTTATTGAAATTCGCGGGGATCAGGTGAGTATTCAGGTTTATGAAGAGACGGCGGGTTTGGGACCGGGCGCTCCGGTAGTCACTACAGGGGAGCCTTTGTCGGCTGAGCTGGGCCCGGGCCTTCTGGAGTCCATATTTGACGGTATTCAGCGACCGCTGTCGGCATTGAGGGATGAGTTCGGTGATCGCATCCGACCGGGCGTAACGGTGGAGCGGCTTGATCGGGAGCGGCGCTGGGGTTTTAAGCCCTGCGCTAAGCCCGGCGATGAGGTAATCGCCGGTGACATTCTCGGTACGGTGCAAGAGACCAGTGTGATCGAGCACCGGATTATGGTGCCCCATGGTATGCAGGGCAAGATCGTGGACATCCAAGAAGGCGAGTTTACCGTTACCGAGCCGATCGCAGAGCTCGAGCGTCCGGACGGCACCCGGGTACCCATCACCATGTTGCAGCGCTGGCCCGTGCGGCGCAGCCGTCCGGTGGCTGAAAAACTCGCACCGTCGGAACCGCTGATCACCGGTCAGAGGATCATCGACACCTTCTTCCCGGTAGCCAAGGGAGGAGCGGCGTGCGTACCGGGTCCTTTTGGTTCGGGTAAGACCGTAGTCCAGCATCAGCTGGCTAAGTGGGCCGATGCCGATATCGTTGTCTACGTCGGTTGCGGCGAGCGCGGTAATGAGATGACAGATGTCTTGTTGGAATTCCCACGCTTGGAGGACCCAAGATCTGGGGAGTCGTTGATGAAGCGTACGGTGCTTATCGCCAATACCTCGGACATGCCGGTGGCTGCTCGAGAAGCATCGGTCTACACGGGGATCACCATTGCTGAGTACTACCGCGACATGGGTTACTCGGTGGCCTTGATGGCTGATTCTACGTCTCGCTGGGCCGAGGCCTTGCGTGAGATGTCAGGGCGTCTGGAAGAGATGCCCGGCGAAGAGGGATATCCCGCCTATTTGGGCTCACGGTTGGCTGACTTCTACGAACGCGCGGGCAAGGTGCGGGTTGTAGGGGACCGGATCGGCGCGTTGACAGTGGTCGGTGCGGTTTCTCCTCCCGGTGGGGACCTATCGGAGCCGGTTACGCAGAATACCTTGCGGGTTGTGAAGGTCTTTTGGGGTCTTGACGATAAGCTGGCGGCGCGGCGCCATTTCCCGGCGATCAATTGGCTGAACAGTTACTCTCTGTACTTGGATCGCATCGATGGCTATTTGAGAGAGCGCTACGGAAGTGAGCCGATCGCTATGCGGCAGGAGAGCATGGCCCTATTGCAACAGGAGGCCTCTCTTGAGGAGATCGTGCGTCTGGTCGGTACCGACGCTCTTTCGCCCGAAGACAGACTGGTTCTGGAAGCGGCAAAATCGATTCGTGAAGACTTCTTGTATCAAAACGCCTTCCACGAAGCGGACACGTACACATCTTTGGACAAGCAGATCAAAATGCTCCAAGTGATCCTGAGTTGGTATCACGAGGCACGTGAGGCATTGAATGAAGGAGTACGTCTGGAGAGACTGTTGAACCTACCGGTGCGAGAGGATATCGCCAGGGCGAAATACCTGGACGAGAACGATGAGGCTGCCTTTGCCACCCTTCTTACCGACATCAAACAGCAGGTGGCAGCCCTGAAGGGAGAAGGCGGAGAGGTTGCTTAAAGAGTATAGAAATGTTCGTGAAGTCGCCGGTCCGCTTATGTTGGTAGAGGGAGTCGAAGGTGCCACCTTTGAAGAGCTGGTGGAGATTGAAACCAGTGGCGAGGTGCGGCGAGGTCGTGTACTCGAGGTAGAGAGGAACACGGCTCTGGTTCAGCTTTTTGAGGGGGCAGCGGGGATTAACCCCAAGTCCACACGGGTGCGCTTTCTGGGCCGAGGGATTGAGTTGGCCGTTTCACCCGAGATGCTGGGCGGCGTTTATAACGGCCTGGGGGAGCCTCGCGGAGACGGACCGCGCCCTGTGGCGGTCAAACGGCTTGATATCAACGGACAACCCCTCAACCCCTACGCACGGGACTATCCCAACGAGTTTATTCAGACGGGGATATCAACAATAGATGGCCTCAACACTCTTGTGCGGGGACAGAAGCTGCCGATCTTTTCAGCCTCCGGTCTGCCGCACTCTCAGCTGGCGGCTCAGATTGCCAGACAGGCGCAGGTTTTGGGCACCGATGATCCTTTTGCCGTGGTCTTCGGGGCGATGGGGATCACCTATGAAGAGGCGAGCTTTTTCGTTGACAACTTCCGGGATGCCGGTTCGCTGGAGCGTTCCGTGCTCTTTTTGAACCTGGCCGATGACCCGGCGATCGAGCGGATTGCCACACCTCGCGTGGCCTTGACTTGTGCCGAGTACTTGGCATTTGAGCTTGACATGCATGTGTTGGTCATCCTGACTGACATGACGAACTACTGCGAGGCTCTGCGTGAGGTATCCGCGGCGCGTCGTGAAGTACCTGGTCGTCGCGGCTATCCGGGATACTTGTATACTGACATGGCCAGACTCTATGAGCGCGCCGGTCGCGTCAAGGGTCGAAGAGGTTCGATTACACAGATACCCATTCTCACCATGCCGGAAGATGACAAGACCCACCCGATTCCGGATCTGACCGGTTATATCACGGAAGGGCAGATCATCCTGAGCCGGGAGCTTCATCGCAAAGGCATCTATCCGCCCATAGACGTGTTACCTTCGCTTTCGCGTTTGAAAGACAAGGGCATCGGTGCGGGCAAGACGCGCGAAGACCATTCCGACACCATGAACCAGCTGTATGCCGCCTATGCGACGGGTAAGGAAGCCAAGGAGTTGGCGGTGATCCTGGGTGAGGCGGCATTGACGGAGACCGATAAACTCTTTGCCAAGTTTGCCGATGCATTTGAGGCCCGCTATGTCAATCAGGGCCCGGATGAAAATCGCAGTATCGAGCAGACGCTTGATCTGGGCTGGGAATTGCTTAGTATGCTACCGCGACAAGAACTGAAGAGAATCCGCGACGAATTCCTGGACAAGTACCTGCCCGCACAGGCGGAGGAAAAGGAAGAGTAGAGTCATGCAGACGCGGGTCAACCCTAATCGGATGGAGCTGCTGCGCCTCAGGGCTCGTCTGAGCACGGCCGAGCGGGGCCACAAGCTCCTAAAAGATAAGCATGACGAGCTCATGCAGCGTTTTCTCGAGCTGGTTTGGGAGAGCCGTGATCTGCGGGAGAAGGTAGAGGCGCAGCTGGAATCGGTCAGTACTTCTATGGTGCTGGCTACGGCGACCGCTTCTCCCGCAGTCATTGAGTCAGCGCTTCTTTTCCCGAAACAACGTCTTGACGTGCAAGTCAGACATGATTCCATAGTCGGAGTGCCTATTGTGCGCTTTGACCATTCCTGGGAGAGTGTGGGCGGAGAAGCGGATCATTACCCCTACGGACCGGCGCATACACCCGCGGACTTGGATGCGGCCATTAAGACGTTGAGCGAGGCACTGTCGGATCTGGTGCGTCTGGCGGAGTTGGAGAAAGCGGCTGAATTATTGGCCGTTGAGCTGGAGAGAACCAGAAGACGGGTTAACGCCCTGGAGTACGTGCTTATTCCGCAGCTGCAGGAGTCGATCAGGTATATTACCATGAAGCTCGATGAAGCCGAACGGTCGAATATCGTGCGCTTGATGAAGGTCAAGCAAATGAATGAGCAGGCTTGATCGAAGACCCTGTAAAAAAACAGGAGGACACTGCGGGGAGGGATGCAGCGTCCTCTTGTTTTGTCTCAGTCTTCGAAACGGATGTCATTCGGCGTCGTCTTCTTGTGAGAGTTCCTTGATACGGGCATTGATCTCCTTCAGCGCGGCCTCCAGGCGCGCTGCCTCGCTTTTTAGAAACTCCAGTTCCGCCTCATCGGAGGGCGGCGAGACCGGCGCGGGAGGAGCGTAGGGTGCAGCATACCCCGGAAAAAACGGTGCCGGTGGATACCGCCAACGCCAATGTCTGAAGCCGCGCCCGCGACCCCATCCACCGCCGCGACCGTAACCCCAGCCCCAACCGGGTGGGTTTAGATAGCCGGGTACGGGATATCCGGCGCAATAGCCCATGCCGCGTCCTGTCATCGGTCCATACCCGCATGGTCCGGTTCTGTCACCGCGTGGCATATCAGTGAACCCCCCTTTTTCTTCACGTTATGAGCATATGCTCATAATAAACATAGCATGTCTATGCAGCCGTGTCAATCTGAGAGATGCTACACTCGTCACGGACGGTTGGGCTACGTTCAGCAGCTTATGACGGCTTTTCTTGCATCAACAAGGCATATGTCTTCTCCCAAAGATCGTATAAGGCCGTGACCGCTGGGGACTTGTCGTCGATGGGAAGGTGACCCGTGACTGTCGCCTGAGCGAATTGCTCGTCAAAGGGAATGCTTCCGATCACCTCTATGCCGCGATCATAGCAACGCCGTTTAATCTCTTTGCTCATGAGTTCATGGAGATCAGCCTTGTTGATGCAGACAACGGTTCTGACTTTGAAATGCTCGGCCAGCTCCAAAACCCGAGCCAGATCGTGCCAGCCGGACACACTCGGTTCGGTGACCAGCAAGGCCAGGTCGATGCCGGTCAAAGAGGATATAACCGGACAGCTGATGCCTGGCGGTCCGTCAGTGATGATCAGATCACGCTTTTGATGCTTGGCAATCGCGCGTGCCGCTCGCCTCACTTCGGCTACGAGTCTGCCCGAGTTGTCCTCAGCGGCATTCAATCGAGCGTGTACTAGGGGGCCAAAGGGAGTCTCGGAAACGAACCATTGTCCGGCGACGCGCTCTTGGGGGATAATCCCCTCTGCCGGGCAGAGGCGAACACAGACACCGCATCCTTCACAGGCCAACGGATCGACGACGTATTCCGGACTGATGGCACCAAAGCGGCAGATCTCCAGACACAGGCCACAGGAGGTGCAGACATCCCGGTCTATGCGCACTCGAGGCAAACCGTGGAAAGCGTGTTCTTCCTTCACTTGGGGGTTGAGTAACAGGTGAAGGTTGGCCGCGTCCACGTCACAGTCAGCTACGACCGCGTTGTCAGCCAACATAGCGAAGGCTCCGACTACGGTGGTTTTGCCCGTACCGCCTTTGCCGCTAATGACGAGCAGTTCTTTCATGAGCGTACTCCTCCACTTGACCCCATAGGCGTCTCAAGGTGTCTTTCCATTCCGGGAACTCGTCAACCCACAGCTTCCCTCGTGCATAGCACGCGGCCAGTTGCCGGGAAAAGGGAATCTCCAGAAGGATCGGCAACGAGTTTTCCTGGCACCAGGCGTGGACTCTCTTGTCCCCAATGCCCGAACGATTGATAACTACTGCGGCAGGAACATTCAGTTCGCGAGTCATTTCCGCGGCCCGCTTCAGATCGTGCAGACCAAAAGGCGTGGGCTCCGTGACGAGAAGGCACAGGTCACAGTCTGATATGGCCGCCACGGCCGCGCAAGAGGTGCCGGGTGGCGCATCGACGATTACCGTCGCTTTCGGTTGAGCCATCCTTTTGACCTCGGCGATAACCGCGGGTGCCAGTGACAACCCGACATTCAATCGGCCCCAAACCAGTTCCAATCCATGGACCTGACCGCGCAGCACCGTGCCGATGGAGCGTTCGACCTCTGCGATTGATCCTTCAGGGCAAAGATGGGCACAACCGCCGCAACCGTGACACATCTCAGGGAAAAACAACACATGGTCACCTGCCGTGGCCAAAGCGTTGTAAGCGCAGATCTGAACGCATACTCCGCACAGCGTGCAGCGGACCGGGTCAATGCGCGGTATCGGCGATCGTACCGTTTGATCCGTGGTTCCCAAAGGTGGCAAGAAAAGATGGACGTTCGGCTCCTCCACGTCACAGTCCAACAGCTGTACCGGTTCATTCATCTCAGCCAGGGTCACCGCCAGATTTGCTGCGACAGTAGTCTTTCCGGTCCCGCCTTTGCCGCTGGCTATCACGAGCTTCATGATTATCTCATCCTTTTTAGTGGTTACAAGTGCTGTCTCCCGCTTGCAAGGCGCCGTCGCGATAGGCGTTGATGGCTTCAGAGACGGATCCTGTAACTCCTACGATGACCTCAATTCCTCTGGAGCGAAACAACTCCATAGCCCGAGGACCCATGCCTCCGGCGATCACTGACGTGACTCCCTGTTCGGCCAAGAAACGAGGCAGGAAGTCCGGTTGGTGACCCGGATTGGCTATGGCGCGACGACTTATCACGGCCCCGTTTTTGATGACCGCTATGGTATACTCCTCGCAACGTCCGAAGTGTGGTGCGACGCTGTTGTGATCGGTAGCCACGGCTAAGACGACCTCAGATCGCGGCTGTTCTTGCGGAGCAACAAAACCGACCGATTCTGTTCTCGTGACACTGATCGGAGAAGAGGTCGAGGAGCCCGCGTTATACGTGCGGCGATACTCCGCCAGGGCCTCAGCCACCGTGTTGGCAGCGGTGCAACGTACTTTGATCCCCCCCGCCTGAAGTACTTGGGCAGCTTTCGGTCCCACCTCTCCGGTGATCAAGACCTCAACGCCTCGGTCAACCAGCCATTGGGCGGCTGCGATACCCGCTCCGCTTGACTGTAGGTGTGCTCGGTTGGGATGGGACTCAAGCGCGTCACTGTCGCTGTCCCAGATGAATATGAACGGCGCGCGACCGAAACGAAGATCCAATGCGGCGTCAGGCGAGCTCCCTTGAGCTGTGATGGCTATTTTCACTGTAGCTCCCTCTTTCTCTTTGGTGGTTTTGAGTATGCCCCTGAAGTTTTGAGCATATGCTCACAGATAGAATAAGGGCTGCGCCCAGGCGTGTCAATCGCGGTTATTGAATGGCCAGACTTTTTGTGATAACATATGACCGCAGTAGGGAGTGGGCGCGCGTAGCTCAGTGGATAGAGCATCTGACTTCGGATCAGAGGGCCAGGGGTTCAAATCCTCTCGCGCGCACCAACAAAGCAAAAGGGGGCTGTCCCAAAAGCAAGGTTGGGACAGCCCCGGCTTTTGTCTATCAGACGTGTAATG
>LFTP01000253.1 GCA_001513395.1 Clostridia bacterium DTU080
GTACAAGCGGCGGCCAAAGGAAGTGTGGCTGAGCAGAATGTACATGATCACTGTTACCACAAGCCAAATAAACAGGATGCCTGGGATGCCAAAGACAAAGGGCTTAGTAACCAGATCACGGAGAATGGGTGCAGCCCGCCCCTTTGGGGATCCTTGGGTGTAAACCAAAATCAGCCCCTGCACTACCGCGGACATTCCTAAAGTCATGACCAAGGGCGGAATTCTGAGGAGTGAAATGCCCAGTCCGTTCACTGCTCCCAAGGCCAGACCTACTGCGGCAATTACCAGAAAAGCCAGGAGCAGACTGCTGTTTTCACCCAGGGTAATATGCGCGGTCATCACCGCCGCCAAGCTCATAATTGCTCCCACAGATAAATCGATGCCGCTCCCGCCGCTGATAATAACCAGGGTTTGACCTGCTGCCACTAAACCTAAAAAGGAAGAAATGCGCAGCACGTTGATGATCTGGGAGTAGCTGAGGAATCCTGGGGACAGGATCTGGCCGATGACAAACAGCACCACAATCAAGATGTAAGCAATGGCCAAGGGATTGGCCTTTAGCCACCTCAGCAGGTTGTGGCCCAACTGAACTTCAGATGATTTGCTGATCATGCTGTCCTCCTCCTTGCCCCCAGCGACGAAACGATCAACGCGATGATCACCACTACTCCAAAGATAAAGTCTTGATAGAAGGGAGGAACATTAGCGAAAAAGATGATGTTCCTTACCAAGCCCAGGATACAGGCTCCCAAAATGGAGCCAATGGGGCTGCCTGAACCGCCGCTGAGGAGGGTTCCTCCAATCACAACTGCAGTGATTGAAGACAAGGTCAGGGGATGGCCCACCAAGGGATCGCCTGAGGAAATATCCAAGGTTAACGCTAAACCCGATAGACCTGCAAAGAAGCCGCAGAGGGCATAGGCGCCAATAAGGATCCATTCCACCCTGATCCCAGAGCGATAGGCATTGGACGCGTTCCCTCCCACCGCGTAGAAATAGCGGATCAGCCTAGTTCTGCGCAGCAAGGCCCAGAAGACCATGACTAGCAGGAGAAACCAGACTGACATGGGCAGGCCCAAAAACCAACTGCGGTAAAAGGAGCTCAAATCCCAGGGAACACTGCCGCCAGGCACAGGCAGAACTGCTAAGGCCAAGCCCATCCAAAATAGGTTGCTGGCAAAGGTGGCGATTACCGCCTGCAGACGCAGTTTGGCAATTAAGAACCCATTTACTGTACCTGCAAGCAAGCCCACCAGCACACCAACTAAAATGGGAATCGCCAGCTGGAGGCCTGTGGCCTCAGGCATTTTCCCAAAGAGGGTGATGATCACCACATTTACTACAGTGATAATGCTGCCCAGGGACAGATCAATGTTGCCAGTGAGAACCACCATGGTCTGCCCTATGGCTGCCATAATCAGGGGGAGGAAAGTGGTAATATTGGAACGGATCACGAAGCGGTTAAAGAAGTTGGGCTGCAGAAAACGATTGACCGCGACAATGAGCACAAAAACAACCACACTCATGAGCAGCGGGGCATGCCTTTCCGCCCTTTCCTTAAAAGTTGGTTCAAGCGCTCTTCTCTCCTCCATTAAGACACCCCCTTCACGCCAGGTGTGATCCGCATGGATGCAGCCACAAGGTTTTCTTCCGTGAGTTCTTCGCCGGCTAACTCCGCCACAATCTGACCCTCATACATCACCAAAACCCGGTGACACAACGCTATAAGTTCTTTATTATCACTGGAGCTGAGCAGGAAAGAAACACCCTGGGAACACAGCTCTTCCACTGAACGGTAGATTTCAAGGCGGGCCTGAACATCAACGCCCTTAGTGGGGTCGTCCAGGAGCATTACTTTGGACTGGGTCAAGAGCCACTTGCCGATGACCGCCTTCTGCTGATTGCCGCCGCTTAGGGTATTTACCGGCAGATGGACGTCGGCAACTTTCACCTGCAGCCGCTCCACCACACCAGCAGTCACTTCCTCTTCCCGGCCCATCTTCAACAGCCCAAACCGGGAACGGTGGGCCACGCTGGGTAACGTTACATTTTCCAAAACGGATCGCTGCAGAGCCAAGCCTTCCACATGGCGGTCGCCTGGAACTAAAACGATTCCGGAGTTGATAGCAGCAGCCGGTTTGTGAATCTGCACTTCCTGCCCTTCAAACAGAATTCTGCCGGTATAGGGCCTGGCGCCGTAGATGGCCTGGATTACTTCAGACTGTCCCTGCCCCTGCAGACCGCCTAACCCCAGAATCTCTCCGGCCCTCAGCTGGAAGTTGATTCTCTGGAAGCTGCTGGCTGAACTTAACTCTTTAACCTCCAAGACTACCCTGTCCTGAGGAGCAGGCACCGAGAGTGAATCGACACTAGCCACTTCACCCAGCATATGCCGGAGTAAGTCCTGCTCGGTGGTTTCCGCCAAATTCACAGTGGCCACTACCTCACCATTGCGCAGTACAGTTGCCCGCTCGCAGAGATCAAAGACCTCTTCTAAACGGTGGGAAATGAAAATCACGGTGCAGCCCTGCTCACGCAGGCGGCGCACTTCTTCAAAAACAACCTGCACTTCCTTCTCCCGCAGAGAAGCAGTGGCCTCGTCCAGAATGAGAATCTCCGGTTCCCTGGCCAGGGCCTTAGCTATTTCCACCAACTGCTGTTCAGCTGAAGAGAGACTGCGAACAGGTACATGGAGGGGAATTTCGCTATCAAGCTTAGCTGCAATAGTTTGCAGAACCTCTGCAGCCCTCTTCCACGCAGCTTTACTGTTAATACCGCCTAGTCTGGTGGGTTCTTGACCCAAGAGGATGTTTTCCGCTACGGTCAGCTGGGGGATTAAACTTAGCTCTTGGTAGACCGCGCTGATACCTTGGGCAAACATGTCATTGGGTCCGTGAATGGCTGCCGCTCGATTGTTGATGTAAACAGTGCCGCGATCCGCTGCTACCACACCAGTGATGATCTTGGAAAGGGTGCTCTTACCGGAACCATTTGCTCCAAGGAGAGCGTGAATTTCCCCCCGCGCACAGGAGAAGTCCACATTGTGCAGGGCGCGGACGCCGCCGAAGTTCTTACAGATTCCTTCAGTTCTTAAATGTGCCAACTCAACACCCCCAGGGCGCGGCAGGGTTTCCCCTGCCGCGCAAATCCAATTCCTTATTTGAAGAAGGCAAGTGCTTCTTCTTCGCTGAGCCAACCGTCGATGGAGTAGGCATCGGGAAGATCTTTGTACTGCTCCCAAATTGCGTCGAAGTTGTCGTTGGTGACGATTACCGGAATGGGTACATACAAGGTGTTGCCCCGTGCCAAAATGCCGTCCTTAAACTCTTTGCCCTGGAGCAGGTTCATGGCAATGCGCAAGCCGCTTGCTGCAACTCCAGGAGGGTTAGCAACGCCGATGGAAGAGAAGCCGGTCTTCTCCTTGAGCTCGGCCCATTGTCTCATAAAGCCTACCCGAGCCTCACCAACCATAATGGGCATTTCGCCGCCTGCTGCCAGGACTGCCCGGAGAGCGCCTTCGCAGGAACCGTCTTGCGACCAGACACCGTCAATGGAAGGATAGGTTGCCAGGAGGTTGGACATGACCTGCTGTCCAGTTGCCTGATCCCAATCAGCATAAGCCACAGTCAAAACGTTGATTCCAGGATACTGGCCGAATACGTCCTGCACACCGCGGAAGCGGTCTTCACTGGCTGGGTGGCCAGCTAAGCCGTTGAGGACTACCACGTTTCCTTCGCCGCCCAGCTGGTTTGCGAGCCATTGTGCGGAGAAGCGAGCCCATTGAGCTTGGTCAATTACAACGTTAATGGCGTTGGGAGCGGTTACTTCCTGGTCCACAACGATTACGATGATGCCCTGCTCAACTGCCTCTTCGATTACTGGGTTCAGGGCAGTCTGGGAGTTGGGGTTGATGATAATAACATCAAAACCGCGGTTGATCATATTGCGGATGGCAGCGATCTGTGCGGTTACGTCGGGGCCCGCATGGTTGACGTAGAGTTCACCAGTTACCAGACCCTTTTCTTTGTACTCGTCAAATACTACCTGAGCAGCTTCCACCATTTGAATGCGCCACTCACTGCCCACAAAGCCGTTGCTCAGTGCTACCGTGTAGGGTGGATTCTTTGCTGAAACAGCTGGAGCCACCAATAATAAAGCAACCAGGGTAAGCACAACAAACACCTTGAACTTTCTCATGCTAATCCTCCTTTAGTTAAGTTCTAAAATGAGCTCACTTGCGAACGATCATCCCTGTTTGCAGAAAGCGGTCCCTTCACCTCCTTTAAGGCAGCTGTGAAAAGCTGATCATGCTTGCCCGTTGATCCAGAACTCCAGCAACTGCCCCTAAGATGGCAGCGTCTTCCTGCTGCTCGGAAAGGAAGATTTCCGGCGGGTAAGGCGTAAGTTTGCCCACAATATCTTGAATGGGTGCAAGGATCTGCTGGCCTACCCGGGAAACGCCTCCGCCAATTACAATTTTCTCTACGTCTAGAAGCGAAGCCATATTGGCGCATAGAATACCCAGTAGGGTGGTGGTCTTCTCCACCAGGCGTTGGCAGTACTCATCGCCCTCCTTGGCGCCTTGGAATACCTGGACTGCGGTGATTTTGCTCAGATCTCCTCCCACCGCTTCGCGCAAGCTGGTTTGAATGCTGGGATCCTCTAAGTCGCGCCGGGCCGCTGCGGCAATCCCCGTTCCCGAAGCTAGGGATTCTAAGGGCCCAAACTGGGTATCCCTCCGTTCAATGGGACCGAGGCTGCCTAATAGCCAATAGCCAACTTCACCTGAGGCTCGATGGGAACCGTGGTAGACATGGCCGTTTAGTACCAAGCCCACCCCGATACCGGTACCGATGGTCATGGCAATTGCATTCTGCGCTCCCTGGAGCTTGCCGCGCCAGAGCTCACCCCGGGCAAAACAGTTGGCGTCGTTATCGGCAAAGAGCGGGACACCGAACTCCCCAGTGAGTACTTGGCCCACGTCCACGTTTTCCCAGCCAATACCTGGGGCTAAACGCACCCGCTGTCCCTGGGAGTCGGTTACGCCGGGAATACCCAGCCCAATGCCTTTGAAGCTCTGCACCGGCAGATCCACTTTTTCTATTAAGTCGTAAATGAGTCCCATCAGCCGCTGAATGGAATCTTCTGTGGACTCGCCGCCCTTGGAAAAGATGGATTGACGGGCAATGATGTTGCCAGCCAGATCCACTGCTCCCCCGTGCATCTTGGTGCCTCCCACGTCTATGCCGATCAAAAAACCGGCTGATGGGTTAAACTGCAAAAGGCGCGCTCTGCGCCCGCCCGTTGAGGCGGCAACACCCACTTCATCCACCAAGCCTTCTTCTAAAAGAGAAGCAATGATGGCAGAAACAGCCGGATTACTGAGCTTAGTCCGTTCGGCAATTTGCGATCGGGAGATGGGTCCTTCACGCTTGATCACATCAAGGATGAGGGACGTATTGAGCTGCTGCATTAATTGGGGACTGCCTTTTCGTATCGTTGTCATGCTCCACCCATACTTTCTTATTTAGCTTAAATAAGTTGGTGTTAATAAATATACTCCTCTTTTAACTAGAATCCTTCTTCTGGGTTACCATTTTTACAAATTTATCACCAAGGAAATTAACACAAGCGGCGAAAAAGGAAGTAATGCGGTGGGAACACAGCGGGAAATCACAAACTTGAGACAGGAGCTGAGCGGTGTGAAAACAATGGAGAACCCAAAAAGGCGGAAAATCTGGCGGCGAACTCTGATCCTGCTGGGGCTGGTGATTGTGCTTTTGGCTGGCCTTTCCCTCCTGGGCACCAAGTTTATCTACGACAGCCAATTTGGCCGCTTTGAGCCGCCCGATCCGTCCCTCACCTCTGCCCTCCACTACCAGGACCTTGAATCTGGGTATCCCCGGGAGTTGGTAAGTTTCTACTCAGGCAAGAACAAGCTCCAGGGCTATTTATACCCTAAAAAAGGTAGCCTAGGACTGGTGGTGGTTGTCCACGGCTTAGGGGGAGGTGCAGATAGCTATCTGCCGCAGATTAAGTATTTTTTAGATCAGGGCTGGAGCGTATTTGCCTATGATGCCACCGGTTCTTACAACAGTGAAGGCGAAGGTACCAGGGGCTTTCCCCAAGCTTTAGTAGATTTAGATGCTGCCCTTAGTTTTATAAAGAGCCGGAAGGATCTAAACAACCTGCCGCTCTTGGTCTTTGGCCACAGTTGGGGAGGCTATGCCGCGGCCAACATCCTCCACTTTGATCATGAGCTGGCTGGGGTGGTTTCTATCTCCGCTCCCAACTCCGCCCTGGAAATGATTTTGGAGCAGGGCAGCCACATGCTGGGGCCGGTAATCTATGCCCAGCGCCCCTTCCTCTGGTTCTATCAATGGCTTTTATACGGCAAAACAGCCTCCTTGACTGCGGTGGAGGCTCTAAATAAGACTAGTGTACCTGTTCTCATCGTCCACGGTACGGCTGATACGGTGGTGGACTATTACGGCAGCGCGATCATCAATAAAAGAATGGAGATCACCAACCCCAAGGTACGGTTCCTAGCTTTAGAAGAAGAAGGACAGAACGACCACAATAACATCTTCCGCTCCAAAGAAGCACTGGCTTATATCACCCCCCTCAATCAAGAGTACAGAGCCGTCTTTGACCAGTATGAAGGGAAGGTTCCAGAAGAGGTGAGGAGAGAGTTTTATGCCAGAGTGGATCGAAGGCTCGCCAACGACATCAACCGAGGGCTCATGGATGAGATCCACAGTTTTTTCCTCAGCTGTTTGTAAAGACGACAATAAGAACTAGCCTGCAAGACCACGGAAAACTCCGTGGTCTCAGACTGTCGAAAAACCCCTGCGTTTTCCATGGTTTATGGATCGCGGGGGTTCTT
>LFTP01000240.1 GCA_001513395.1 Clostridia bacterium DTU080
TTTTTCGAGGTTGTGAGCTCTGGAACTTCGGTTTTGAAAGCTAGGAGGTGGGATCCCTCCTTCCCTCCTGCGCCGCCGAGCATACGGTTCCGTACTACAGCGGTTCGTCTAGGCCCCTGAAAGCGCCGAGGCGAGTCCAAGTGCACAGAGGAAGGATTTCTTGAAGGCTTCGTTCATATAGGTATCTTCAGTTCAGTCCGCTGGAGGCCTCGGCCGTCGGTGGCCGACCTACATGCCCGCTCTTCCGTCTGTTTGCGTTTCCGGCTGCGAGCCCGAGTTTAGGGACGTTTCGATTGGCGCCGAATGAGACACCGGAATCTCCGGCGGATCCGGCCGTCAAGTCCTCGACGACGTTCTTCGCGTACGCAAGCCTGAAGCGGTTGCTCAAGCCGCACGTGATCGAGGCGAGCTCGCTCTCGACTTGCGCCCCGCAAAAAAGGCGAAACGGAGCCTGCTCATCTACGGCCCGCTCAAGCCGGCGCAACGAGCCGATGCCTCTCATGAAGGCGTCCCCCATCATCTTCCGATCAAAAGGGCCGGTCCCTCAACTTGGTACAAGAAGTGTAGAATGTCGAACGGATTAAGACTGTCGACGATACCGATCACGAGGCGGACTACGTGCTTTGCAGGCATCCGTTCACGCATGTCCGGAGAAAGAAGTTGAGGATGCATGCACGAAAGGGCTTCTCCATCCTATTAGCGCCCATCGTCTCCGACATCCACACCTCGTTCTCATGCCTGGCATACATTGTTCAGTCGCACGGGCTGCTGCCGGGCGGTGTGGGAACCCATGGCCAATCCATGACCATTCCGGTGGTCCGTAGGCCCCAAGACAGCAAAACGCCTTCCCAACAATCGCTTAGGGAAGGCGTTTTCCTTGGTGGGCCATCAGGGACTCGAACCCCGGACACCCTGATTAAGAGTCAGGTGCTCTAGCCAGCTGAGCTAATGGCCCTTGACAACTCATTGACGGCCTTAATTATATCACGTGTTGTCGCCGCTGACAACGGGGAAAATGAAAACGGAGACACTCAACTCCATTGGCAAAATGGGGTGAGCAGTGCTCTGCCGTGTCTTGGATTATACCACAACGGCGGCTTCAACCATCTCCCCCGCAGCTTCTGGGGCCGGCTGATTCTGCGGAGCACCATAGGCGGTATGACCCTCGCAAATAGACTGCGACAGTCGTGGCGCTTTCGCTCCGAATGGTCGGCGGTGGGATTCCTCTATTTTTGCATTCGGCGCATTGGACGATGCAGCCGGAGATGGAGGGGTATTCTATGGCCGTGTCGTAGATGAGCTACACGAATAGGCTACATAAACCCTGAGATAGGTGGTATACAGTGCGAGATCCACGAGTGACCAACATGGCAAAGGTGCTGGTTCATTATTCCCTGGGCATCAAGCCCGGTGACTTCTTCGTAATTCGAAGCGGAGAAGTGGCGACCCCGCTTATCAAAGCCGTCTATGAGGAGGCCTTGCAGGCAGGGGCGCATCCTGAGGTACAGATCAGAATGTCGGAGATCAACGAGATCTTCTTAAAAAACGCCAATGATGAGCAGTTGCAGTATGTCTCATCACTGACTCGAATTCCGGTCGAGGAGGCCGATGCCTGTCTCACCATTTTGGGCGAGGTCAACGTCAGAGCCCTCAGCGGGGTCGACCCGGCCCGGCAAGCACTACGCTCGCGCGCCACTTCTGAACTGACCAACACAATGATGAAGCGAGCGGCTGCAGGCGAGTACCGCTGGTGTTTGACACAGTTTCCTACCAATGCCGACGCCCAGGAAGCCAATATGTCTTTGTCCGAATACGAGGATTTCGTCTTCGAGGCCTGCGGACTCAATGAAGAAGATCCGGTAGCCTACTGGCAAAGGATCGATGCCGAACAAGAAGAGCTGATCAAGAGACTCGATTCCGTGGAGACCTTGCACATCGTCGGCGAGGATACCGATTTGACCCTGAACACTGGCGGACGCCGTTGGAAAAGCTGTAGCGGCAAGTCCAACTTCCCCGACGGGGAGATCTTCACGGGCCCGGTGGAGGATTCGGCCAACGGTTACATACGCTTCAGTTTCCCCGGGATCTTCAGAGGCCAACTGATCGAAGACATCCGGTTGCGCTTCGAAGACGGAAAGGTCGTCTCGGCCGCGGCTCGCCACGGCGAAAAGCTCTTACATGCCCTTTTGGATACCGACCCCGGGGCCCGATATCTGGGCGAGTTGGGGATCGGTACCAACTACGCCATCACGCGCCATACCCGTAACATGCTCTTCGACGAAAAAATCGGCGGCACCGTCCACCTGGCTTTGGGTGCCGCTTATCCTGCAACAGGTACTCGGAGATGTGTATAAGAGACAGGGGATATGTTGTGCGATCTCAGAAGCGGCGGTGAGATATATGCCGACGGGCAGCTGATCTACAAAGACGGCAAGTTCACATTCTAAACTGCACGGGCGTTGTCACGGCTTGCTACCGTGACAACGCCCGTCATCATTTGAGAAGGTAGAATATCCAAGTAGACATCTGGGCCGCGCAACGGTTCGGGAACGCGGCTTTGATACGCCAACGTCTTGGGAGAAGAGGATCACGACGTCTTGGAGGCAGTTTAGACTGCGGCAACGTCTTGACGGTTACGCTTACGCTGTTGTTGTAAGGCGTCAGGTGTTTAAATGAAGAGCGGCTGCCGACCGGTGCAAGGGCGCCATGGCTATCCCCGGCGGTGTGGTACTCCTCTATTGGCTCAGCCGTTTCCAGGAAGTTGGTATTGAGTAACGAAATGATAGCTATATACATCATATTGGGAAGGGAGCTGCCGAGTGCCGCAAGCAAGCATCGTTCCTACCCGCCTACGTTGTGAGTACGCAAAGAACCCAATAGGCCTGGACGTGGCCCGGCCTCGCCTTAGTTGGGAGCTAGTCTCGGAAAAACGCGATCAAATGCAATCAGCGTATCAAATACTGGTCGCCGGCAGTAAAGAAGCACTCGCATCGGGGATCGGTGATCTTTGGGATTCTGGGAAGGTAGAATCATCAAAGACGGCACAGGTCGTCTATGAGGGTAAACCGCTGCGCTCTCGCCAGCGCTGTTACTGGCAGGTGCGCGTGTGGGATGCGGCCGGAAATGCCAGCGGCTACAGTGAGCCGGCCTACTGGGAAATGGGCCTTTTGAATCCGGAGGATTACCAAGGCCAGTGGATAGGTTTTGACACCCGGCTGGGAAAACCGGAGCTCACGCTGGATGGTTGTCACTGGATGTGGTGTGCGGACGCAGACGAACAGGTGCCTAATCAAGGCTTTTTCCGGCGAGAGCTTACGGTGGACTCCGATGCGGAAGTAGAAAGCGCTTGGTTTTTGTTGACGGCGGACAACGCTCTGCAGCTTTACGTCAACGGGCGGTTCGTAGGCCGCGGCAGCGGCGCCTGGAAAGCCGTGCAGTATATAAATCTGGCCCCTTATCTTCAGGAGGGTGCCAATGTCTTGGCCATCCACGCTGTGCGGCGCAGAGCCGATTCAGCCGGACTGATCGGACGGCTCCGTGTCGTATATACAAACGGTCAGATCGATTGGATTGACATCGATGCCTCCTGGCGAGCAACCTCGAAAGAGACGGCGAGCTGGCAGGAGTCGTGCTTTGATGACGGTTCCTGGCCGGCAGCCGTTGCCCGAGCACCCTATGAGGGTAATGTCAATGTGAAGCAGTGTCCGGCACCCTCTCCCTTCATGCGGCGAGAGTTCACCGTACAAGCCAGCATCCGTCAAGCCCGTCTGTACAGCACGGCTCTGGGAGTATATGAGATGCGCCTGAACGGGCAGCGAGTCGGCAAGGATGAGTTGCGACCAGGCTGGACCGACTATCGATGCCGCCTGCAGGTTCAAGCCTATGATGTCACCGATCTTCTGGCCGAGGGAGCCAACGCTTGGGGAGTCATCCTGGGAGACGGCTGGTACACCGGCTATGTAGGGGGCTTCGGACGAGGACGCTACGGCGATTATCCCTTGGCTTTCTTAGGACAGCTGCACATAGAGTACGAAGACGGCACCTCGCAAATCATCGCCACGGATTCGCAGTGGCGTGCCTCGACGGGACCGATCATCACTTCCGATTTGCTCATGGGTGAGATCTACGACAGCCGTCTGGAGATGCCGGGATGGGACAAGGCAGGTTTTGCCGACGACCATTGGCAGACGGTGACCGTCGTGGAAAAAGAGGTGCCCAAACTCGTGGCAGCACAGGCTCCGGCGGTACAGATCACCGAGGAAGTCCGTCCCATTGCGCTGAATGAGCCGCTGCCAGGTACTTTCGTGTTCGATCTGGGGCAAAACATGGTCGGCAAATACCGCCTGCGTGTCCAAGGACCTCGGGGCACCCGAGTTTTCTTGCGTTTCGCGGAAATGCTCAACGATGACGGAACGATATACACGGAGAATCTGCGCTCGGCGCGCCAGACGGATATCTACATCTTGAGAGGCGACGGAGTGGAAGAATACATACCCTTCTTCACCTTTCACGGTTTCCGTTACGTCGAAGTTACGGGCTTTCCGGGAACACCGACGCTGGACAGCTTAGCCGGTCTGGTGATGCACAACGCCGTGCAATCCGTGGGCAGTTTCACCTGTTCGGATGAGTTGGTGAATAAGCTGCAGAGCAATATCGTCTGGGGCGCTCGAGGCAATTTCGTGAGCACTCCCACCGACTGTCCGCAGCGTGATGAGCGGTGCGGATGGACGGGCGACGCCCAGGTATTCGTACGCACGGCGTGTTCCAACATGGATGTGGCAAGCTTTTTTGCCAAGTACATGAACGCCGTTGACGACGGCCAGGCTGACACAGGCGCCTTCCCTCATGTGGCTCCCATGGTTTTTGAGTATGGCTTCGGTTCCCCCGCCTGGGGCGATGCCGGTGTGATCGTGCCCTGGACGATTTATCTTTGCTACGGCGATACGGCCATTCTGACCAGGCACTATGGGGCTATGAAGCGCTGGATCGCCTACCTGAAGGAAAACAGTCGGGATCTGGTGCGTCCGGCCGAGGGCTACGGCGACTGGCTCTCCGTGGCCGCCGATACCCCGAAAGAGGTTATATCCACGGCCTACTTCGCCTACAGCACGAAGTTGTTGAGCAAAATCGCTCGAGTGTTGGGTTTTGACGATGATGCCCGTTACTATGAAGAGCTCTTTGAGAAGATCAAAGCGGCCTTTAACAAAGCCTTTGTCGCCCCCGACGGTCGTATCCACGGCGACACGCAGAGCTGTTATCTGTTGGCGCTCCATATGGATCTGCTGCCGCAACAGATGCGACAGACTGCCGCCCAGCACCTGATTCGGACGATCGAAGAGAAAGACTGGCACCTTTCCACCGGCTTCTTGGGAGTGGGCCTGTTGCTGCCCATACTCAGCGATATCGGCCGCACCGACATCGCCTACCGTCTGCTTCACAACGAGACCTACCCATCGTGGATTTATTCGATCCACCAGGGTGCTACCACGATCTGGGAACGCTGGAACTCCTACACCAAAGAGCACGGCTTTGGCGATGCGGGCATGAACTCGTTCAACCACTACGCTTTGGGTTCAGTCGGCGAGTGGTTCTACCGTTACGTAGCCGGGATTGAAATAGACGAGGATCATCCCGGGTATGAAAGATTCATCATCCGGCCGCTGCCCGGAGGCAAACTGCAGTGGGCGCGGACCGAGTATCATTCCATTCGCGGCCCGATCGCCGTTTATTGGGAGCTGAAGGACGACGCTTTCAAACTGGACATCCGTGTTCCCGTCAACACGCAGGCCACCGTCTACGTGCCCTTAGGAAAGGAGCAAACCCTCACCGAAAGCGGCATGGCGCTCATCTCAAAAGGGGCTGCAACTACCAAGACACATGACGGTGTGCGTAATCTACGGATCGTCGACGGAAAGGCTGTTTTGGAAGTGGGTTCGGGCGAGTACTCCTTCGTGGCCCGGTAGCCCGTCATAGACGACGAGATCAACACGGGAAGAAGCTATCGGCATCCATATCGGAAGGCTTGTGACAGAGAAGAAAAGAGGAGCTTCCGCCAGCTGACAGTGGCGAGGCTCCTCTTTGCTTTTCTATGGGCTTATCACTTAACTGCAGAGTTCTATCTTGCACAAAGCTTGTCCAACAACACCTTGGCCGTGCCGACTAAAATACCCTCAGCGCCTTCACCGACCGGATTCCAGGCCGCAGCCCAGGTTTCGTATCCGCCCTCTTCTTTCAACGCTTTGTCGGTGGGGATATACGCCAGACAATCGTTGGCCAGACCGATCACAAAGGTGTGCGGGCAGGGCGAAGATTCCTTAATGGCCAGGCCTATCTCGGTGAAGATCTCTCCCGGCAGGCCCACCCACGCTGATTCGCCGATCCGAATTACCTGCACTTCTGACGATATCTGCGCAGGCAATTCAGCGAGCAGCAGAGACTCCTGGGCATACATAGGACGCAGAGCAGCCGGAATGGGTTGACCCACCACCCAGCTGAACGGCCCGCCTTGAGGATCCGGATCTTTCCCGTCCAGGATGGCTTTAGCGATCGACAGATCCTCCTCGGTGTATTTTTTCCGGGGCAGGGTCACCTGTTGACTTGCCGCCCGGATGGAGACATCGGTCTGAGGGCTGATGCGGCTGAGCACTTTCAGTACCTCGCCGCCGAGGATGGACGCCACGCGCTTCGCTTGTTTGTGCCCCGCTTGCTGATGCGGGTCAAAGACATTCACGTTGTTGATCTGACCCGATGTACCGTTGAAGAGCATGGGGATGCATTGGGCCCCGAGCATTTGCCGCATGAAGCGATCGAAGTGTCCGTAGTAGTCGGCGGATACGGCCCGGCCGTCGTCGGTACCCACATAATGGAGACTGAACTGAGCGACGACCGAGATGGGTTGTCCCTCGGGAGTCTCCACCAGTAAAACGCCGACCGCAGGGTCAATGGGACTGGTGGGCCCGATGATGTCAGGGTTTCCCCGTCCCGGATTCATCTGCACGTATCCGTTGCGCATGCGATAGCGACGGCAAAAGCTGATGCCGTGGACTTCGCCGCGGCCCCAGGCCATTCGGGCCGGACGCAATCTTCGTACCGCAAGGACCACGCTGTCGGCTATTCGTCTGACGACCCACCGGACGTAGTCCGGATCGGGATGCACTTCTCCCACACGGAACATAGCGGGCCCGGTGTGCGTATGGGTGCACCCGATCAAGACATGACCGGGTGGAATGCCGGTAGCCTCTTGCACCAGTTCCCGTACCGTTTGAACATCGGCCAGTGTGATCCCGATCAGATCGAGCACCACCATGGCCACTCGCACGGTTCCGTCATCAATGACCAGTGCTTTGGCTCGCAAGGGATCGTGCACATCATGAGCCGGACGACTCGTAAACGATCCGGCCAAGGAGATGTTCAACGGGGGCGTGATATCCAGTTCTGCAACGCCAGCCTCAAGACGAACCATAATCTCCCTCCGTCTCCGTAAAGACATTGTAGCTGTCGGCTAAAGGTTAACCTCGGCCGCTGTGCGAGGTTCTTCACTGCCGTTTGGCAAAAGCGGCTAATCCCAAGCGACGGTCTGCGGCGAACCTGTCTGGGCCGAACGCCAGATGGTCTCGGTGAATAAGGCCACTTTCAGGGCATCCTCCGGTGGCGACTTCACGGGTTCATCTCCCAGGCAAGCGGCGATGAAGTTGCGGGCCGGATTGTCCGGGTCGGGTCCGGCGGGCGGAATCAGCTCGGCCTCTTGATTGCGCAGTTTGGCCGTGACTTGACCGTCACGGTAGTAAATCACGCCGTTTTCAGCCCAGAAGGTGATTTCATCGCGCCATTCCGCCCCATTGCCGACTATGGCGAGATTGAGCAAGACTCCGTCTTCGCATCTGGCTGTCAAGGCGGTATTGATATCTACCGGAGCATCGAAGTACTCCATGGACGCATACACGTTCTGCGGTCGCGCACCCGTGGCCCACATGACGATATCGAGCAAGTGACTGCCGGAATCATTGATCTGGCCCCCGCCCGAAAGCCCCGGATCGTGCCGCCAAGTGTTCCGGAACAGATTGAGCCAATCCTGTCCGAGCAGGCCTGAAACGTACTGAACCTTTCCCATCGGCCCGTCGTTCAACAGATCACGTATGAAGCGGAAGTTCTCCTGATACCGCCGTTGATACGAGACCACGACCGCTTTTCCGGCCCTGTCTTTGGCTTCAATCACGGCCCGGGCTTGTTCGCTTGTACAGACCATGGGCTTTTCCACCAGCACGTGCAGGCCGCGTTCCAGTGAGTTCGTGATGTGTTCGAAATGCAGGGTATGAGGAGTCAACACCTGTACGGCATCCAACTCGACCGTATCCAGCATCTGTCGGTAGTCAGAAAACCTGGGCAGATCAGGCACGAGCCCGGGTACTCTTTGATACAGTCGCTCAAACGCCCCGGGGTCGATGTCGCATAGGGCGACGATTTGTGCTTCGGGGATTTTGAGCAGCCAGAGAGCATGTCTGGTGGCGACGTTACCGCACCCGATAAACCCGACGCGGATCTTGCTCATGCGATTCCCTCCCATCGCAGCTGCGTGAATGGCCCTGAGATCCGGGTCTGATCGCAGCTAAGTCTCGAGTTGTTCCATACACTCCCTGCCCCACCAACTACACTCCGACGGGTTCCTAAACGACCACTTTCTTCCAGCTTCCATGTCGAAAGCGCCAGTACAACAGACAACCTCGCACGGTGAGGTCGATGGACATGGCCACCCAGGCCCCGACCAATCCGTAACCGAGTGTGACGAGCCAGTGAGCCAAAATGAGGCGAATGCCGCAGATACCCAACAAACTGATTATCATCACCGATCGCGTGTCACCGGCGCCTCTCAGCGCTCCTGACAGGACCCGTTGAAATGCCATGAAGGGCTGGGAAATGGCTACGATCCGGATGACCACCGTGCTGTGATCGATGACCTCCGGATCCGTGGTGAATATGCTCACCAATGCCCGAGGGAACAAAAGAAAGAGCAATCCCATGAATCCCATAATACAGGCAGCGATGCGGGCCGCCTCCAAGCCGACGCGTTCGGCTTCCTTAGGATCACCGGCTCCGAGAGCCTGACCGACCAGGGATGTGGCGGCCAAAGCGAAGCCTGCCCCGGCGATGAAGGACAGATTCTCGGTCTGTAGGGCGATACGATGGGAGGCAAAGGCCACGGTACCCAATGACGATAGGATCATGGTAAAGGCCATCTGGCCCACACGTATGACCCCTTGCTCCATACCGGCCGGAATGCTTATGTTAAGGATGCGCCTCAAAGTCTCTACATCAGGGCGGTAGTCATCTCGCAGGCGCAGATGGACCGCCTTCTTGCCGCTATAAAGAGCTGACAAGGCAACAGATGCACCGAGGAAGTGAGCGACGGTCGTGGAAATCGCCGCTCCGAGCAAGCCTAAGCGCGGAAAACCGGCAGCGCCGAAGATTAACAGGTAGTTGCAAATGACATTGGATATGTTTGTGACACCGGTGGTGAACATAGGTGTCTTCGTGTCACCTGCACCTCGTAGTGCGGCATTGCTCATAACGAATAAGAATTGCGGAATAACGCCCAGTCCTACGATGCGCACATAGATTGCGGCTCCTGCTAACACGTCCGGTGCAGCCTTGGGAAACAAGACCTTAACCAGTGGATTGGCAAGAAACACGAAAAAAAGGCTGGCAACGAGAGCCAGACCACCTCCCAACACAAGAGATTGACGGGCCACTTTGTTTGCCTCCTCATACTCCACGGCACCTGTACATCGGGCAACAAGTGCCGTGGTGCCAGTGGTTATCGAGGCAAAGAGAGAAGTGGCAATCATCATGATCTGGGCCCCCAAACCCGCCGCGGCTAAAGCTGATGCCCCGAGGCGTCCCACCATGGCTGTGTCGACCATGTTCACTGACATATGCAAGAAACGGTCGATGATCGCCGGCCAGGCCAACATCAGCACCTTATTTCGCACGGACGGACTTGAAAGGCTTGTCGCTTTCGATGGAACACCCATGACTAATCCCCCTTATTACAGTTGTTCAAGCTTGATTCGCCTTCACCTTCCGGTGAAGATGGATGACGCGATGTATTCAACCACTGCACGAGGCACCGTTGGTTAACACCCAGGAGGGATTTCAAATCGATCCGGTGCATACCGATACAAGGCGTATGCCGTACAGGAGATGCAGGGGCGGTGATGAAATCGCTCCGCAACACCCAAAAACTCAGATCGAGTACGAGGAGACGGGTTTGGGAGGGATTTCTGATGACCGATGATTCAGGGAGAGTCAAAAAAGCGATCCGGCAGCGGTATGGTACGGCTGCCCTCACCGTCAAGACACATGCGGGTATGCGGGCCTCTTGCTGTCCGGGATCATCCTGCTGTTGCGGCCGATCACAGATAGACCTGACCGGAGACGCCTACACCCCTGAAGATCTGGATCAACTGCCTGAGAAAGCCCGATTGGCATCGCTGGGTTGCGGCAATCCCACCGCCCTGGCGGCGCTCAAAGAGGGCGAGATTGTGCTAGATCTCGGAAGCGGCGGAGGCATCGACGTCTTGCTGTCCGCCAAGAGAGTCGGTCCCACGGGCAAAGCCTACGGACTCGATATGACCGATGAGATGCTAGCCTTGGCCCGTGAAAACCAACTCGAAAGCGGCCTAGACAACGTTGAGTTCCTCAAAGGTGATATGGAGCAGATTCCGCTTCCCGATGAACACGTAGACGTCATTATCAGCAACTGTGTGATCAATCTGTCGCCGAATAAAGGCCGCGTGTTCAAAGAAGCGTGGCGTGTGCTAAAACCGGGCGGTCGCATCGCAGTCACCGACATCGTATTCCGTGGCAACAAAGCCCTCATTCCTGATGGGGTGCTGCAACAGATGGAACAATGGACGGGCTGTGTCGCGGGTGCACTGTCCGAAGAGGAGTATCACCAAAGACTGCAAGAAGCGGGATTCGTCAATATCTCTGTCGAGGTGATCCGGGTCTATGACCGACAGGTCATTGAGCAATGGATTGGCTCGGGTCAATGGCCCCAAGAAGGAGTGCAAGTGACCAGCGCGTTCGTTCGGGCATACAAGCCCAAGAACTAAACGGGGTGCGCCTCCTTGATGACGAGCGCACACGATAAACCAGGGCCCGGCGGCTATGCCAGCTTGCCGACATGGCAATAGAGTGTAGGGATGGCAACAAACGAAGGGAGGGACACCGAGTGTCCTGTTGTTGCGGAATACCCGTAAGCACTCAGTTTGCCGCCACGCTGTCGGGCAATGAAGAAGTGCCTCCGGTAATGACCCAAGGTAGGGGCTCGGCTACTTTCCGCCAGGTCAGCGCCAACAGTCTGTCCTTTGCTGTCGACGTACAGGATCTGCGCCGGATCACCGAGGCTCACGTGCATAAAGGCAGAAGGGGAGAAAACGGTCCCATAGTGGCCTGGCTTTTCGGACCCTCACGTGGCACCGATGTCTCCGGTCTTTTGGCCAGGGGGACCATTCGACGCGGTGATCTCGTGGGACCGCTGAGGGGCCGCCGCATCCGTGATCTGATCCGTCTCATGCAAAGAGGGCAAGCCTATGTCAACGTCCACACTGTGGATAATCCGCAAGGTGAGATACGTGGGCAAATCCGGTCGGTGCAACGAGCACCTGCACGTACCGGCGAATCAATTTCATGGCGGGAAGGTTCATGGACCATAACCTGACGGTCATCGAGTAGGGTGACGCTCGCTGATCAGGCGAGCGTCAGCCCTCTCACAGAACCGTAC
>LFTP01000353.1 GCA_001513395.1 Clostridia bacterium DTU080
CGTACGGTTCTGTGAGAGGGCTGACGCTCGCCTGATCAGCGAGCGTCACCCTACTCGATGACGGACAATCTTATCTCACCCCATAGCGCGTTGCGAGCCTGGGGGCAGTCGTCGCTCGTGGGGTAGAGTTGGCCATTGAGATACTCTACACACCCGAAATAGGTCAATGGGGCTGTCCCAACCTTGCTTTTGGGACAGCCCCGAGAGTCTTCGCAAGGGACAGAGTTTCATATACAAGAAAAGCTTAAATGCCACTCTGTCACCATGCCCCTGAAGCTGATACGCAACTATCATTCCACATATAAGCATCATATCCTGCCGTATATATCCGACAAATCGCATCAGACTCCGACAAATCGTACTCTGGGGTTGAGCACTCACTAAAGGTCCGCTGCTCGAAGGGGGGGTGTTTACTCTGAATGGAGCGTCATTGCGCTGCCTGGCAATCTCGGCTTGCTGTGGGAGAGACGGTGGCTATGGTAGGCGTCGGGCACGCAACGATCTGACATGCACCACTGTAGATAGCCTTATACCCGGCCATGATCCACAGATCATGACCAAGCGGGGTGCCACCCACAGTGATGACATGCTCGACCGCACAGGGTACCTGTAGAACTCGCAAGGGCGAGATTGGGTGTTGCAAAGGCACCCTGCGCGATCTGCGCTCAACCTCCGACGATTGGTTGGGATCGATGCTTTTCCAACCGCCGGAGATCTCCCTCCGACTGCATGCGAGCCAGTGCCCGCATGCAGTCTTTGGCCGATCCTTGCGGATCTTTGTGAAGCATGAGACCCACAAGGATCTGGGCTCAACCGCTACGCACCCGACACCCGTATGATGCGTCGGGTTGTCAGAAAATATGCATTCCGCACGCAGCGATTTTGGAGCAGGTTATTCAGCACGTGCTCGAGAAGAAAAAAACAGTCTAAGGATAAACGCCTCATCAACTGGAGTGGCATCCGTGGTTCAAGAAGGGTCCAGACAGGGAACTCAGACTTCATCATTTGGAGTCAGCAGGCGCGAGGCACACGACGCCAGCGCTTTCTATGCGAGAAGCCTATATGAAGGTGGCGGTGCGGAGTTATTTGCTGCTGTGGCTCATGCTACGATTGAGCGACGGCCCTCAGTGGAAGCCAAGCCCTTAGAGGAGTGGGCCGATCGGCTGTACTGTCAGACTTCTGAGGACATGTGGCAGATACCGGATGGCTCCGTGGCCCTGGCTATTACCTCACCACCATACAACGCGGGCAAGGATTACGATGAGGATCTCAGCCTCGCAGATTACTTAGGACTGATCAGTCGAGTGGGCGCTGAGGTCTATCGAACACTGAGACCTGGCGGACGTTACGTCGTCAACATCGCCAACTTAGGTCGTAAACCTTACATTCCCTTGCACGCCTATTTTTACGCTTGTCATATGCGTATCGGTTTTCTGCCTGCCGGAGAGGTCATCTGGCAAAAAGGACGCGGCGCAAGCGGTAATTGTGCCTGGGGTTCATGGATGTCGGCCAAAGCGCCACGCTTGCGGGATCTGCATGAGTACTTGCTGGTCTTTGTTAAAGACGATTTTTCCCGACCCGATCGGGGGGAAAGCGATATCAGCAGAGATGAGTTTATGGAGGCCACCCTTTCGGTGTGGGAGATTCCGCCCGAGCGGGCCAGCCGCGTCGGACATCCGGCGCCTTTTCCTGTAGAGCTGGCGACAAGAGTCGTTAAATTGTATACCTACGTTGGTGATGTCGTACTGGATCCCTTTAACGGATCGGGTTCTACAACGTTGGCTGCCGCGCTGAACGGCAGGCATTACGTCGGTTATGATATCAACCCTGAATACTGCGCCATAGCTCAACGCAGGTTAGACGAGGCACAAAAGGAGAATGCGGATGTGACCGCCGGCCACCTTTTCGAAAACTGAGCCCGTCTTCTTACCTTAGAAACCCCGCCGTTGTCGGCGGGGTATATTTTTCCCCATTGCGATAAACCCTGAGAGGTGATCGTTGCACTCAGTGAGGTGTCGATGTGTCGCTAGATGACCTCTACATGGGTTTGGATGTCGGATCGGCTACGGTCAAGGTAGTCGGAGTAGACAGTGAGGCCCGGATGGTCGGCATTCCCGTCTACTTGCGCTATGATGCCTTTTCCACTCACGCCGAGGCTGTGGCCCACGCGTTGCGTGCCTATCTGGACTCTGTGTCGGGAAAAGTCGCAGGAGTGGGCGTGACCGGAAGCGGCCGCAAACTCATTGGAAGCCAGATCGGCGCCGACGTTATCCAGACGGAAATATTCGCCCATGCTGCCGGGGTCATGCATCTGGTTCGTACGGGAGCCGTGCGCGATGAAAACGGGGAGTCGCTTTCTCACGTGCGCTCGGTGATCGAAATCGGGGGTCAGGATTCGAAGTACATCGTGTTGGACGAAGAAGGCTTGCCCATTCACTTCAGCATGAACACCATCTGTTCTGCGGGCACCGGTGAGTTTCTCAAGCAGTTGGCCGATGAAGCCAACGTCCCCATGGAAGATTTCGGGCGCCTCGCCCTTCAAAGCCGCCATCCTGCCAACATTGATGCCACGTGCACGGTCTTTTCTAAGCGTGATTTCCGACATCTCACGCAAAAAGGAGTCCATTTGGCGGATCGCCTGATGGGTGTCTGCGAGGCTTTGGTTCGTAATTACATCAAGACGGTAGTGCGCGGTTATCCTCTGCAACAGCCCATTGTCTTCCAAGGAGGGGTGGCCTTCAATCCGGCTGTCCGCCGGGCTTTTGAAAAGATCGCTAAGACGCGGCTGGTGATCACCCCCCACAACGGGGTTGTGGGAGCCTTGGGCATGGCCGTGGCCGCTTTGGAAACCATGAAGGGCGCCCATGGAGGCACCCGTTTTCGCACCGACTACCTCGAACGACAGCCCAAAACCCGCTTGCGCTATTGTCATGGATGTCAAAACGCCTGTGAATTGGTCCAGATCCTTGGTGAAGGCGACGGTGAAGCTTCCGTGACGGCTACTTTAGGTGGACGTTGCGACGGATGTCACAATCCGCGTCACGTGCATGAGCAACCGCTCCAAAACCACGCCTTGCAGGTTCCCGTGGTGCGTGAAAAGACAAAAACACAACCGATACGCCTGTGGCAAAGATCCGTTCGCAGCTCTGTCGGGTATTATTTTGCCGGCTTGGACGGCGGCTCGCGAGGAACCAAGTTCGCGCTTATACGTAGCGGTGAAACGGGAGTTGAGATCGTCACTTCGGGCAGTGTAGATACCTGCGGAGATGCCGTCAACGCCTGCCGTCAGGCCTTGCGCCGATTGAAAGAGGCATTACCCCCTAAAGCTAATCTGGCGGGCATCGGGACGACAGGTAGTGCTGGTGAGCTGTTCAGAGACATGATCACTACTCGCCGTCAGGAGACGGCAGATGTCTACACTACCGAGATTCTCGCCCATTACGCTTGGGCCAGTCATTGGCTGCCCGAAGTAGCGACGGTTATAGATATCGGGGGCAATGACAGTAAACTGATCGCCGTCCGGGGAGAGGGCCTCAGTTTTGCCATGAACGACAAGTGTGCGGCCGGCACCGGTGCATTTTTGGAAGCCGTGGCCCGCCGTTTTGGTGTGAGTATTGACGAGTACGCTGAGTTGGCTTTGCAGTCGTCCCATCCTGCTCACATCGCCGGACGATGTGCCGTCTTCGGTGAATCGGATGTCATCCATAAGGCTCGTATGGGGTTTACAACACCCGATTTGCTCATGGGTGTCGCTTTTGCGGTATGCCGTACGTATCTGTCTGACATAGGCCGCGGGATGCTGCGCGTCCCGATTGTGGCCCAGGGCGGCGTCTTTCTCAACCGAGCCGTGCAGCGAGCTTTCCGGGAGACATTGCATCTTGGGGAGAGGGAGTTCGTGGTTTCCAAGCACACTCACGACGTGCTTTGTGCCGGCGCTTTGGGAGCTGCTTTGATCAGCCGGGGGCGTTGGGAGCAGGGTGATGACAGTCACTTCAAAGGCTTCGAGCATGTGCTCACCACCGAATACCGGACGGTTAGTGTCGCTTGTACTCACCGGACCTGTCATCGGCGTTGCGACGGATTGGCGGTATTGGTTGAAAACGGACAACCTATTGCCGCGTACAAAGCCATTGACTGCCCGGAGGGCTTCTTTTCCGGGATGCTGGTTCATCCTAAGCAACGCAGTCACATCACTCGTTTGCTGGCGACCGGTCAAGGCGAAGTGGGGTGAATTAGGACGTGGCAGTTGAGCAACGCACTGTAAGGCAGGAGAAGTCAATCAAAGTAGGCATAGTCTTGGCCTTTACCGGGCATTACGAAGCGGTACGGATTCTAAAGCGGTTCCTGGAATTGATGGGACTGGATGTAGTATCAAGCGAGTTGACCACGCCGAAGATCATTGAAGCGGGTACCACTCTGAGCGGCTCGGATCTGTGTCTGCCGCTTCGGGTCTATGTTGGTCACGTATACCGATTACTCCAAGAGCACCCCGATCTTGATTACATCGTGGCGCCTAACGTACACAGTCCCGATGCAAGAAGCTCCACTTGTGCCAAGTATCGCGATCCGGGCGGCGTGGCGATTCGTTCTTTGGGCGGTACGCTCTCGTATCTTAAGCAACACGTCCCGGGCAAATGGACCGAAGAGCTGCATCTGCTATGCGGGGAGGCGATTCCGCAACAGAGGCGATTGCCCTGTTTTCTCATGCCCGTCATCCGCGGCTTAGATAGAACGGAATTGCGCAATGTATGCTATGACGTCTACGCTGATCTCAACGGTTGGCGGCCCTTGTCCAAAACCCGACTTTGGTTTCCGCGGCGAGACGATGACAGAGTCTCACTCCTTGAGGCGGCGGTTGATCAGGCCTATGATGAGGTCCTGGCCCGTCGACATGATCGGACCAGTGATCTGCTCCAAGACGAAAGCCGGCCTCGCGTGGCATTGGTCGGTAGGCCGTACTTGATCTATGACCCGCTTCTCACCTGTGATCTGAAACGATGGTTTGAACAACGCGGAGTCGTGGTCATCACGGCTCGGGATGTGCCTCTACACGAGCTGAAGACTGACGAAGTGGAAGGCTTCTATGACAGCCATCGGGAAGGGCAGGCCTTTATTGATTGGGTCCATCGAAAGGTGGACGGCATCATCTGTGTGGGTTGTTTCGGCTGCCATCCTGATGCCTTTCAAGTCGATTTCCTCGACGATCATGCACGTCAGCTCGGCGCTGCCTGTTGGAGTTTCCGCTTTGACGAATCGCTCAGTCAGGCAGGGTTCCACACCCGCTTCGAGACGATCCTGACCTTCTTGGAACGACGGCGTGACGCCCGTTTGCGCCATGGCGTCGCCGGGATAAGCCTGCCTGTCAAGAAGGAAGCCGTGTCGGTTGGGCGAGTTGCGGCGTCGCAAAAGCCAAGACCTGTTCTTGTTTGGCCCTACATGGGCGAGATTCTCAATGCAGCCCTGGAAGAGATCGCCTATCAATTGGGTTTGGACTCCTATGTTCGCCCGCCAGCGCCCTTGAGTGAAGAAGTGATGTTCTTGGGTGATGAGAGGTATACGGAATCATGTTCACCCTACGCCTACAGCACCGGATCACTGAAGGATTCCCTTCTCAAGATCAGCCAAGAATTGGAGTCCCGGGCCCTACGCGGTGAAAAGGTGCAGCCCCACCGCATTGTTCTGGTCATGCTTCACGGAGAGGGTCCCTGTACTTTTGGCTGGTACTCGCTCGTACAAAAAAGAGAATTGCCTGCGGAATTTGGAAGACGTCTGGCCGCCTATGGCCACACGGTTGAGATGGCAACCGTGGGGATGGACGGCGCAGTGGAATTCTTGCGACAGTTGAGTGAGTGTAGCGATTCACAAAACCTCCGCCAGCTTCTGGATTTTGCCGTAGGAGAACGTCGTCCCGGGCAGTATGCAGGATTACTTCGTGTCTGGCGTCAGGTGACCGCCCCCGCGTGGGCCAAAGTCGACGCGTTGGAACGACTGCGTGCCCATTCTCTCATTTTGCGGGCACACGAGCATGAGGCCGGCAGTGTGGCAGCCGCTTACCGGGAAGCCGTGGAGATGATGCGCCGGGCTCATTCCCTGCCGGAGATCGCCCGGGCGGAAAAAAAGGGAAAGGCCTTGTTGGATGCGGTTCCTCGAGACCGAGACTTGAAGCCCCGGGTCGTCATCGTGGGGGAGATCTACGTAGTTCTGACCAGCTTTGCTAACCGGGGTGTGGTGGAAAGCCTCTTGGCCCGGGAAGGAATCGAGGTGGTGGAGGGTGTAGGTCTCGCCCGGTTTGCTCGTCACAGTCTGCGTAATATTGTCAGGAGGACGTTTCGCGACACAAATGCTGTGCGTCCCGTGGTTGAACTTCTGCGGCGGCACAACGTGGAACTTCTCGCAGAACGTTTGCGCGATCCTCTGTCTTGCCCCTTCTTGGTGCATGAAGTTGGCGGGGAAGGTGTACCCACCGTGGCTGCCGCTCGCAGGCACGTGGAGGCAGGCTGTCAAGGGATCGTACACATCCATCCGTTTAAATGCATGCCGGAGGGAATCGCCAAAGACGCGGTGAAAGAGATCGCTTCCTTGTACGGGGTGCGTTATCTGGCTTTGAGTTTCAATCGTGAAACGGACATAGAGCGGCTGCGGACTGAGGTGAGCACGTACGCGGCCCTTTTGAAAGCTGAAATGAGTTCGCACTCCCCCGCGGCTAGGGCCCGGGAGATCGCGAGGCGAATACGCATCGGCCGCTTGTTGGATCAGGTGCACGGAGCTTATCGCCGAGGAAGACACACCGATTGACAAATCCTTGATGAGAAAAGAAGGATGCGACCAATGGACGGTAAGGCCATCGACGCACAACAACGCTATCAGAAGTTGGTTAAAGACAACGCGCCCAAGCCGAAGGTAGGGCGTAACCTCTGGAGAGCATTCTTGGTCGGAGGGGCACTAGGTGTCATCGGCCATTTCTTGTACGGCCTATTTGAAGCGATCGAGCCCACAAAAGGCGAATCCACGGCGACGACACTCGCCAGCTTGATTTTCATCGGAGCCGTTCTGACCGCCTTGGGAGTGTACGACAGCATTGCTCAGTGGGGCGGAGCAGGGGCGGCGGTACCGATAACGGGCTTTGCCAATACTATTGTGTCGGCAGCCATGGAATTCCGTCGCGAGGGGCTGATATTGGGTCTGGGATCCAGGATGTTTGTCATTGCCGGGCCGGTTTTGGTCTACGGCACTGTGGCCGGTTTTTTGACCGGGCTGGCTAAAGTGGCGATCATGAACCTATTGCATTAGCCGGGAGTGGGATGATGTGACAAGCAAACGGCTGGGTCGATGGACGGTGCATTTTCCGGGCAGTCCGCGCTTGGTGTCGGCGGCCAGCGTAGTGGGACCCAAAGAGGGCGAAGGTCCCTTGCACAGCTATTTTGACGCCATCGAGCTGGATCCCATGCGGGGCGAGATGTGTCCGGAAGCCGCTGAGCGGCGCTTTATGGAAGATGCCTGTAGCCGAGCCATACAGCAGCTTGCCTTGACGAGTGAAGATATTGACATCTTCTTAGGCGGTGATTTGCTCAATCAAGTCATCACCGCCGGTTTTACGGCCCGATCTTTGCAAATACCGTTTATTGGGCTCTACAGCGCTTGCGCCACCTTCGGCGCGGCTTTGGCCCTGGCGGCCACGCTGGTGGACTCTGACTGGGTCACCACCGCCCTGGTAGCGGCGTCGAGTCATTATCAGACTGCGGAGCGCCAATTCCGCTATCCGATAGAACTCAATGTGCAGCGCAAACCGACCAATCAGTGGACGGTCACTGGCGCCGGGGCGGCTGTGATCGCCAAACAGGGCCAAGGCCCGAAGGTAACCCACGCCACTATCGGACGAGTCGTAGACTACGGACTGAAGGATACCAATGACATGGGCTGCACGATGGCTCCCGCGGCAGCAGACACCTTCTTGCGCCATCTCGCCGACACGGGGCGTACGCCGGGTGATTATGATCTGATCCTGACCGGTGATCTCGCGGCCTACGGGTCGAAGATGTTCAGGCACCTCGTAAAAGAGGCCGGGATCGGGCTGGGGAATAAACACCAAGATGCGGGTCAGTTGATCTTCTCACCTCAGCAAAAAGTAGGCGCCGGAGGCAGCGGCTGTGCATGTGTGGCTGTGGTAGGTCTGGGGTATGTACTCAAGCAGATGGCAGCCGGACGCTGGCACCGGGTGTTGCTTCTGCCGACCGGGGCGCTATTCAGTCCCGTTACCCATCTGCAAGGAGAGTCGATTCCGTGTGTTGCTCATGCCATTGTCATAGAAGGCTAGCAAAAGGCCAAAGTGAGTTGAGGAGGGTCTGAGCATGGGTTATGTGTGGGCCTTTCTGGCCTCAGGCTTGGTATGTGTCCTGGCCCAGCTGCTTTATGAATACACGAAATGGACTCCGGCACATGTTCTGGTGCTGCTTACGGTAACAGGAGCCATTTTGGAAGGCCTTGGCGTCTACAGACTGTTTCAGAACTGGGCCGGAGGAGGCGCCCTGGTTCCCGTGAGCGGGTTTGGGGCATCTATAGCCCGCGGTGTAGTGGCCGAAGGACAGCGAATGGGGTGGGAGGGGCTTTTTTCCGGAGTGTTTGAGTATACGGGACTGGGTTTGGCGGCCGCTATTATTGCTGGTTTCTTCATCGCACTGGTAGCCAAACCCAAAGAGTAGGTGACACCTACTCGACTATGACGGAAGAAGTGGAGACGTAGACACCATCCAACTCACGAAGCTTTTCGGTCAAGAGGGCGGTCCGCTCTTGTTCACCGTTCAATATGAGTCCTATGGCTGAGATTCCGGCTTCCGGCAGCGGAACGCCTAGGCGGCCAAGCACTACGTCGCCATAGGTGGTCAGCAAGTCTTGGATTCTCAATGCCGATTCATGCCGGTCCTTAACCACCATTCCAACAAAACTCCAGCGCTGAGTCACCGGTTTTCCCCCTTGTGATTCACGGTATAATCGCTTCCCATTGGTCTATGGTCTCCCGCAGGCGGCGGATTATGCTGCAGGGGTACCGCCAAAATGAGCGAAGACCTATCGACAAAAAGCAAAGAGATTTGACAGGATGCGTGTTTGGTCAGCCTCTGGCAGACGGCCCGCATGTGCGGCTTTCGAAAGGAGCATGTCATACGTCTTACCGTGAGTTTTCCAGAGTGAGCACGATGTATGGGCCCGCTAGTTTTGGCTATATTGGTCGCAGTGATCGCGGACATACTTGGAGGTAAACGAAGATCAGCCAGATTGCTGATAAGCATCCTGGATCTAGTGGACGGTGGACGAAAACGCTGATTTCCCACACCTTGGCTTTGACTGTTTTGTTCGCGCGCGGCGAAACGGAGTGTTGAGCTGAGCGACAGTCTCAGGCTTCGCCGTCTGCGAGGGTTGATCACATGTGGCGACAGCCACAACATCAGCCGGCCATAAGTGTTTCGATCACCACGTAACAGCAAGCAGATGGGCGGCCTTGGGTGTCTCTCCGCCTCCGGGAAGGTAGACAGCAGGAATCAAGGCACGGTCTTTCACAGTGAAAACCGTCTGTGAGGAGATCCTACCCCTGAAACGTGTGTAGTAGGATCACGAACAGCGCGTACGAGGTGTCTCGGTCCAACCGGCTTTCTCAGCGGCACCGGGGCGGCTGTGGCGCTGCGCCGACCGAGCGTTCTGCGGCAACGAAGACGAGCCCCGCATCAGAGTTATATCACCCGGACGTAGTGATCCGCCTCCTCGTGAAGCGGGGCGCAGGACTACCGCCAAGGTGAGAGAAGAACTATCAAAAAAGGCAGAGAGGTTTGACAGGATGCGTGTATGGTTAGCATATGGGAGAGACGGCTTGCATGTGCGGATCCCGGATGGAGCGCATGCTATAGAACCTCAGTTTGAGCCGGCATTGCCCGCGCCGCTGGAAGCAGTGAGACAGGCCTTGGCCAAGCCGCTGGGCACCTTGCCTTTGAAAGATCTGCTGGACTCGAAACAAAGAGTGTGTATCGTGCACAGCGACGGCACACGACCGATGCCCGGTGAGCTATTGTTAACGGCTCTGGCGGAGGTGTTTTCACAGGTTGGCATTCCGGACGCTCAGATCACTCTCTTGAACGCTTTGGGCACTCATCGACCCAATACGCGGGAAGAGCTCAGAGAGCTGGTAGGAGAAGAACCCTTGCGCCGCTACCGAAGTGAGCAATCGCGTTCGACCGACGCCGCGGCTATGCGAGCAGTCGGTAGATTGTCGGACGGTACAACCGTGGAGTTGCATCGTGCCTATGTCGATGCGGACTTCCGGATTCTGCTGGGCTTTATTGAGCCTCATTTCTTTGCCGGCTTCAGCGGCGGC
Source organism: Clostridia bacterium DTU080 (assembly GCA_001513395.1). Taxonomy (GTDB): domain Bacteria; phylum Bacillota; class Limnochordia; order DTU080; family DTU080; genus DTU080. The sequence goes on from LFTP01000353.1 coordinate 10,361, forward strand.
CCCAAGTCGGTGGTTCCGGGAGTGGCATCGCAACGGGTTATCCAGCATGTGCATCGGGCGGAACTTGTCGCTCATCCCCAAGCTACCTGGGGAGTGCTGGACGGCAATCCTTTGTGGGAAACCCTGTATGAGGGTGCATGTCTGTGCCCGCCTGATTTTATTATCAACGTGGCTTTGAACAAAGAGAAGAAGGTGACGGCGGTCTTCGCCGGCAGTCTGGACACCGCTCATCGCCAGGGCGTGGAGTATGTAAGAAAGAGTGCCATGCGGGCGGTGCCCAAGCTCTTCGATGTCGTGGTCACTACAAACAGCGGCTATCCGCTGGATCAGAATCTATACCAAACGGTCAAAGGCATGTCAGCGGCAGCGCGGGTTGTCAGACCTGGCGGTGCCATTATCATGGCCGCGGAGTGTGCGGATGGAATCCCTGATCACGGAGCCTTCGGAGAGATTGTCAGGGAGGCGGGAAGTTCCGAGAAGATACTGGAGCTTGTGCACTCTGCAGGCTATTGTCGTCCTGATCAGTGGCAGGCCCAAGTGCTTGCTCAGGTATTGCAAAAAGCACAGGTCTATCTTTATTCGGATGGGATCAGCGCAACGCAAGCCAGAAGCATGCTTCTGGAGCCGATCACTGATCTGGAACAGACCATCAGGACGGTCGCTGCGGCTCACGAAGCCGCGACGGGACGTCCGGCCGAGATTTGCGTATTACCGCAGGGGCCTTTGACCATCCCCTATGTCGGTTAAGAAGGGTGCCGAATGTCGGCACCCTCTGTGTCAGTGAGCGCATTATTTCAGTCTGCCTATGGCAAACGAATCCCGGGCGTTGAAGCCGTAGCGATCGGGGAAAGAATGCGTCACGTGACCTTTGCGGTCTTCCTGATGGCGGTTGTTGATTCCAAAGGCCATACGTATTTCGAGACCGCTTTGCAGATCCCGTCCCAAATACAGCTTGACGGCCGAGTTGGGAATGAAGATCTCGGCAGTATAGCCGGATGATATCTTGTTGGCTGCCGCTTGGGGATAGGTGTCGATCAGCGGGATATACTTACCCAAGTTGATGACACTAAAGCGCGAACCCCCTTCTTTGGCCAGCCCCACCTGTATCCACAACCTGTCAAACCAAAAATGAGCGGCATCGAATTCTCTTAGCGGATCTTCGGTGTCAGCGAGATAAAGCTTGCGATCATCAACCTTGTAGGCCACATACAGCCCGTTATCATTCCAAAAAACACGGACTTCCCCCGATACGTCATCGGCTCTGGGCAATTCGGGCTCCAGCAAGGCGCGCGGGATCACGATGCGCAGGGCCTGAGACCAGACAGCCTCGCCCATGTTTCCGTCGAGTGTCACCGCCCCGTCCAGTTTGGGGATCTCTATCACCACGGGCGGCGGTTCGAGATTGGGTTCAGCAGCCTTCACACTAATGGCAAAAAGCGCAAAGACGGTAAGGCAAACGAAGATGTGTAGACTGCGTTTGAGCATACGCAACCATCCTCTCGTAGTAATGGCAGATTAGATTCATCTTCGATTATACCCAATTCGAGCTCGGCAGGGGATTCTCTCACCGGACAAGGCAGCGAGAGACCAAAAACACCCATAAAGGTGGTGGCTGTACGCCTTCCTTTGGGATGATCAACGGTGCCGCCGCACCGAATGATCGGCGGAGAATCGGACGTTTTGTGGCCAGATGCAGGAGTACTGGGCACACTCCTGCTCAAGCCTATCATGCATCATTGCGGTGCAACAATCCCGTTGCCGATCGTCATTTGGACAATCTCAGGAGACCAGCGGTTTTCTCCGGCATGATCCGTGCTCTTCAGCAGTCATTGTACGGTTGAGCTCTCCTAATTGCGTATACGCTCAATCAATAGCAGAGATCTTCCGGGGCACTTTGACCGCTTGAGACGGCGGAGCTATAGCACATGATCGATCCTCCCGGACGGGACATTGTCGGGAAGATCGATCAAGTCACCTGCTCAACTGCATTATTGCAGATCTTCGGGTATTTGAATCTCTACTTCTTTGCCCAGTTCCGCCGAACGGTAGATGCCATCGAGGATAGCTTGCGAGAAGAGCACTTCGTCGGCCGGAATGGGAGCCGGTTTTCCTTCCCGTACGGCCTCGATAAAGGTGCCCATTTTGCAGCTCCATCGATCCTGACCCTTGGGAAGCTGCAGTTCGGTCTGGGCTTCCAGTTCCGCCTGATCGTGATACAGCTTCAGTCCGTTGTCGAGTTTGAGACCGGCGTCGGTGCCCAGCCACATCATGGGTCCCAGGGAGTCCATGTGCATAGCCCAGCTCATCTTAAGCATAAAGCAGATGCCGCCTTCGAGGCGGATCATGGCAGCGCCAAAGTCATCGACGTCGAATTTCTCGGGATCCACATCGCCCCAAGAAGCGCGCTTGGAGTAGATCGGAGAAGTGCCGAAGTGATTTGACAAATATGCTGAGACGGTGAGAGGCTTGGGATGTCCGAGGACGTACATGGCGGTGTCGATCGAATAGCAGCCGATGTCAAGCATGGCTCCGCCGCCGGCCGTCTCCTTGAAGACGAATGTACGACCGGGAATGCCGCGACGCCGACCGCCGCCCGTCTCCACGTAATAAACCTGGCCCAACTGTCCCGATTGAACGATCTCCCTGGCCTTGATGATCGCCGGATCCCAGCGCGACTGGAACCCGATACTCAGGATCTTCCCAGACTTGCGGGCCGCCCGCACCATGTCAATGCCCTCTTCCAGGGTCACCGACATCGGTTTTTCCAAAAGGACGTGTTTACCCGCCGCCAGGCTGTCC
>LFTP01000379.1 GCA_001513395.1 Clostridia bacterium DTU080
GGATGAAGCTTCCTATGTTCCGCCCCTGGAGGCGCAGGGATTCATACTGCGGATACGGGAACCTGATTGGCACCAACACCGTCTGCTGAAAACGCCGTATGCGGAAGGGAGTCTACACGTTTTCTCTATGGGCTGCGAGGAGATCGACCGCATGTTGACATCTCGAGACCGACTGCGGACGCATGAAGATGACCGACGTCTGTACGAGGAGAGAAAGAAGCTACTGGCGGCCCGGACCTGGAAACACATGCAGGATCACGCTGAGGTCAAGACGGAAGTGGTGATCTCACGGGTTGTGATCGGCGATTACCGACAACCCGTGGGTACCCTGGTCGCAGTCTGATGAAGAATGTGACTTGGACGTCACTCTCTCGATCTGTAAACGGGCGAAGTCCCTTAGGGCAAGGAGCGGATCCGTATTCCAGATCTTGCCACCTGTCTGTCTTTGCTCTTCCGTCACCGCTTCGGCAGAACGATACACGTCAAGAGCCTGTCTGATTACTGAATGGTACCGATCAGGCAAGTGTGCCAGAGCCCATCCGCCGCCTTCATCCTTGCTGTGCACTTCTTGTGTGTCTTGGCTGAGCAGCTGAAGAATACGGCAGATGTTGAGCACGCCGTAATATGGCGTTTTCAAGATATTGCTGCCCTCCAGTATCCAGTGGCCATCGCTCAGAACTGATACCATGAAGTCCTCCCACTCAACTTTGCCAAAGACTTCATGTATCGGTTTTCCGAACAAACGGATTCCGCGTTTAGTGACGTACATCAAGTGTGAGCAGAGATCAGAGTCGGTACGCCGGCAGCTGTAGTCCACTTTCCCTCTCAGAATACGATCGTGCCACTGAGAGCTGTAGTGCACTTCGAAAGGTGTCGGTATCGGAACATGTCTGGCTGTGTCAGCGGTGATCACACTGAGCTCGCCGTTTCCCAAGGTTGGCCGCTGGCATGCATGGGTGGCGATCATGACTCCGACCTGTTCGGCCAAGGCCGCATCCAGTGCAGTATCGACAACTACAATCAAGTCGATATCACTCTTGGGGCGGTAGTAGCTTCCCATGGCCAACGAGCCATGTAGGTAGACACCTGTCAACATGTTGTCCAACAGGCTTTTAAGCTTCTTCACAAGCTCCAGTGTGAACAGCTTAATATCTTCGTCACAGTTGTCCCAGTGCTGCCCCGCCATTTACACCCGCCTTTCTCAACCGGTTGCTCGCACTCTCTTTCAATGCCAACGCCGAATAGGTTCCGTTTGGGCGGCGCTGTGCCCTGCTCAAGCCCGTTTATTGGATGGCGCTTGTCCGTGAAGGACAAAAGAATGGGTCACCGGTGTTCGGCATACGTGGTATGAAGTCGGCCGGTCACCGTGCAAGTTTGTAACCCAAAAGCCAGCCAACATATGCGATAGACTCTGTTCGTTCGCCCGAGGCTTGAACCGCCGCGCCAGGGCATCTTCTCGCCTGCTTATGTACCCGCATCGGCACCTGCGGCCGGGAAGTGGCGACCGGGGCTTAGGATGGCTCTGGAGGGAAGCTTGCACTCAGCCGGATACTTGAACGGTCCCTAGCTCATCTAGCGGGCAGTCCGACCGGCATTGCCGGCGGGGCTGGTGACAAGGCTGGACCACCCTTTGCCCACTATCCGATGACTCGCTCTCGCTCTTTGGTGCGCATCCTCTACCCCGGAGCCAACCCGTGGGGACAGTACAGCGCTTGTCCTACCGCAACTCTTGCAGCGGATCCGGCGAACGACCGGAGGCGAACGACCGGAACGCAGGTCTTGCGGGCACAAGTCCCGTGGCCCACCAATAGACCGCAGCAACCGGGACACCTCTTCGGCAAGGAGTCCTTGTCGCGTCCGCAAAGAGCGTCCACGATGCCCATTAAGGTCCTTTCTTCGTTGGGAGTGGCCGAAGAAAGCTCGCGTCGCTTCCAACGCCTCAAGTCAGGAAAACACAGACCGGCCTTTTCCACCAGCGGCAGACGGTCATCTGGGGTGCTGTCGGCAGCATCAAACGGCTACATGGGCCTGATTCCTATGGCCAAGTACAGCTCGGAGGCTAAATAATTCATATTTAAGGCATGGATTAGATATATGAGGGAGTTTAATTACGGATCAAGTAGCGAAGGAATCCAAAGACCCACGACGAAAGGACTAGTTAGATCAGTCGTTCGTTCAACCAGACCTCTGATATCTGCAATAAACACTCATGTTAGACGTCGCATTCTCTGCAACTTTTTTGCTGTCGTCTCCTGACAATGGATACGACATCCGTCCGCACAGACCCATCTTCATAGAATAGGCCAGTCCCCACATTCTTCAAAAAACACCTACGGAGGACAACACATGGCGGATCGGGTTAGTCGGCATATTGAGGCTTTGGAAAGCTTCCTCCGGGAAAGAGATTGGAGTATAGCAGATCAAAGAGATATAGAGCATGGCCGCCAGGTGATTGTCACGGACGGAAGTGCAAGAGTCCCGATCAACTTCTTCAATACCGGTAGCATTGTCGTTCAAGGTAGGCCCTGCGAAATGAAGCATGCGCTCACCGAATGGACAAAGCACATCCGGGAATCGGGACCTGGTTCACCAGCCGCGATTGGCCAGCCGGCTCTCACTAACAGCTCTGTCACATACCATGTCTCGCCGCGTGATATTGAGAGGATACGCCAACTCATATTGGAGTTGCCCGGTACTGCAATCGAGAAAGCTGTCAAAGGGACGGGAGAGGTCTATCGGGTTGAAGCGCATCATCACGGGCACAGGGTGACAATTACAGCGTATAAGTCCGGTGCTTTGCTGTTGCAAGGGCTTGCCGGTGCGTACTTCGATACGGTGCGTGACACATTGGATGAACATCTAGCCGAACCATTTGTCCAACACGCTACCCGCCTGGTCGTCGGAGAAACCGAGCGACGCACCGTTTCTTCCTACTTGAACAAATCCGAAGCTGAGGATGAGGCCCGGCAGTGGTTGTTGGAGCAAATGGATCAAGACGTGGTTGATTTCATGTATGACAATGATCGACGAACGCTGCTGGCTGCCGCGGGCGTTAGGAACGCTTTTGCCAATACAGGCGTGCAGTTGCCTGACTACTCCGTCGTAGTCATGCCTTTTGCCAAGACATACGAGGGCTTTCTGCTCAAGCTAGCGGTTCATTTAGGTCTGATCACAGAAGAGACGTTGCAGGAGAAATCCAAAGAGATCGAGATCGGGAAGTGGATTGACGCTATCCAACGTCGCTTGCCCGATGCCAAACGGTACGGAGATATTGCAGTTGCCTTACGTAACGCCTGGCAATGTCGGCATAAGAGCATTCACTCTGACTTTCATCACCCTTTCGGCATACTTCAGACGATCTCTGACGCGGATCAGGAGATAGCCAGCATCCTTCGTGCTATGAAACGGGCCCATCATGTCTTTGTACGAGAGGGCATCAGACTTAAACCTGAACGAGACGCTGAACCCGCTGTCGGATTCCGGATGGCTGATCGGCAAAAGCGGGAGCCTATCGCCACTCGGACGTCGACGGCATCCCTGGCTAGAATTGGCGTTGATGAATCTGGGAAGGGCGACGTCTTTGGCCCGCTTGTAATAGCCGGTGTAGTCGTGACGGAAGAAACCGAAACAGAGTTGTTCGAACACGGAGTCCGTGACAGCAAACAGCTATCTAACGACAAGGTTCGGCGTCTGGCACATCTGATTAAGAGGAAGTATCCCTTTGAGGTGCTCGTGCTAGATCCGCCGGAGTACAACACAGCCTACGAAGAGCACGGTCGCAACCTGAACAGCTTGCTGGCATGGGGGCACGCACGAGTCATTTGCGACCTGACTCGGCGTGAGTCCGTGGACAAGGCTGTTTCTGATCAGTTTGGTGACGAAAGCTTGCTTATCAGGGCTCTGGAAGCCGAAGACTGTCAGATTTATGTGGAACAGCGAACGCACGCGGAGAACAGCGATGTAGCTGTGGCTGCCGCTTCGGTTATTGCACGGGCTGAGTTTTTGGACGCCATGGAGAAATATGCCAGAAGATACCGCATGGCAATCCCTCGCGGCGCTTCGTCATCAGACATTAAGAAGACTGGCAAGATCATCTATCGGCGATGGGGACTGTCGGGTTTGCGGGAGATCGCAAAAATGCATTTCAGACCTGTACAAGAAATCTTATCCGAGGTAGAAAAATGAGCTACTCACGAGAGTTCAACTATCAAGATGAACGTGCGGAGCGTGCCAGAAAGCTACGGAAGGAATCCAGGTACGCCGAGGCGCGCGAGGAATTCAAGCACATATGGGAAGAAAACCCAAATCGGTATGTGGGTTGGCAGTATGCTCAGTGTTTGCGTAAACTCGCTCGCCTAGAGGAAGCGGAAGCTGTAGCCAAAGAAGCTCTGGAGAGATTCCCTGAAGATGTTTATACGAGAAGCGAAATGGGATGGGTAGTCTATGCGAAGTATTTCAAACCCGCAGTAGAGGCCCATGATCTGGGCGGTGCTATCCGGGCAGCGAATCAAGTTCTCTCATATAATTCTGACGTATTGGCGTTGGCCAGGGTGGCCTTGGATGTGATGCGAGTTGCCAAGACGCGGCGAAAGTGGCAGGTTGTCCTTGAGTGGGCCGATCGACTGAAGCCTGAGAACCTCGGCAACGAGCCAAGGGAATACGATGGGAAACGAATGCCATCCGATCTTGAGAGATGGTATATCCTTCGGGCCAGTGCTCTGTTGGCATTGGAGCGCTTCAACGAGGCGCGTCAGGTTGCCCTTGAGGGGTTAGACGTCTTCCCCGGGGACTCGCCCTATGATGTTCATCTGCGTCGAACAGCCGCTCTGGCATCGGGTCGTTCCGGGCATACGGAGGGTGCAATAGCTGAAATGCGCCAGTGGCTCGGTCATCGTCGGGCCGACTGGTATATGAAAGCTGATCTGGCTGAGCTTGAATGGAGAGCCGGGAATCTCTCCAAAGCTTATCGGCTGCTATGTGAGGCCGTCCTCAGTTCGCCTCAGGCTGAGGAAAGCAAACTTGGTGCTTTCGCGACTCTGGTGCGCGTCGCCCTGGATCTTGGCAAGCTCGATGTAGCGGCGGCCCATGTCGCCTTGGTCAGGATGATCCGATCGCTGAACGGTTGGAGAATCCCTGCGGAAGTAGAGCAGTATGAACAACGGATCCGGACAGCATTGGCAAGGGCAGATCAGAATGCACCAAGCATACCGGATGACATCTCGGAGCTTAGAGCACTGTGCCGTCGTTATTGGCAGGAAGGTATATATTGCGGTATGCCGCGTTATCAAGGTACTATCAAGCCTTATCCCAACGGTCGGGGATTTGCCTATATCAAGCGTGACGATGGCGGGGAAGACGTCTTTGTTCTGGTTCGAGACCTACCTGTAGATGGCAATCAGCCGGGCTGTCGCGTGGAGTTCACTCTTGTTGAGAGCTATGACAAGAAAAAAGAGCGGAATTCAGTCCGAGCGGTCGGCATTCGCCGCATCGACAACAGAAGCTGACAACCAGGCCTCACTCTGTATCATGCTGTGGTTGCGTTGGCTGAGGGCGTCATCCAAGACTCTCCGTAGTTGTTCAAGGCCGCCTTTGTCCACTGCCTACCATAGGGCCACCTGGGCTGACATGCTTGGACGCGTGGTAGCGATCAAGCACGAGCAATCTTGGGAATGGAAGGTTGGCTTCCTCCGTAGTTGGAAAGCCGTCTGGCATACAGCTGCGATAACCCAAAACACACTGGATCGATGCTGTCTGTGTCGGTGAGACGGGGCCGAGATCGTGTTCAACCCGTACCGGTTCCTACAACCACCACTTTGGGCCGTGGACTCCGTTAATCCCTGCATCAAAAAAGGTCACGTAGCGATGGCTCCTTGGGCGTACTCTGGCCCGATCAGCGTGGGCAGGAAAATGTGTGGAGTAACACCTGTCTTCTCGTCATACTACGAGTTGGCGTGAAGGCGGCAAGGTAGCAACCAAAAGCTTGGGGACTTGTCTCATCTGCCCTGAGAAGCCTTTTACATGATCCGTCTGTCTCTGTGCGCCAAGGCCTGGTGTCGGATGAGGCTATCGAGACCATCGGTAGCCCAGTGCATTGTTACGCTGTGGCCGTCCGTGTCATCTTGCTACTGCGGTCGGCATCCGTCTCGCATGGGGAGTCTTGCCGGATGATCATTGGCCGCATCGCCTCATCATAGACAAAACCGATCACCATGAGCTCGGGTATAGCGATCCTGTCTGATCATTTCGTTCAATCGTGACGCAGTCTGTCGGGTGCCGGCGAGGCAGACGGCGACTATGAAGCTCGACGTTGGCTGACAGGTCAATATAGCAGCGTTCGGCGGTGAGAGAGGTGCTTGGCGACGTCGTTGTTGCCACAGCCATCCTGGACCGGCTGCTCCACCACAGCCATGTGATCAACATCCGCGGTGAGAGTTACCGTCTCCGAGAGAAAAAACGCGCCGGTCTTATGATCGGTGCACAGTCCGGATCGGAGGTGACCCAAGAAGCGAAAACAACATCCGAATGAGTTAACCGGGGGTGGGTCAATTTCCAATCGGCGCCAAGTGGGTCAATTCAAAACCGGCGTTGACACTGGCAGGGATATGCATCCGGGGCGCTGACGAGTGCGAGTACAGGCTAGCCTGGGCTATGATGTGTGCCTTTAGGGGGCGGGCTATCTTGAGCCGGACAGGACCTTAAGTGTTAGTGCGAGCCATCCCAGGGTTGATGCCAATCGGACTGCTCGTCACGCCGTGTTGGCAACCGTGGAGGAGGTGTTACTCTAAACTGCGTATTTCGCCATCGACGCCAATGGCCGGGGCCGCTTCTGCACTCAGACAGGCCCCGCGTCGACGTTGATTTGAAATCGTCGCTGATGGGCAAACAGGTCCGCCGCGTCCCGCTTTCGGGATCACACAACGCCACGGATGAAAACAGCATTCTGTTGCCGGTGTAACCATGGGGGGTAGTATTGTCCTTCTTCCACAGAACGGGGGTCTGGCTGATGGCGGAAAGCAGTGTCAATATCCGTCGAGTCGAGCTGGGTGATGCATCCGATTTGCAAAGAAAATGCTATCCTATGAACACTTTGGAGCAGATAGATGAGATGGTGCGCCATAGCCTGACACAGACAGCCGCAGGTGTTGGGGCCCATTTTGTCGCAGAGATGGACGGTTCAGTAGTGGGAACCGTCTGTTTGGAGGTTCAGCAACACGACTTGCGCAGGCACAGAGCTACCGTAATGGGGTTGGTTGTGAGCGAGGCCTACACCCGAAGAGGTACAGCGCGGCGATTAATACAGGTTTGCCGTGAAGAAGCCGCGAGGCTCGGTTGTACCATTTTGGAGATCAGCTGTCGAGCCGGTGAGCCTCCGGAGTTTATCTATCCACGTTTGGGCTTTATGGAGTACGGGAGATTGCCGAGAGGGTTGAAGGAGAGCTGGGGAGACGGACGAGAGTTCGATGAGGTCTTATTCTACATGCTTGTCGATAGCCAGTGAAGTGCCGGCAACAGAGACGAAGGTCAGTTGGGGATTGACCTTCACGACCGTTCCCGGTCAGCGAGGGTCGTTCATGTGCGGCGCCAGTAGCAAGGTAAACCACCCTCAGCTCGTCTGTTGCTGTACAGCGTCTAGCGGTTGAAAGACTACTTGCCACAGACCATCCGGTGATTGTAAGAGAGACCGAAGACTCGCGGGAAGCTGTCGGGTGGGATGGCTCAAAGATCTATGAGAAGTCCTTGCACCGGAACTGCTTATATTACACCGTACGCAGGCGCGACGGCACTCTGGTAGGCTATGTATCGGTCTTCAGTGACGGAAGCGCCTATGCTTTCTTGATCGACTTAATAGTGGTCATTGATGATCCGCAACGCGCCGGTATCAGATGCATCCACGTCCCTTTTGATGATGTACCCACGGACGTATGTATTCCGTGTGTTGAGCTGCGGCATTGTCGATTTTAGGTATGGACGACCGTCAGAACAATGCGGGGATTAGGCGGCTCCGGCCCGAATCCGGCTCTCAGCGGCCGAACGTAAAAGAAAAAAGCGGTGGATCCTCTCCGCCGCTCACAGACTCCTGCTCAAAATAGGCACTGGCAAAGCCCGCCCCTGTGGGTAGAGACAATTGTATGTATAATATACCGGTCAAACACCAACGTATCAAGAGATTCAGCGCAAATTGATGAGTGATCCAGGCCGGCCCGCCCCTGCATCCGGGCATGCAGACACACTGGGCCGGGCTTTCCTTTCTGGCCCGGTCTTGGTAGTATTCTCTGTGTTTCCGGGAAAGGGGGCAGTTGATCTTGGCACAGATCGAGCTGCGAAACATCCGTAAGATCTTCAGCATTTCCGTGCGACCCGAAGGACGATTTGGTGTCTTGCGGGGAGCCTTATTTCGCCATCGGAAGATCATCCAGGCACTCGATGGCATCACGTTCGACATCGAAGCCGGAGAGCTGGTGGGATACATCGGCCCTAACGGTGCCGGGAAATCGACCACCGTCAAGATCATGAGCGGCATTCTGACTCCGGAAGAGGGCACCTGTCTCATCATGAATCGCGTTCCCTGGCGAGAGCGTGTTCGGCATGTATCTCGGATCGGTGTGGTGTTCGGCCAGCGCACCCAACTGTGGTGGGATCTGCCGGTGCGGGACTCCTTTGACCTGTTGAAAGACATCTACAGTATACATCCGACGGATTACAACAAGCGCCTGAAGGAGTTGGCCGAGTCCTTGGATCTCGGGCCGCTTCTGACGACCCCGGTGCGTCAGTTGTCCCTTGGCCAACGCATGCGTTGCGAGATAGCTGCGGCTCTGCTGCACAGCCCTGACATCCTCTTTCTGGATGAGCCGACGATCGGGTTGGATGCCGTGTCCAAACTAGCCTTGCGCTCTTTCTTGAAGCGGGAAAACAAGGAAAAGGGGATTACCATGATCCTGACCACCCACGATATGGATGATGTGGAATCTCTATGCAGCAGAGTGATGGTCATCGGTCACGGCAAGCTGCTGTTTGACGGCCAGCTCCAGCGGCTGAAACAACTGTACGCTCCACTGCGCAGCATACGGGCCGTACTGACAGAGCCGGTAAGGGAGTTCCATTTAGACGGCGCGGAGAGTATCCAGGTCGACGGGAATGTCTGGACGGTGCTTTTCGATCCGCAAAAGGTGGGCGCTCACGTTATGGTGGAGCGTTTGGCACACTCTCTTCCTTTGCGGGACGTTGAAATACGTGACCAGGATATCGATGAGATAATCGCTGCGATGTATCAGGAGATGCAAATATGAGATCGTATGCCTCATCAGCTCTATCAACGGCGCGCGCTTGTTTTTCGCTGTTTCGCATCAAGACAGCGGAAGGATTCCAATATCGTTTGGCCTGGATTTCAGGTGCCACAGTCGGCATCTTCTGGGCCTTGATAGAAATCACCGTGCTGGCGGTCTTCTACAACTACGCCGAAAACAAGGAAGCGGGGATGATGGCCGGTCTGACCCTGAAACAAGTGGTCACCTACGTTTGGGTGGCTCAGGCGGTATGGACTATGCAGCCGATGAGCATTGACAGCGACATTTTGGGCAAGATCAACAGCGGTGACGTCGGCATTGAACTGTGCAGGCCCATTGATCTTTATTTTCATTGGTTTGCCAGGATAGCGGCCGGCAGACTGGCTCCGCTTTTTTGGCGGGGTTCCCTTACCTTGCTGTGCGGCATGCTGATGCCGCCCGCGTATCGGCTCTCATGGCCGGCATCATTGCCGAGTCTTTTGTGGACCGTTGTTTCCTTAGTCTGCGCTTTCCTTCTGTGCACGGCTTTGGGGGCCTTTGTCACTACGGTGCGTCTCAACATCGCTTGGGGCGACGGCCCGGTTTACATGTTTATGTTCATAGGCAGCATACTGTCGGGAGCGACTCTGCCTTTGCAATTGTGGCCGGAGTCATGGCAGAGGTTTTTATTGTGGCAGCCTTTTGCGGGCCATATGGACATTCCCATTCGACTGTACATCGGGAGCATGCAGCCGGGCGAGGCTCATGGAGGCGTACTGCTGCAGGTGGCCTGGATTCTGTTTTTTGTTGTCGCCGGAAAGCTGTTGATGGCCAGACGACTGCGAACGATCGTCGTGCAGGGGGGATAAGCCATGAATGATCTGCGGCTCTACGTCAAGTATCTGCGTCTGCACTTTCTGGCCGGGCTGCAGTACAAGGGTTGGCCCTTGATGATGTTACAGGTGTTGATTGTCGTCATCAGTGAGCCCATTGGCGTGATTCTTCTTATCTCTCGTTTTGGCCGTGTAGGTGATTGGTCGAGTGAACGCATCCTACTTATCTATGCCTTGGCCGTCACCGGCTTTGGAATGGCGGAGACCTTTTGCCGCGGTTTCGACTACTTCCCGTGGCGCATGATCCGTTCCGGCGATTTCGATCGACTTCTGCTGCGACCGAGGTCGTTGTTCGTCCAGGTAGCCGGCTCGTTTTTCCACATTCACAGAATCTCTCGCGTTGCAGGCGGGGCAGCTATCACTCTCTGGTGCTTGCACAGACTAGGTGTGCAGCCGACGGCGCTGAATGTCCTGGTTCTCGTACTGGCACTTGCGGGAGGCTGTCTGGTCTACAGCGGAGTCTTTGTGCTCACATCGGGACTGGCATTCTTCACCATCCAGGGGCTGGAATGGATCTACATCCTCACCAATGCCAGCTATCAGGTGACTCGCTGTCCGATCGACTACATGCCCTGGCTTTTGAGGCGCTTTTTCACCTTCGTTCTGCCGATCCTGGTCATCAGTTATTTGCCTGCAGCCGCTGTATGCGGTTGGGGTCGCCCGTATTGGCAAGGACTGCTGGCGCTTCCTGCAGGGCTGTTGTTCCTGGCTTTTTCCAGGATAGTCTGGAGGATTGGCGTAAGGCATTACCAGAGTACGGGGAGTTGACTAGATGATCCGGTGACCGCAAGCCCATTGCTTTAGTGGTGGGTCAGGGCACCGATGGTCAAGCAGGTGCGTTGGCTGCGGATTGTGTTCGCATATCACGGCTTGAACGGACAGACTGGCTTGATGAGCTTACCATTGCTGTCGGTGAGCTTCACAGTCGAGCAGTTGCGTCCTTTTGGCGGACTGCCCAGCGCAGGAGTATTCGGCTCAAACCGTCAAGCATGATGTGTTGGCACGATTCGGATAAGCTTCACGTCCACAGTGCGGACGCCATAGTACAATCGTTCTACGCTGCGTTGAAACCCGGGCGAGGACGGCGCACGACAAAGGATGGTCGTGAGTGCGGTACGGGCTATACGGCGCATATGCGGCGTAGCTCGTGAAGAGCACAAACACGATGAATGAGGGAGGATCTCACGACTTCAGCCGTAGAAGAACGTCGAAGTTGCGGTCTGATATCAGTCTCTCAGGATTCCCGAAGCAGGCTCATAGGTCGCTGCGCGGCATGCGGAGCTTCCACAGTGCCGCGTCGCTTTTTCCAGGGGATGAACAGCGTTGAGGGAGCCGTCAGCGGTGCTTGTCACCGGTATTCAAGCTGCGGGCAAATCAACGGTGGGCCGGATCTTGGCCGAGCGTTTCGAACGAGGAGCATTTGTCGAAGGCGATTTGATGTGGAAGCTCATCGTCTCAGGTCGTGTTGATATGACACCCGATCTGGATCCTGAAGCCATACGGCAGCCTCAACTCAGGTGCCGAAACGGAGCAATGCTCGTAGATTCATTGGTCTTGGCGAGATTCACCGCTGTTCACGCCGACATTGTCCTGGCGGAGGACTTGCCGCGCTATACAAAACTGGTGCGCTCCCGGCCGCTTCGGATTTGTCGTCTTGACACCGGATGCCGATACCGTGGTCCGTCGTGAGCAGGAACGGGGCTCAAGAACTTATCGAGACTGGATGACCGACGAGGCCGACTTGAAAAGGGCCGTTTGTTGTTTCCATAGGTGGCTTGAGGCGACGCCGCGAATAGGTCTGTGCATTGATTCTTCTGCGCAGACGGCTGAAGAGACCGTGGATGAAATCCTGTCCCGTTGGGATGAGGATTTGGTTCGATAAGGTCCTATCAGAAGGCGCCGGCCGCTAACGTCTGCGGCGGTATGCATATGTGTTGTGGGCCCATCGCTTCAGACGGCGCGTCTGCTGGTGGACGATGTATTGCATCAAAACAGAGGGGAAGTGACCGCCGCGGGCGAATTGATAGTCCGTGTTGTCAGCGCCCAACGATGCAGCTATTTTGCCTGCAGACACGGCGCAGAGGTAGATATGGAGGAGAAGCGATGGCAAGGGCAGATCGTTTTATGGTTCTCGTTGTTTTGGCAGTCTTGTTCGGCCTCAGCGCCGCCGGCCAGGCCCGGATTGCTCGCAACATGGAGGCCATATCCGAAGTGCGGGCCGGTATACGTACTGAGGCCAATGCTGTGTGGTGGGGCTTTGATCCGGAGGACGCCACGGACTCATTGCAGGCGGCCATCGACTCCGGGGTCTCTAGGCTGATCATACCTAATGTGGGCCAGGAGTGGGTTGTACGTCCGCTCACTTTGCGCAGTAACCTTGAGCTCATTCTGGAAGAAGGCGTGGTTATAGCGGCCAAGCGCGGCGAGTACCATGGCCAGTATGATTCGGTCTTCAATGCCACGGACGTGGACAGTCTAATCATCCGCGGCTACGGGGCTACGGTCCGCATGAACAAAGAGGACTACATGTCGGCTGAGTACAAGAAAGCGGAATGGCGCATGGGCTTTAGACTCTTGAGCTGCCGCAACGTTGAGATCCACGGCGTGACCGTCCGTGATACCGGCGGTGACGGTATCAATCTGGGGCGCTCCTCCAGCGGTCGGCCGAATGAGAATATCGTTATCCGGGATGTCGTGGCGGACAACAACTACAGGCAAGGTATCAGCGTGATCACCGCCAAGAACTTGCTGATAGAAAACTGTGTCTTCAAAAACACCGGAGGCACTGCTCCGTCGGCCGGCATTGATCTGGAGCCTAATCGCAGTGATGAGTCTTTGGCAAACATCATCGTTCGCAACTGCGTGTTTGAAAACAACGACGTGTTGGGGATACATATGTATCTGAACTACCTTACAGGTCCGGTCGAAGTCTCCGTCCTGTGGGAAAACAACATCGTCCGGGGTGGAGAGTACGGTCTGCATGTGCGGCGTGTGCATCCGAACGGACCATACGGTCGGGTTGTGTTTCGAGGCTGCATAGTGGAGAACACTCGGTTCAACGGCATCCGGGTGCGCAGCGTGGATGCCGACGCCTTGGACTTGATCTTTGAAGACTGTCTCTTGATCAATGTGGCCACCGAGCCCACGCAAAGTGAGTTCGGCCGCCCCCTANNTTTTCGCCTATCTCGGTGATTTCAGAGATCTCAGACCCCGCCGATGAACAGATGGCCTCTCGGGTCGGGGGTATCACCTTCAAGAATGTGGTCGTGGTCGACGAGCGGGAAAGACCGGTCTTGGCCGGTATTCCTGAGTACAAAGAGGCTTTGAAGGCTTTCGCCAACATTTCCGGGGGGATTTTTGTACATAATCCTTTCGGAGCCTGGGCTGAATGGGACGGTCCGACCGAAGACATAGATCTGAGACTACAGGCCATTGCCGAACCTAAGGCTTTTCATGCTGAACTACTCGAGCGGTTCGAAAAAGGCCGGGCCGCGGCCCGTGATGCGGCTTACAGTTGGCCCGCCGCCCGTTTTGATATCCCCACCGTTGGCGGCGTGCAAGGCGTGGTGGATGTAGGCGTCCGCTTGAGCAATGTAGATCCGGAATCGGTGAAACAGGTGGAGATTCGCCTGAACAATGATCTCATCTACTCCGGCTCAAGCGCTCCCGACATCGGTCAGTTGTTGGTCGATACCCGCACGTTGCCGGACGGCAGACACACCTTGACGGCCACCATAGTTGTGGATGACGAATACGTAGACGAAATCCATGACCGCATCAGCTTCATGACCCGCAATTTCTGGGTTTTGCACGACGAACTCAACGCGCCCAGAGAGGTGGGAGGATGGTTCGGGGTTATCGATCTTTCCAGGACCTATGAGGAATCAGCGGGTTGGGAGTATTCCACGGGTCGGGACGATGAGTTCTTCGGCGATATCAGCCGCAAGGTCAGAAAAGCTAACACCGCCGAGTATTTGGTCTGGGAGACGCCACTTTTGGACGAGTTTACGCTGACCGTGTACGTCAAGGATGCGGCCGTCGGCGATATCGTCGAGCTAGCTGTTTCATCCGATGGAGAGGATTGGCAGCCTGTGTCCTACACCGTGACCGAGACCGGGCGGTCGACTCAAGGGTGGCATCGCTTGCTGTTGACCGGCAACGCGGTCGAATACGATGATGTGCAGTTTTTCAAAGCGACTCTCCGCGCCGCGGAGGATCCCGTTGAAATTCAGCTCGGGGAGGCCCGTTTTTCCGGAACGCGACGCCAGGAGTGAGCCGGGCTTGCTTTGGGCCAGACTATGGGTTATCCTGGTGACGAAACATTGAAGTGAATATGGCAAAAGATCGGGGAGCCGGAATCCTGACGCTCGGCTACGGCCCGCGGAGGGAAAGCGCGACCCGGAGCTTTTGCCCTGACCCGAGGGTACGTCCTGGTGGGGAGGGGACAGGTGGCTGATTCTTTTTTGCCGGCTGTGCCATGATCGGCGCGACGTATCCCGTTGCGCCGTTTTTTGTTCTCAACAGTCAAAGCCGAAGGTCCGCATCTTTCGGATCCGGCAATACGCAACAGGCGGAGGCGGTGTCTATGAGCGCGAACACGGAGCAGACCAAACAGCGGCGTTTGGGCGTGATCGGCATTGTGATCGAAGACAGGGAGCACAACGCGGCCAAGGTGAACCAGGTGCTTTCGGATCATGCGGATATCATCGTCGGGCGCATGGGCATTCCCTACCGGATGGAGGGACTTGGGGTCATCAGTCTGATCGTGGATGGCACTACGGACGCCGTAGGGGCCTTGACCGGGCGTTTGGGCAGCATCCGCGGAGTTCATGTCAAAAGCGCTTTGACCACGGTGAGGGTACAAAATGAAGACTGATGCATCATCGGTCCCTTTTGACGTCGCTTTGGAGGCGGTCAACGCAGGTTCCACGAGTCCGAAGCATATTCGGCGTCTGTTGCTGGCCGCTGGCGATGAGCTTGCTGCACTGTTCGAGGTCGCCGATGTCAAGCGTCGGCAGAGCGTGGGCGATGCTGTTCATCTGCGGGCCATCATAGAGTTTTCCAGCCATTGTGTACGCAACTGCAGCTATTGCGGCCTGCGGGTGGGTAACAAGCGATTGGCTCGCTATCGCTTGAGCCCTGAAGAGATCGTGGCCACCGCCCAAGAGGCGGAGCGGCTTGGATATCGCAGCGTGGTGCTGCAGTCGGGCGAGGATATGGGCTTTTCCATGGAGACTCTGTGCGATGTGGTGCGAGAGATACGATGCCATACTGACCTGGCGGTCACGGTGTCGGTCGGGGAGCGCTCTTACAGCGAATACGCTCTATTGCGACAAGCGGGTGCACATCGTTATCTGCTCAAGCATGAGACCGCTGATCCGCAGCTTTATGCCCGTCTGCACGTCGGCCACCGGTTGGCGGACCGGATCGCCGCACTGAAGTCGCTTCGTGATCTGGGCTTTCAAATCGGATCGGGTTTCATGGTCGGCCTGCCAGGCCAAAGCGTGGATGTGCTCGTGGCGGACTTGCGCCTGCTGCACCGGTTGGACGTGGATATGGCCGGCATCGGGCCTTTTATCGCCCATCCGGACACACCTTTAGGACAGGCCGCATCCGGCGATGCGCAGCTGACCTTGAAATGCGTCGCCGTAGCCAGGTTATTGCTCCCTTACGCTCACCTGCCAGCGACCACGGCCCTGGGCACTGTGGCCGTCGACGGCTGGGCAGCAGCTTTGCAGGCCGGAGCCAATGTGATCATGCCGAATTTGACGCCGAAGGCGTATCGCTCTTCGTATGCCATCTACCCCGGCAAAGGACGCAACCTCGAAGAGCCGCAGAGGCAGCGGGCGCAGGTTGTGCGCATGGTGACCGCTTTGGGCCGGACGGTGGCTCAAGATCCCGGTCACTCTTTGAGATGGATGGAAAAATCAAAGGAAGTGTTTAGTGATGCCTATCGATCGTCGGGAATGGGAGTCAGCTGATTTTATCGATGAGGGTGGAATCCGTGACGAGCTGTCGAGGGCGCGTCAAGCGGATTCGGCCGAGGTGGCGGAGATTCTTCAGAAAGCGGAACGAGCCGAGGGTTTGACTCCGTACGAAGCAGCCGTCCTCCTTCATACTGAAGACAAAGAACACATCGAAAAGATGTACTCAGCGGCTCGTCAAGTCAAGGAGCGGATCTACGGCCGTCGCATCGTGATCTTTGCTCCCTTGTACATCAGCAATTACTGTGTGAACGGCTGTCGCTACTGCGGATACAGCTGCCGCCAACCTTTGGCCCGGCGGCGACTCACCCGAGAAGAATTGATTGACGAGGTCCGCCTACTGGAGGCTATGGGCCACAAACGCATCGCCTTGGAGGCCGGAGAAGACCCGGTCAACTGCCCCATTGAATATGTCTTGGAGTGCATAGAGACCATCTATGCCACCTCAGGCGGGCCCCAGGGCAACGGGCATCTCAGCGACAGTATTCGCCGGATCAATGTCAACATCGCCGCCACTACCGTTGCCGAGTATCGGCAGCTGAAGGAGGCCGGGATCGGTACCTACATTCTCTTCCAGGAGACCTACCACCGGGATAGCTACGCACACTGGCACCCTGTGGGACCCAAATCCGATTACGACTGGCACACCACGGCCATGGATCGGGCTATGCAGGCCGGAATAGACGATGTCGGCCTTGGCGTGCTTTTGGGGCTCTACGACTACCGCTTTGATGTCTTGGCGCTGTTGCATCACGCTCAGCATCTCGAACAGCGCTTCGGTGTCGGTCCCCACACCATATCAGTGCCTCGGTTGCGCCCGGCGGCCGGGATCGATATGACGCAGTTCCGGCACCTTTTGTCCGATGATGATTTTCGCCGGGTGGTGGCAGTCATTCGCCTGGCCGTTCCTTATACCGGTATCATTTTGTCGACGCGGGAGCGGCCCGGTTTTCGGGATGAAGTGATCGGGCTCGGGGTCTCTCAAATCAGTGCCGGATCTTCGACAGGCGTCGGGGGTTATCGGCAGGAGCTTGAACATTCGCAAGAGGACAAGCTGTATGAGACGCCGCAGTTTGCCGTGGATGACCATCGCCGTCCGCATGAGATCATCCGCATGCTATGTGCTTCCGGCTATGTGCCCAGCTACTGCACGGCGTGTTACCGGCAGGGACGCACCGGCGATCGCTTCATGCAGCTGGCCAAAACGGGACAGATCCAGAATGTCTGCCAACCCAACGCTCTTTTGACTCTCAAGGAGTATGCCTTGGACTATGCCGATCCGAAGACACGACAGGAGATCGAACGGACCATTGCCCGGGAGATGACCACCATTGCGAATGAAAAGGTACGTGCCCAGGTTGAGGAGCGCCTGAAAAGACTGGAACAGGGAGAGCGGGATCTGTTCTTTTAGAGTGTGGCCGAAGGAGGTCTTGACGGATGCAACAGACGCCACGAAGTCAGCGGCTGCAAATCGCTTTGGTGGGCCGGCGCAATTCCGGCAAGTCGAGCTTGCTCAACGCTTTAACAGGACAAGACGTAGCTCTCGTCTCTGAAATCGCCGGTACCACGACCGATCCGGTGTACAAGGCCGCGGAGTTCCCCCCGCTGGGCCCGATAGTCTGGGTGGATACGGCGGGCCTGGATGACGAGGGAGAGTTGGGCCGGCAGCGGGTGGAGCGAACCTGGGATGTCATTCGCCGCTCGGACATGGTCATTCTGGTTGTCGATGCCTCTTTGGGCGGACTGGAAAAGGACTCCTGGCTGCGGGAGTTGCTCGATCGTTTGCTGGCCGATGAGATGCCCTGCCTGGTGGCCGAGACCAAGGCGGATTTGGCGGATGAGGGCGTCGTCGAAAAGACTCTGCCCGGCGGAGTGAGGCAGGTGAGGGTCAGCGCTCTCACCAAAGCAGGCTTGGACGCTTTGAAAGAGGCCATCGTCCGGACGGCACCTGTCTCTGCCCATCCTGAGACGATCGTCGGAGATCTCGTAGCGCCGGGAGACACGATTATTCTGGTCGTCCATCTCGATGCACAGGCACCCAAAGGGCGGTTGATTCTACCCCAGGTACAGGTCTTGCGCGACCTTCTCGATCATCAAGTCCAGGCTCTTGTGGTCCCGGTCGGGCAATTGGGACAGGCTCTGGCTGCGCTGAAGGATTCGCCGCGCCTGGTGATTACCGATTCCCAGGTTTTCGATCGGGTCGGCGAGATCGTGCCCGATGATGTGCCCTTGACCTCGTTCTCCATCTTGTTTGCCCGTTACAATGGCGATCTGAGGACTCTTGTCAACGGAGTGGATGTCGTAGACCGGCTGCGGCCGGGAGATCCGGTGCTCATTGCCGAAGCATGCACGCATCGGCCGATGACGGAAGATATCGGGCGCGTCAAAATACCGCGGCTATTGACGCGATATATCGGAGGGGCCCCTGAATTCACGTGGTGCAACGGGAATGACTTCCCGGCCGATCTGGAACGCTACCGTCTGGTTATTCATTGCGGGGGTTGCATGATCCAGGCCAAGGAGATGCGCCGACGCCTCAAAGTCTTGGCCGCCGGCGGGGTTCCCGTTGTCAACTACGGAGTCCTCCTGTCGTATCTGCACGGTGTGTTGGACAGAGCCCTATCACCCTTTGATCTGTCTCCAAGGAGGGAATACTCACCCGTTCATGAATCTGTGGAGATGGGCTGCCAAGATTGCATGAACTCAACACTGAAGCAGCCGTAAGGAGGACGGATGTGAGAAAGGCGCGCGTGGCGACGGTATCTTTTGGCCGCGGTCCTGATCCGCAAGCGACGCTGCGGCGGGCCCTGGCTTTGGTGCAACAGGCGGGCGAGGGTCGGCCGGACATCATTGCTCTCCCGGAGGCCTGTTTGAACGATCGAAGATCGGCTCAACGCGTTCCGGGGCCGCTGTCTGAGCTTTTTGCCGAGCAGGCCCGCAAGTACCAATGCTATGTGATTTTGCCGATAATCAAAGAGGAAGAAGACGGTACATTGTACAATGTGGCCCTGCTGCTGGATCCCGCCGGTCAGGTAGTGGGCGAGTATAAAAGATGTTCCCCACCGATTACGAGATGCGCGAGGGCATCAAGCCGGGTACGACGACACCGGTCTTTAACACTCCCTTCGGACGCATCGGCATGGCCATCTGCTTCGACTTGAACTTCTCCGAGGTCATCGAGGGCCTGGCGGCTCAAGACGTAGAGCTGGTTTTTTTCCTGTCCGCCTATGAGGGCGGTCGTCAGCTGCAACGATGGGCGCTGGATTACGGAGTGTATGTGGTTTCGGCTCATCGCGGCGGGGTGGGGATCATCGTCGACAAGACGGGTCACGTGCTGCAAAAGGGCGACGGGAACTACCATCCGGTTGTCATCCGAGATCTGAACATGGATCGGTATATATTCCATCTGGACAACAACCACAGGCAGTTCCCGGCTATGATCGCCAAGTATGGCTCTGCCATCCATATCGATGTCTGTCGCCCGGAAGCCTTTTTTGCTCTGGAATCGCGCTCAACTGAGGTGAGTGTAGCTGATTTGATCCGCGAATTCGGCTTGGAGACCTTCAAGGAATATATGCAGCGTTCCCGAAGGCTGCGGAAGGCTGCTCTGGGTGAGTGAATCGGAGACTTCCGTTTTCCTTTGTTATGGGGATCAGGCCGGCCGCCTCTGCCAGTGCCTGCTCGGTCTCGGGCGGAGTCGGGGGACTGTGAATTCTGATCTGTCTGTCCGACAGGCCGGCTATGATCTCTTCTGTGTCAGCATACCATTGCAAATCGACTCCGAAGGCCTCGGTGAAAAAAGGCAAGGGGATCAAAGTGACGCCCTCGAAAACGAATACGGGAAGCGGCATCGGTAGGTCGGTGCCATTGACCTGAGCCATCGTGGAGCCGAGTTGCATTGTGATCCGTTGCCCGGTGTCGCTCACCGTGACGATGCCGGTCAGGGGGTCATAGGCCGTCTTCACACCCAGCCAATCGGCCATCGACTTGAGAGGGACCAGATGCATATCGCCCAGGCGCCATGTTTCGGCATCGAGCAGGGGCAGATGAGGAGCGACGGTGGCGGAAGCCATCGAAGTGACGTCGCGGATCCCCGTGGGATCGTCTGAAATGACGCGGTCCAACGCCGTAGCCGCCGCTTGGCGCAAGATAGCTGGGTTGTTGTAGTCCGCAGCTGCTCGGGCCAGAGCCGAGGCGGCGTTGTGTGCCAGCGGACCCAGACTTTCCAACACTTCGACGACTCCGAGGCGCAGATCGCTGCGGTGATGATAGTCAAGCAAGACGGAGATCATCTCCGGCACCGCCTCTTGGGCCGCCGGACCCATGGATCCCAAAGCTCTGATGGCCGCACAGCGCAGATCGTGGGTGTTGCTCGCGTCGGTGAAGACTCGAATAAGAGCCGGAACAGACGCCTTGGCCGCCGGACCGATTGATCCCAGGGCAGTGATCGCTGCCAGACGCACGGCGGGGTTTCTGTCATTGATAGCTGTGACGAGAGCGCTGATCACCGAATCATCGGGTCCCAGATCGCCCCATGGCAAGCTTCCGAGTTGTCTTGCCGCCTCGCGGCGGACGCTCCATGTCGGGTCTCGCAATTCCTCCAGCAGACTGTGGATGCTTTGGGCGTCAACTTCCCCATGCCAGATAGGCATGAGTAGGAATACGGTGATGATAAGTCTCTTCAGACGGAGTCGTTTCGAGCGAAAGATGCGCATGTGACAGACCTCCTCGATTGGCTCGAGACTGATGGGGTTTCAGGTTGCATCTTGCTATATCTGGATTTCGTCTGCATTCCGCAAACCCTTTTCGGATTTGCCGGCAATAATCAAAAGAAGTGGTGGATTTGTCGATTCGTGGCGTGTTCAGATGAGGGGGTGATGGGCATTGGCCGGTGCGACACGCAAGGGTCTCGTTATTGTACATACCGGAGACGGAAAAGGCAAGACCACGGCCGCTCTGGGGCTGATGATGCGCGCCTGGGGTCGCGGGATGAAGGTCATCATGCTTCAGTTTATAAAGAACAAAAACGCCAACTGGGGAGAGATCCGGGCGGCCCGCAAGATGGGAGTGGAGATCATTCCCTTGGGGGACGGTTTCGTCTTTTCCGGTGAAGATGAATACAACCGTTCCTTGGCTCTTGAAGGATGGACGCTTTGCAAAGAAAAGATCTTGGCTCCTCCGGAAGCCTACGATATGGTCATTTTGGATGAGATCACTTACGTCATTCACTACAAATGGCTTTCCCTGGAGGAGGTAGTGGACGTCCTCGACAGACGCCCACCGATGCGCCATGTGGTCTTGACCGGACGGCATGCTCCTCAAGGGTTGATCGACTATGCGGACTTGGTGACCGAGATGCGGATGATCAAACACCCCCTTGTCGATCAGGGGATCAAGGCTCAGCCCGGCATTGAGTTTTGAGCGCCGGGGCGAGTTTTACTGTTTGCCCAGACCCATGAGCGAGTAGACGCAGTCCATGTCAAGATGTCGCCTGACGACATCCGCCAGCCGCTCAATAGACTCTTCACTGACTTGACGCACGCATGGGGCGTCCGAAAGAGAGTCTTCAGCCGCCAAGTTGAGATCGCCTATGTAGGGAACAACTCCAACCACCGGCAGGCCGGTACGCTCCGTGAGGAAATCCAGGCCGGGTTGCAGGTAGGTCAAATCCCCCCGAAACTTATTGATAATGATTCCTTTGACGAGCTCCCGCTCATTCGTAGCCAGCAGCTCAAGTGTGCCGACCAACCAAGCCAAGGCGCCGCCGCGGTCGATGTCGGCGACCAATAAGACGGGCGATTGGGTCGAAAGAGCGATGCGCATATTGACGATATCGCCGTCTTTCAAATTCACTTCGGCCGGGCTTCCCGCTCCTTCCAGGACGATGACTTCATATCTTTGCGCCAGGCGCCCGTAGGCGGCCAGGCTGCGATCCAACAGCTCGTCGCGCAGCGAGCGATACTCGCCCCAAGACATGACTCCTCTCGAGCTGCCGTTGACAATCACCTCAGAGTGCATATCTCCGGTCGGCTTAAGCAGGATCGGATTCATGTCCACATGAGGCTCGGTGCGGGCGGCGTAGGCCTGTATGATCTGGGCCACGCCCATTTCGCCGCCTTCGGCAGTCAGCGCTCCGTGGCCCATGTTCTGAGACTTAAAAGGAGCGACGCGATAGCCGTCTTGGGCCATGATGCGACACAAGGCGGTGGCGATTATGCTTTTGCCCACACTCGAGCCCGTGCCTTGGATCATAATGGATTTGGCCGTCATGATCATTCGACCTCCGTGAGATGGGATGTGTCGTTAAGACAACGGATTGTTGCTGCCTCGCCGAACAAATCTACGATGCTCAGGCTGGCATTGTCAAACCTCAGTCGCAGGGCGAGAGAGGGGTTGCCGGCCAACAGACAGACCAGAAGGGCGCGCAAAAGGCCTCCGTGTGTCACCACGGCGATGTGAATGGGACCGTTGGCTCCGTGGATTGTCGCCGCATCAACGAAACGCCGAGGTAACGGACGCACCCGGGCGATAGCATCCAAGAAGCTTTCTCCGTTCGGCGGTGCAAAGCGGAGTGGATCTTGCATCCAGCGGCGGCATCCATCAGGATGGCGCTCATGGATTTCGGGATAGCTCATTCCTTCCCAGTCACCGAATGAGACTTCCCGCAGATCATGACATATTTCAGGTGTCAGTGGGCGTCCGGCGCAGAGCAGATCAGCCAGCACCCGGGCTCTTCGGGCCGGACTGGTGTAGACCGCATGCAGAGGCAAACCGGAAAGCCGTTCGCTGAGGGCCTGAGATTGGCGCCGACCGCGGGGACTCAAAGAGCTGTCGCGAGATCCTCCAAAACGTCCGGCGCGATTGTCCTCGCTTTCTCCGTGACGCAGCAGATAAAGACGTAGTTGAATGGGCTTGTGATCTTTTTTCATGACGCACCTACTATCACCAAGGCCAATAGCACGGCTAACTCAACAAGTGTGCATGTGGCTCCCAAAGTGTCTCCGGTGAGGCCACCGATCTTTTTCGTTGCGTATCTGCCGAAGAAGAGGGCGACCATCGGGACCGTCATCATGACCGATATAACGAAAACGTAAGGGTGGGCTGAGATCTGCCGGCCGCCAACCAAGAACACGGCGATGACGGTCATGATCCAGGTCAGCGTCGCCCAGAGCAGATGGCGAGGGCGAAGATGCGTGGCGTACAGCCCGCCCAGGCCGTCTTTTCTGGCTGGTGGTTGGGTTTTGGCCGTCAGGACGAGCGACCAGCGACCGGAACTCAGGGCCAAAGGCAGGGCCAACGGCAGCCATCCTTCTTCCAGCAGCGTCCACAGGAGCGACCATTGCATAAGCAAAGCGACAACTCCGGCGGTCACGCCGTGCACTCCGACGCGACTGTCGCGCATGATCTCCAGTCTGCGCTCCCGTGTTCGGCCGCCGTAGAAACCGTCAGCGGTATCCATCAGCCCGTCGAGATGAAGATTGCCGGTCATGACTGACAAAAAAGCTACGGCCATTACAGCGGTAACCGGGGCCGGAAGTCGAAGTGCCAATCCGGTGGCGCAAGCGGTCACCAAGGCGCCGAGCAGACCGCCTACCAACGGATACCAACCCATGGAGCCTACCAGATGGGATTCATTGATCGGGCCTGATAGGTCGATTGGCAGGCGGGTGAGAAACTGAACGGCC
>LFTP01000380.1 GCA_001513395.1 Clostridia bacterium DTU080
ACCCTACTCGATGCGGCGTGTATCGGTGAAAACGGCAACGATGCCAAACGCCACTGAGGTGGGTAGCGACGCCAACAGGTGTTTTGGCGCGCCGCTGTTATCACGCCACAATCTCAAGTGTTTGAACAAAATCGTCGCTGGCGAGCATCCGGCATAGAAGCACTGGGATTGCCCGGGCGCGTTTTGGCGGAATCGCACCATCCGTGATTGCTGCGCCGGACTCATAGCAGACTGAGAGGAGTGTTGTGAGAGATGCGTCATCGGTTGTGGTTCGTGTTGACTTGTCTTTTGGTTTTGTCCTTGTCCACTCAGACGACGGCCGCTGATCTGATGGGTGAGCTGCGCTATGATATGCATTATCTCACTGAGACCAAAAGATTCGATCGCAGCCAGTTGCAGTACAAATTGAAGCTGGACGGACAGGTCGGTTCTGCCAGTGCCTATCATCTCTCGTTTGAAGGCGACGCGGTATACCGACCCTCAGTGAGCGCGAGCTGGGAACTGGACGAGGCGTATTTGGATGTCTATTTGTCGCAATTGGATATCCGGGTCGGCAGACAGGTGATCAACTGGGGAACCGCCGACGGCATTAACCCCACGAATGATATCAATCCCAAGAGTTTTGGTTCGCTGGACGCTTTGGAGCTCAAGGGCGAGCCCGTGCCTGCGGTCATGGTTGCGTACTACCAGCCGGGCGGCGCCGGACTTACCGGCGTGTGCGTCCTCGATTACGTTCCTGCGGAACTGCCACCGGGGTTTGATCTGTCGTCTGTGTCGGGAAAACCCACCGGTGACGGGGATCAGTTTGAGATCGCTTTGCGGGGCGAGCTGCCCGTTCGCGGCTGGCCGGTCTATCTGACATATTTCAACGGCTGGGACGATCTGCCCGCGGCCTGGTTGAGCATAGTGGATCCGTTTGATCCGACGGCATTTCCGGTTCCCGGCGGACGCTATCGGCGGGTGCAATCCGTCGGCGTGGCCAGCGCTGTTGACATCAAGGGAGCGTCTGTTTGGTTTGAGGGAGCGTACAAGGCACCCGAGCGTCTGGATGAGCTGGAAGCTCCGCTAAATCTGGCTATGTCGTCGAACGACCCTTACTCACAGCTTGTGGTTGGTTGTGATTACTCATTCGACAACGGGTTGTATGCCAGTGCACAAGTAGTCTATAACCAGGGCGGATCACTTCTGGCTCCATTTTTCGATCCACAAAAGGGCCGTAAGGCGCAGACCTATATCATGGCCAGGGGTCAGTATTCGCCGTGGGACAGACACGATCTCGAGTTGACTGCTCTTTTCAACGCCACGGATAGAGGAGCTTTGTTCTTGCCGAAGTATACCCACCGGCTCGCTGAAGCCACCAAGTTGACAATAGGAGGCGTATATGTCACCGGCAGTGACGACAGTGAGTTCGCTGATTTGAAACAAAGCGTTCAAGGTCTTCTAGTGGGCTTAAGTGTCAGCTTTTGAGCGGGACTGGGCTGTCGGACGGACGGGGGCGGTAACTCGCCCCCTTTTCTATGTCCGGGTCGCAGGAGTAGACTCTTTCGGTGCGTAATCTGATAGAAAGCCCGCATTTCAATCAAAGAAAAGGATCGATTCCATGTCCAGAAACGACGGCCTTGTGCGTTTTTGTCAAGTGGGTTACTTGTTTGTCGGTGCCATCGGGATCATTTTCCCGCCGTTGATGCCAAGCATCATCTCTCATTTCGGTTTGTCTTTGGCGGCGGCCGGTCTGGCCTTTCCCGCCAGATCATTCGGCTCGCTGTTGGGAAGTATGTTTTCGGGGGTGGCCTCGGATCTTTTCGGGCGAAAGCCTTTGCTGGTGGTGAGCGCCTTATTGCAGGCCGGGGGTTTGACTCTGGCCGCTTTTGCCGGTTACTGGCTTCTTTTTTTGCTCGGCTTTGTGATCATGGGCGTCTCGCAAGGAGCTGTCTCCACGATCATCAATGCCTTGACCTCTGATCTAAGACAGGATGATCGGGCCAGGGCTTTTAATGTGCTTCATGGCATCTACAGCGTTGGCGCGGCATTGTCGCCGCTTTTGATCGCACTGGTGCTGAGATGGGGACAGGACTGGCGGGTCATATTCCTGGGCGCTGCCGCAATCTGGTTTGTCTACGGCGTGAGCGCGCTTTGGTTTGACTATCCCGAGCAAAGCGGCAGCGTTGCCAAAAGACAGCTTCTGAGCGTGGCGTTTTTGAAAGATCGCCTGGCGCTCTCTTTGTTTGCCGTGGCTTTCATCTATAACGGTGTGGCCTGGGTGCTTTTGGGATGGGTGAACATGTATCTGCAAGAAGGCGGCGGAGTCTCTCCTTTCTTGGCCACCAGTATGATCTCTCTGTTTTATGTCGGGTTGACGACTGGCCGCTTTGTCTGTGCGGCTGTCGCCGAGCGGATTGGCTACGGCAACAGCATTCGGATCCTTTCAGTCGGCGCGGCAATCAGTCTCCTTTTGGTCATCTTGGGCGGCCATCCGCTGCTGATCGTCTTCGGTGTGATCATGAGCGGTCTTTTCTTGTCAGGCCTGTATCCCACCGCTTTGGCCTTTGCCAATAATCTGTTTCCGGCCTTGGCAGGCACGGTGGTGGCGACTATGTCACTGGCCATGAATCTGGGCACGATGCTTCCGCCCTGGTGGACCGGGATTATCGCCGAAAAGACGAATTTCAAGATTGCCGTGGGCGCCAACTACATCCTGATGTTGCCTTTGCTGTGGATCGCATGGCGTTTACCGAAAATCGAAAAGGGCCGCGCTTAGGCGGCCCTGTGTCAATGGCTACAGCCAACGGCCCAGGCCGCTTTGCATCTCGGCAGGACCGATCAGACGGAAGTGCTCCGGATGTCCGTTTTGAGCGTAGGCCTCGCGAGTGGGGGCAAAGATCTTTTCTCTTTGGGACAGGGACAACTGCTCGTTGCGCGGCCCCAAGGGCGCGGCCACGGTGAGTCGGCTCGGAGCGCGCAGAGCCGCCAGTTGCGGTATGTCTCCCAAAAGGCCCAGCTTGGAGATGAAAATTTCCATGGGTTGTTCTACGAAGGTGTCGTCCATGCGGTATGAGGCCAAGGGCGAGACCACCAAAATGCGATCGACGTCTTGTAGGAGTCCTGCACCGAGCAGGGCGATGGTTCCCGGTCCGCCATGGGCGATCAGGGTCACTGATTTCGCTCCGTTTTCACGGACCGTAGTCACCGCCCTGCGCAACAGATTCAGCCACAGACTGGCCAGATCGAAGCCCAGCATGTGGCAGGCGCGGGTGGCGTTGTGACGGATGCGCTGAAGGCTACCGTGCATGTCACTATTGAGAGTAGCCTCTCCTAAGCCGGGCAAGTCAATGGCCCATACCAATCGGTTCTTCTCCAGAGCCGTTCGCACCGCAGGGCACTTTGCGGCTTCGTCCTTGTCGTTGCCTATCCAGATCAAGACATCCTCTTCAGGCCGTTCATATCCTTGCCACAAAGCCAGGGTCGGCAGCACCAGTCCGTCTTCGGTGTGCAAAGCAAGTCCCAACCCCATGGGAGAGCCCGCTCTGGTCACCCGTTCAACGCGCAGACTCGGAGCCACTTCGGGTATCTGCAACAACTCCTGTAGCTCGGGCAGAGTCGGCTTGCTATCCGGGGCGGATTTCGACAGACGACCGTAGAGACCGCGGACTGTCAGCACCTGGGACTCTTCGGCGTCCGGGAAGCAGGACAGATTGCGGAAGTCTTCGATCTCCACCTCGGGCTCAGGACGCGGACTCGCATCCGGTTCATCTTTCAGCCAGCGGGCCAGCCAGCCCAGCAGTGCTTCGCGATAAGGCGGCCAATAGCCGTGTGTGGTCGGCAAGGCTCTGAATTCAACCTTTTCCGGACAACCGAGCAATCTCCACAGACGGCTGGCGTTAGCGATCTGTTCACGGGCATCTTCGTGCCAGAAGCTGATGGAATCATTGAGAGCGTTCATGACGAGCAGGGCGCGGGGAGCGATGAGTGAGTAGACCGCGCCTTGTTCCATGGCGGCCGCCAAACCGCGGGGTGTTTCGCAGACACAGTTGCTCATTCCCACCATGTGTCTGTAGGCGCCAGTGGAGCAGACGGGAATCACTGCGCTGAAGCGTGTGTCCCAGGCTCCGGAGTAAAAGGACTGATTGCCCCCTCCGGAGGCGCCGGTGATGGCCAATCTTGTGGAGTCAACTTCGGGCCGGGAGATGAGAT
Organism: Clostridia bacterium DTU080; assembly: GCA_001513395.1. Lineage (GTDB taxonomy): Bacteria > Bacillota > Limnochordia > DTU080 > DTU080 > DTU080. Next base: position 4,192 of record LFTP01000380.1, read on the forward strand.
AGTCGCAGGCCCGATAGTTTTCATGTATTTGAATGCCAAAAAGCGAGTAACCGTACAGCCACAAAGCGGCGCCGTCCGCGGCTCCGTGATAGGCTCCGGGCAATTGAACGGCCCGCTCACCCGCTCCGATACAGTCAACGGCCAGGACGAAGTACCCTGACTTCACCAAGGACAGACAACGATACTGCACCTGAGGATCCCGACGGCCGTGGGGCCAATGGCCGTGCACTACCAAAACACCAGGTACCGGTGCAGAGGCCTTGGGTACATAGGCGTTGGCCGTCATGCGCAATCCGGCGAATGTAGCGAACGAAACGGCCTCGATACGATAATCCTCACGCTCTACGACCTGGTGCACTATCGGGTCCAGATCGTCATATTCCGGAGGCTCTCCGACCGCTTCGGCGAAGATACGGCGAACGGCGTTTTGGTAATCAGCCACTTCTTGGGCATCCGCAGGCGGTGGCGGCAATGCATCGGGCCGTGCCACCTGTGATCTCAACCATCTTGTGAAATCCTGCGCTGCCGATGAGCCAAGTATCTGCAAGACGCGTACCTCCCAATAGAGATCATGTTAATCGGCGGATTTCGCCTTAGCCGGGTGTGTTTCCTGGCGAAAGGCGTAACGCTCATCGTCTCAATTGGTGCGGTTTTCATTTATTATTTCAGCTGGCGGTGCTTGATTCGTCATGGAGAGGGCTATATAATGCGATTATGATAACCTAGGGGGGCATTGCGGTACAGTTTGCGTAAGCAGAGACTGCTGTGCGGATCTGGGAGGCGAGAACTTACATGGATTCGTTTCAGTCACCCGGGCTGGATGATCTGGACCGCCGGATTTTACGCTACTTGCAACAGGATGGGAGAATCCCCTTCACGGCGATAGCCCAAGCTTTGGATCTTGCCGAGGGTACGGTGCGAAAACGCGTCAATCGACTCATAGAAGAGGGCGTTCTCAAGATAGTCGGAGTGCTCAATCCGAACAAGATCGGTCTGGGTACGCTGGCCATCGTGGGCGTGAAACTGACGGGTGACAAAGTAGGGGAGGTGATAGCTCAAATTGAGCAGTTGCCGCAGGTCAGATATTTAGCCATATGCACCGGGGTCTATGATGTGATCATGGAAGTGGTCGTGGCGAACACGGAGGAATTGTACGTCTTCTTGACAAAGACGCTGCGCTCGATTTCCGGAGTGGCCAGCAGCGACACGTCTTTGGTGATGAAAGTAGGCAAGCACAGTCACGAATGGCAAGGACCTTAGAATAGGGGTGTGTATCTTGATGAGATTGCGCGTTCTTTTTTTTCTTACCTGTTTGATTCTGTTGGCTACGGCTGTGGCGGGGACGGCAAAGACCGTCAACATAGGCATTGCACAGATCGCTGAGCACCCGGCTTTGGATGCGGCGCGTCAGGGGTTTGTCGATCGGCTGGCGGAGTTGGGCTACCAAGAAGGGCAGCAGGTGGTCTACGATGTGCGTAACGCACAGGGTGATATGGCCACGGCGCAAACCATTGCCCGCAAATTCGTGGCTGACGGAGTGGACATGATTCTGGCCATTGCCACGCCGACGGCTCAGGCCGCGGCCAATGTAACCAACAAGATTCCCATTTTGATCACTGCCGTCACCGATCCGGAAGCCGCGGGTCTTGTCAAGTCGAATGCAAGCCCCGGAACCAACGTGACGGGGACGTCTGATTTGAATCCCGTAGCCGAACAGATCGCCTTAGTCAAAACGCTGAACCCTCAAGCCCGTCGCTTGGGTGTGGTCTACAATGCCGGAGAGACCAACTCCGTGGTCCAGGTGGATCTGGCCCGGCAAGCGGCCCGAAGTGAAGGGATGACGTTGGTTGAGGCGACGGCGAGCAACACCAGCGAGGTCTTGCAGGCCGCCCAATCGCTGGTCGGTCGGGTGGATGCCATCTACGTTCCTACGGACAACACCGTTGTCTCGGCGCTGGAATCAGTGATCATGGTGACTGAGCGGGCGAAAATCCCCCTCATTGCCGGAGAGGCCGACAGCGTGCGGCGCGGCGCCATCGCCACTTTGGGTATTGATTATTACCGCTTGGGACGGCAGACGGCGGATATGGCCGTCCAGGTACTCAAAGGTAGCGATCCTGCGACGATGCCGATTCAGTATCAGCAGGAATTGCGGTTGATCATCAACTTGCAGGCAGCTGAGCGGATGGGTGTTAAGATCCCTCAGTCACTGATAGACAAAGCCGACGATATCGTTCGTTAGTTCAAGTTCAGGATAAGGTCTTGGGGAGGCAGCGATGTTGAGTTTTGCGTTGATCAGCGGATCTATTGAGCAGGGGCTGGCCTATGGCATCATGGCTCTTGGAGTGTTCATTACCTACAGAGTGTTGCAGTTTGCGGATCTGACGGTGGACGGCACATTCCCGCTCGGCGCCGCGGTCGCTGCTTCTCTTATTGTATCGGGCACGTCTCCGTTTGTCGCCTGTTTGGTCGCCATGTTGGCCGGTATGCTGGGCGGGGCGTTGACTGGCTTTTTGCACACAAAGCTGAGGATAGCCGGATTGCTGGCAGGTATTCTGACCATGACCGGACTGTACTCAGTCAATCTGCGGATTATGGGCCGGGCGAACATCCCGCTGTTGCGACAACCGACGGTCTTCACCATACTGGAAGAGCTGTTGCCCAAGGTTCCCTATCTACAGTTGTTGGTGCTGTTGCTTCTGGCCGTAGTCATTAAGTTGCTCTTGGACGCTTTCTTGGCCACTGATATCGGATTGGCAATGCGAGCCACGGGAGACAGTCCGGAGATGATCCGGAGCTTGGGTGTCGACACTGAGGCGATGACCATTGCCGGTCTCAGCCTGGCCAACGGGCTAGTCGCGTTTTCAGGGGCTTTGGTGGCTCAATACCAGGGTTTTGCTGACGTGGGTATGGGAATCGGTACGGTTGTTGTGGGCTTGGCGTCAGTGATCATAGGGACGGGCATAATCCGTTCGCATGCCGTTTTTCATTCTACGTTGGGTGTGTTAGTGGGAGCCATTATCTACCGCCTGGCGATCTTTTTCGCTTTGCGGATGGGCCTGGAACCGACGGATCTGCGCATCATGACAGCTGTGCTCGTCATTGCCGCTTTGGCACTGCCTACGGTAAAAACACGCTGGCGGGAACGTCGCCTTTCGAGACTGGTAGCCAGCGAAAACGCTCGTCTGCTTGCTGAGGGTTACGTCGGGCAGAAGGAGGAGGCTGGCTGTGTTAGAGATAGCCAATCTGCATAAGACCTTTGTCGTGGGAGGCGTTGCGCCGAGGGGTGCCCTGGCGGGTGTCGATCTCAAAGTACTTCCCGGAGAGTTTGTCACTATTATCGGGAGCAACGGAGCGGGCAAGTCCACGCTGTTGAACGCCATTGCCGGTGTCTTTCCCGTAGACCGGGGAATCATCCTTTTGGACAATGAGGACATTACCCTGCAGCCGGAGCATAAGCGGGCCGCCTACATCGGGCGAGTCTTTCAGAACCCTCTGCAGGGCACGGCGGCCTCGATGACCATTGAGGAGAATCTGGCCATGGCTATGCGCAGGGGTCAAAGAAGAGGACTCAAGAGGGGACTGACCGCGCGGAGCAGAAAGCAGATCAAAGAAAGCCTGGCCGTACTGGGTTTGGGTCTGGAAGACAGACTGCAGTGTCCGGTCGGTCTTTTGTCCGGCGGCCAACGTCAAGCACTAGCCTTGGTAATGGCGACTTTAGTCCGTCCGCGCCTTTTGTTGCTCGATGAGCATACGGCAGCTCTTGATCCCACCACCGCTGAGCAGATCATCCTTCTCACTCAACGGATAGTCTCTCAAGAGGGCTTGACTACCTTGATGGTCACTCACAGTCTGGATCAGGCCCTCAGGCTTGGCGATCGAACCATAATGATGCACGAGGGGCAGATCGTGCTCAGCGTCTCCGGTCCCGAACGGGCTCAAATGGGTGTGGAAGATCTGTTGGAGGAATTTCGCAAGCTACGCGGCGTTCAAGTCACGGACGACAGCTTGCTGTTGACCACATCGGCGTGAGCGATGTCAGCTTCTTGCAGGAACTGTGGTATGATACCCCATGGATGCCAGCGACCAGAGTCTTAGCCTACCGGGAGGTCATCCTTATTGACGATTCATCGCAGTGCTCGCTTAGCCATAGACGGTGGAGAAAAAGTGCGTACTACACCCTTGCCGTCAAGTCTGCACGGCATTGAGGAAGTGGGCGACGAAGAGATCGCCGCAGTGACCGATGTCTTGCGGCGTAAGAAGATGTTCCGCTTCCTGTTGACGGATGAAGACTCCTACACGGCCCGTTTTGAAACGGCGTTCAAGGAGTACATGGGCAGCCGGTATGCGCTGTCTGTCACCGGTGGCACAACGGCCTTGGTGACGGCCTTGGTTGGTTTGGGTGTAGGTACCGGGGATGAAGTGATCGTACCGGCTTATACCTATATCGCTACGGCTGCGGCGGTGCTCCGCGTGGGAGCGATTCCGGTCATAGCGGAAGTCGATGACACACTGACGCTGGATCCGAATGATTTTGAGCGCAAGATCACACCCTTGACGCGATGTGTCATCCCGGTTCATATGCGGGGTTGGCCGGCGCAGATGGATGAGATCATGGATATTGCCCGGCGGTATGACATCGCGGTCTTGGAAGACGTCGCCCAGGCCGTCGGCGGTGAGTATCGCGGGCGCAAGCTGGGCTCCATCGGGCAGGCCGGAGTGTTTAGCTTCCAGCACTACAAGATCATCACCAGCGGTGAAGGCGGCATGGTGATCACCGATGACGAAACCGTGTTCAGACGCGCCGCTTGCAAGCACGACTCGGCAATGTCTTTTTGGAAGAAAGACGATCCGTGGGAACCCTTCGCCGGTGTTAATGCCCGGATGTGTGAGTTAAGAGCGGCCGTAGGCTATGTGCAGTTTCAGCGGCTGTCCGGGATACTGGCCAGGACTAGGGCCCTGAAGAAGCGAATTGTGTCCCGGATTTCCGATGCACCGGGTATTGAGCTTGTACGTTCGGCCGATCCCGAAGGTGACTGCGGAATAACGCTCGGGCTGTTTTTGCCCTCCGCCGAGGAAGCTCAGCGATTTTCCGCCGCGTTGGCCGCTGAAGGCATCAGCAATGGCACGATCTACAACAAGGAGATTCCCGATAGGCATATTTATCGCTATTGGGATTATGTGTTGAATAAGTGGACGTCTGATCGAACTGGTTATCCTTGGGCGCCGCAGTACTACAAGGGAAACGTTGAATACAGCCCTGACATGTGTCCAAACAGTCTGGGATACCTGGGCCGGGTGGTGACTGTCGGTCTCGGTCAAAAATGGACCGAAGCGGATGCCGACGATGTGGCTGCGGCCATAAATAAAGTGGCGCACGCATATTATGGTGATCAGACATAGGAGGAAGGGGAAGGGTTTGGTCGATGCCTGGGGCGCCATGGCCGCCCCTTATGAACGCTATGCGGAGATCTATGATCGAACGGGGGCCGATGAGTTCGGTCTGAGGCTTCTGTGGCTGCTGAAGGACGTCTTGGACAGACATGGCTGCCAGGTTCGTTCCGCCCTTGACTTGGCTTGCGGCACCGGTTCGGTGGCGCTGGAGTTGGCTAGAAAGGGTATTTCGGTAACGGGCTTGGATCTGTCGCCGCAGATGCTGGCCCAGGCACGGATGAAGTTGGCTGCCGAACCGAGTCTCCGCGTTTCCTTCTTGCACGGAGACATGCGCTCTTTTCAGCTTCCGGAACCCGTACAGTTGGTCACCTGTTGGTTTGATGCCATGAACTACAACCTACGGGACGAGGATCTGATGGCTACTTTTTGCTGTGCCGCGGCCTGTCTTGAAAAAGGCGGTTTGTTTGTATTTGACATGAACAGCGTCCATGCTTTGCGGCATCTGTGGGGTAACAACGTCTTTGTGGAAGACTACGGCGACGTGGTCTACATTTGGCAGAACGAATACAATCCTCGGGAGAGGACGGGTACCCTGACCGCCACGTTTTTTGTGCAATGCGGCGAGCTGTACGAACGGTTCACCGAGATACACATCGAACGGGGTTACTACATGTTCGAGGTCATCAAGATGTTGCAGGAGGCTGGTTTTGAGGTGTTGGAGGTTTTGCGCACTGACGGATCGCCGGCCGAAGAGACCGATACGCGGCACGTGTATGTCGCCCGGCGTATCTAGATTTTAGCCGGCGCGGAATCCGAGTAAGAAACCGGCGACGAAACCGCCTGAGACCGGGATCAGGTCGCCGAGGCGCTGGGCGAACTGGGAGATTGTCTCCGTGAGAGCTTTGGAGTTGATGCTTTGAGCGTAGGTGGCTTCCAACACGTCCCACTGTACGGTGATGATCCCCTTTTGCTCTAGGAACACGGCCAAAAGCAGGAGCATTCCGATCACGATAAGAACCGCTTTCATGGCTTTTTTGGCCGCAAAGCCGGTGGCGAAACCGAAAATGGCACCCAGGCCGACTTCTTTGCCAAGGGTGCTCCAATCGATTTGCGAAGGGGAAAAAGCGGAGAACCAGGAGGATGATGAAGCCACTCAGCTCACTCCTTTGCCATGTGCCCGTGTGTCTATGGAGAATATTTGTCCTGTCCGATCGCGGTTCCTGCCAAAATGACTGTTATTGCCGCGCGGCAGAAACAGGCGTTGACTGAGTGGCTTGGGATGTGCTAAACTGGTGCTGCATAGTTCGGAAGGGTGGCCGAGCAGGTCGAAGGCGGCAGTTTGCTAAACTGTAGTAGGGGCATAAACCCCTACCGAGGGTTCGAATCCCTCCCCTTCCGCCAAGATGCGATATGATGAGTCCCGTGGTGATGAATACCTCGGGGCTCGTTCTTTATGTACCCGAAAAAACAAGGCAACAGGAGGATACAACAGGATGATTACGGCGACTGTTCAGATGAAAAGCAAAGCGCTGCGACGACATGTGAGCTACACCGCTATAATACCGGATCCGAGCGAAGCCGGGCCGGGCCCCTATCCGGTTTTGTACCAGCTCCACGGGGCCAGCGACGATCATGCGGCTTGGCTGTATAGAAGTAACTTAGTCCGATACGTGGCCACCTATCCCTTCTTGGTAATCATGCCGGATGGGGCGTTGAGTTTTTGGATGAATGCCGGCGGTCGCGAACGCTATGAGGATTTCCTTATGCAAGATCTGCCGGAACATCTGAGTAGTACATACAACATACGCCAAGGTAAGATGGCCATCGGCGGACTGTCCATGGGTGGCTTTGGCAGCCTGCGGCTGGCATTGAGGTACCCGGAGCGGTTCGCTTCCGTCTGGGCACATTCTTCGGCTCTGTGGACTGTTGAGGAGATGGCCAAAAGAGGACACGTCTTCCCGCCCGAGTCAGACGCCGACATCTACGCCATAGCCACTGCGGCGAAGGGCAAAGAGTTGCCGGTTCTGTCGTTCGATTGCGGCACGGAGGACTACTTGTTGGAGCAGAACAGACGTTTCCATGATCATCTCAACCGGTTGGGAATACCCCACACTTATGAGGAACATCCCGGTGCACATAATTGGGATTACTGGGATGAGCATGTGAAGACCGCCTTGGAGCAGCATGCTCGGGTCATGCTGGGGAGATAAGATCGAGTGAGACCGAACGCGGGGAGGAGAGGGTTTGTTTTCTGAAGCTGTAAACATCTGGATGCAGCAAGTCCCCGTCCCCGGAGTTGATATATTCTTCTATTGGATAACAGTTCTTGGCAGTGAGTTCGCCTATCTGTTCTTGGTGACCACTGTCTTGTGGTGTGTGGATCACCGTGTCGGCAAACGGCTCCTGTTTGCCATCTTGCTTTCTACGTGGATCAACAGCGTGCTCAAGGATGCCTTGGGCATGCCCAGACCGTCTGATGAGATCCTGCGGGTCATGGTTGACGAATGGAGTGCGGGGTTTCCGTCCGGTCATGCCCAGCTGGCGGCCACGTTCTGGGGTTTTCTTGCTCTGTGCAGGCGGAACCGGTTGATGACCATTATCGCCGTGTCGATGGTCATCATGGTTTCTTTGTCCCGTTTGTACCTTGGTGTGCATTATATGTATCAGGTCTTGGGAGGGATCGCCGTTGGTGTCGCGGTGGCCTGGCTGGCCGTGCGCCATCCTCTAAGCATGGCGAAATCTTTCCAGCCCAAGGCGCGGCATTGGCTCTTAGGCGTCTTGTTGCCCTATCTGGCTGCTTTGCCGGTACAGTCCGATGACGGTTTTCGCATAGCCGGAGCAACGATGGGATTGTTGCTCGGTGAGATGACGCAGCACACGCAGAAGGATTCGGGAGAATCCTTGAGACCGGGTCAAGCGCTCGGACGCCTGGTGCTTGGCTGGCCTACGCTCATACTGGGTTATTGGTTGGTCAGTCGGGAGTATCTGGCGCCGGGCATAGCCAGTATGTTGGCTTATTGCGCATTGACCATGTGGATTACGGTAGGCATGCCGTGGGTGTTCGGCTTGGCGCGATTGGGGGCGACGCCGCAGGCTTTTTCACCTTGTGAGGAGGATCCGGAACGGAAACATCCCATCTTGGCTGACGTGCCCGTGCCTGTCCGTTGGTCGGCATCCACAATCTCGTGGGCGGCAGTGGTGGCGTTTTTCGCTTTGTTGGCTATAGGAATATCGCTTATGGCTCTCGATACGAGCGAACAACCCGACGCGGACGGTATCCCACTTGCTGAATCGGAAGTGTTGCATTACCTACCCGAGCTTCCGCTGGGACCCGGACCGATTGTGATCGGTCATCAGGGAGCGGCGGGATTGGCGCCGGGCAACACCCTCGCCGCTTTCGGACAAGGATTGCAAGCCGGCTCTCACATCTTGCAACTCGACGTGCGTCGCAGCTTGGATCGGATTCCTATGGTCTTCGCAGAAGAGAACACTGAGTCTGTTACCGGCGTCAAGGGCATTGTGAGTGACATGTCCCTGGTGGAGTTGCGGCGCCTGGATGCGGGATATAGTTTTACGGTTGACGGTCAGGCCTATCCCTACCGAGGAAAAAACGTGCGAATCCCCACGTTGGAGATGGTGTTAACGGCGTATCCGACGGCTTATTTTTACGTGAACATCAAGGATCGCGGTGAAGATGCTGCTCGTGATGTGCTTGCGGTACTTGATGCCGCCGGCGCCCGTCACCGAGTCATCGTGGTCTGCGATGACGGTCCCACGATACGCCATTTCCGTACGCTGGCTCCCGAAGTGCCGACGGGACTTGCTCAAGACGAGATCCGACGCTTTTTTATCATGGTTCGCTTGGGTGTGGGAGTGTTTTACCGGGCGCCGGCACGTTATCTGCTGATGCCGCACCGCCGGGGTGTGATACAGTTGGCCAACCCGGCGCATATCCGATTGGCTCATCGGGCAGGAATGAAGGTTCATGTCGGAGTTGTCAATAACAGGCAGGTGATGAAGCAAATGATCGCTGCGGGAGCGGACGGTATCCTTACCGATTGGCCTAATCACTTGACGGCCCTGTTAAGGGAGTGAGTTAACGGTCAGGTTACCCAGGTAACAAGTCCCTGAAATACCAACTCTTTTTCTCTCTGAGAGTGTTGAGACTACCAGGGTACCGCTGTAACAGGTAGAATGTAGACAGGGGGGACAGGTTATCGAGTGCATCTTCTTCAGGATTGCCGACGAAGCTTGAGACGCCGACCTGCTTGTGCGGACGAAAAAATCTTCCGGGGAGGGCAGAGATCAGATGCGACGGGCCGATGAGCTTAGACGAACTTTTGAAGCCCAGCTGCGTGAGAAGGATGACCCGCGTTTGGCAGAGGCTACACGTGTGGAAAGAGTGATTTTTCTCACCGCAGCAGTATGTGCAGGGCTTGCCATTCAGCCGCTCCCTGTTGTAGACGTTCTGATACACACTCCCGTGCAGGTCTTCATGGCCGCCAAGATAGGGGAGATCAAAGGTTTCCCCGTCGGCAAAAAACAAGCCGAGGATATCTTGAAGGAGCTCGGCGGGATGGTCGGCTTGGGATTGCTGGCCCAACATGGCGTGGCCAGTCTATATAAACTCGGCCTTCCTACCGTGGGCGGCCTGATGGCCGGACCTTTGATGTTTGCATCGACTTACGCCATCGGCCGTATTGCTGAGTATTACTTCGATCAGAAGCGTGCGGGACGACCGATTCTGGTTGAGGAAGTCAGGAAAACATGGTCGCTGGCGCTGAGCGAAGGACGAAGGTTGGCAGAGACGGTGTTGGGCAAGGAGACTCCAGCGGAACCAATCGCTGAAGCCGGATCTAATCAGGCTTCTTTTGTCGCGCCGCGTTCGACGGTCGTTTTGTACCCCGGAAGGAAGTATTCGACCGGCCTGTCGCCGATCAAAAGCGTTTGTCCTTATTGTCAGCAAGAGTATGATGTGCCTGGGAATCTACTTGGGCAACAGGTTCGCTGCTCTCGTTGTCGAGGAACGTTTTGCTTGACAGATGGCAGGTAGCTCTTTCGGGAGCCTGTAGCGCTCTTTATAGGTTTCGAAATTCCACGTTTTCAAAAAGTCTCTCGCGGCGGAAACACCGGAATCATACAGTCGCAGTCGGGTGGCTTTGGGTAGGTTGAAATCCACGGTGCGAACGCCCAAAGTGTCGATGGCGATGGTGCGCACGAAATTGGCCTCTTCTATGTGACGGGCGTCGTGAGCTTCCAGCATAGTCGAGAAAAGAGCGGTCAATAAGGACAGGGGCCCTGTGATTTGGTTGGGCTTTCCTGCCCGAGGATCAACCAGCCGCAGTCCGATGGTCGGCCATCGAGGCACTCGGTTCGGAGGGCAGTCGAAGATCCAGACGGGATAGTTGCTGAGCACGCCGCCGTCGACTATGAAGTGTTTTCGTGTCTTGGATTTCGAAGAACGGACTATCACCGGCTCGTAGAAAAAGGGGATGCTTGTGCTCATGCGTATAGCCTTTGCCACTTCGAGGTAATCCGGGTCGAGGCCGTAGGTCTTGACATCGTCGGGAAGTATTAGCATGCGGCCTCTTGTGAGATCAGAGGCAATGACTTGCAGTCGATAGCGATAGCGAGGATTATGCTCGTCGTGGACCTTGAGATCGCCAAACGTGCGCAGGCCCTTGCTGAGCAGAATGTCCCGGATCCAGGCCTCAAGCGCCTGGCCGCTGTACAAACCCATGTAGAGGGCTATGCCGGCTGCCGGACCGACAACGGGTAGGCGCTGAATCAGTCGCCGGTCACATAGAGCGGTGAAGTTCATGTTGAGTATCAACTCTTTGAGGTCTTTTCCCGAATAACCGGCTACGATGAGTGAGCCGACGAGAGCACCCGCTGAAGTCCCGGCGATGTTGTTCCATGAGTACCCTTGCGTTTCTGCATAGTTGATGGCACCAGCTAAGGCGATAGCTTTTATACCGCCTCCTTCTAAGACGAGATCCGCCTTTCGTGTCATAACCGGTAATCCCTCCCAGAAAACGTCTGGCATTATGACAGTTAGGTCTGTGGCAAGGAAGACTGCTTGGCCTGGGAACGGTTAGATAGTAATACTATACAACGATCGCTTTTCCTTTTCTTGTCTATGGGTATTCAGGAAAACGCTTTGTAGTACGCTGATTCATGAAAGGGCTTCGGAGTTCACCGAGGCGATTTTTTTCAGGTGCATTCGCACGTATGAGTAAATAAGTTAGGGGTTACGGCGGCATATGAAGTGATTGACGGATGTCGTCGTAGTAGGGG
>LFTP01000306.1 GCA_001513395.1 Clostridia bacterium DTU080
CGCGTCCCCCTCTTGCGAGAATTGCAGCGTTCCTACGCCGAGGCTTCAGGTTTCATCAACAAGAACTGGGCGGCGGTTTTCCAACAAGCCCTTGAGCCCAATCCGTACTACTACGTGTTCCTACCGGACACGCTTGATCCGCGGAAGATCTCTTTTGATGTGGTCTGGCGGGGTCTCGCAACCCCTGAGGATCACCTTGAAGAGATCCATCAGAATGCCACCCGCGCCATAGAAGAGTGGCATGCGGCTCTTGAAAAGCGGGATTTTCTCAGGCAGTAGGTTACAGGTAGAGACCTACGGGACACGCGTGTTATCCAGGACCCTCGCCCGGTTATTCGGGCGAGGGTGTTCTTAGCGCTGCGCGGGCAGATAACCCCATGATCATCGGATCTCGGTTTTCGTCTGCCCCCATCCTGCCTTCTCGGTGAACTCGGGTTTGAGCACAGGGAGATCGCTGAGATTCTCCGCATTCCCGGCAGTACCGTGCGCCAGCGCTGTCGCCGAGCTCCGACTAGGTTGGCTGCGGTGAGGAAGCGGGCAAGGTGCAGATAGACAGTCCCTCTTAGGAGCTCCGCACGCTGAAGGCAGATCTGAGAAACACACCTAACACGCGGCCGGTCACCAAGGCTGAGCCGGTCGAACAACTAGCCAGGCAGCCGTTTGGGGGCTGAGAGGTGTGCCGTCACATGGGACGGCTGCTGTTTGAGATCTGTACGCCGAAGAAAAGAAAGGGAGCGCCAGGCTATGGCAGCTTTGGAACACGACTTGCTGCCGCAGAGGTCTCGATGCGGTGAGGAGGACTCGTACGACCGAGATGACCTGAAAACACTGCCCGGAAGATAGCGGACGGAATCTGCGAACAAAGGGACCTACGGCATGATCTCCGCCTTGTCACGAAGTCCGGTCAACACGGTATGAATTCCGACTCTGCTTTTCGGACAGAGGACTTCTCTGCCTGTTTCATCCTGGATCACTGAAGAAGATCCTCCGCTATAGATGGACGACCTCCGGGTGCAGCGGGCTTGATGATGAACTCCATGGACTATAGTGGACAGTACGATCCCGGCAAATCGTTTGTGATAATCACTCCGCTTGCGCGACGGATGGCCGGCGGCAGGTCTTTGCTTAGCCAGTTGACGCTGTACGGCAACTGCCGTAAGCGTATTCGTCAAAACGTGGCTGCCGTCTAAACCGTCTCCGCGATGTTGCGATCCCTTTTCCCAAAGCCGCAGCTACCACATCGAAGTCGTCGTCTTGGCGGATCACGGCGCGGCCCACATGCACACCTCGATATTCCTCCTTCTCAATCACCGCACGGATCATATCCCCGTGCTGAAAACCTTGTTACTCCGCTATTTGGCAAAAAGACCGGGCATCATGCGTTGTCACTCATCTGTTGTCTGAAAAACAGATCATAAATGAGAAGGAAACCCATCAGCACAATCGAATTCACATACCAGATCTATCGTCACCATAGCTCGGTTCAACAGTGGATGAGGCATCATGATGCGAGACACCCCAAAAAAGCAGTGCATTCAGGTTGCATGCTTGGAAGCACCGATGCGATGGTCGGCGGGGATCGATCATGTGCGGAGAAGCATCGGCGGCTAGACTGCTCTTGAACGCTTTGAGCCTGTTGGGAGCCAACGCCATTGGGGCTGCGGGTGTTTGAGTGGTCTCCGGAGTCTGGGTTTAAAAAGTCGTTCAAACAGCATGGATCAAGGTCGAGGTAGAGTTCTTTGCATAAGGAACACTCACGAATGTCGGCCTCGCAGTAGTGGCAGTGGAGTGTAGCGCTGTCCAAGACACACGTCCCTGACACTTTGCCGCAGAACATCAATCCTTTGTGGTCGATCATCCCCCATCGTCATGTCCTCAGCACACAACAACTGCTCGCCGGATGTGCAGCAAGATTGATGTATCGAGGAGGTATTGAACATTGAACAGGATAGCGCGAGTGTCCTTTCCGTGGCTTATGACGGTGATCTTGTTGATTTTGTCGCCTGTGACTTGGGCTGTCACGATAACCCATCTCACCGGCGGTCACGGAGACATCTGGACGGATTACCTGACCGAGCGGGCATCTGTCTTCAAGAAACAGACCGGAGCGGACATCGAGATCTTGGCTATGGGCGGCAATCAGGCGAGGGAACAACTGGCCGTGATGCAGGCGGCCGGTATTCCGCCCGATGTCACCGACTTCTGGGGAGCCCTGGCCGGAGACTATATTGCCATGGGTTTTTTTGAGGATCTGCGTCCCTATGCGGCGAAGGCGGGCTATCAATTGGAGCGGCTTTATCAGCCGCAGGTTCTGGAGGCTTTGACCTATAAAGGGGCCTTGTTCAGCATGCCCAACTACATCAACCCCCGGGTGACCTACTTCCACGTCGATCTTTTTGCCGACGCCGGATTGCCCAATCCCATTGCTATGGGGGACGCCTGGGTATGGGAGGCCATGAGAGAAGCCGCAAAGCGCCTGACACGCGACTTCAATGGTGATGGGAATCCCGATCAATTTGGCATCGATACTGTCACGAGCATGGCGTGGGAGCAGTTCATTCTCCAAGCCGGTGGGCGTATGTACAACGAGATTCTGTTTCCTACGCAAAGCCTTTTCAACTCGGAACCCGTACTGGTGGCCACGGAGTTTGCCAGGCAGCTTAGAGTGGATGATCGGGTCGCTGGCGGAAACCTAGCGAATAGGACGGCCGCCATGTCCTTGACGGCATCGGCCCAGATAAAAGCGCAGCTTAATGCGGCGGGCCATGATTGGGACATGGTGTTGCATGCCAAAGGACCTTTCAGCCGGGCTTCCATCTTCGGGGTTGGCGGCTTGCAGCTGGTCGCCAGCGGTAAGAATAAGGAATGGGCATGGAAATGGATAGAGTTTCTCACTCTCGATGCCGAGTCCGTGAGAGCCTATATCAAGACCAATCAACGCATACCTCCTCTGGTTACGTTGCAGAGGGAGTTCGGCCATCTAGTACCCGACTTGAGCCCCAACTGGTTGGCTCTGGTCCATTCCGTGGGTCAAGAGAACTCAAGCACGTTGTCCGTAGTGACCAAGAACACCGCCAGTATCACCTCGGCTATCAACAGCAACATCAATCAAGTTTGGTCAGGGCAAACCCCGGCCAGAGTTGCCTTAACTCAGATCCATGAATTAGTGACGGCTCTGCTCAGAGACTGATATGCAAAAGGACTAAGTAGCATCAGATGAGTCAGCGAAGCCGACTTTGGCGGTTGGGGACAATAGGCCGAGTCGGCTTATTGCTCATCCGACTGGCGGAAGTGCGCGCCGGGGCAAAGCTATAGAAAAAGAAGACCCAATAAGGCGGCGAAGGCGGCATGGCATTGCTTCTCTCGAGCCATTGACGGCGGTAACGGTCGGGAGGCAAGTACACGGGCAGCGCCGTCTTTGCAATGATTGACAGCGACGGTTCAGGAGCCGGCGGCGACGAGGATTTGGTATCCGTCCCGGTAGCCGACAGACTAAGCTGAATGACGTTTAGCCATGTGAAGTGACGGATGACTCCCAGACGCCAAGCCGAGGAAAGTTATGGAAGGTCTTTCTGCCGGTGTTAGACTTCCGATTTCGGCAGCTCGTGTCATTACATATGTCAGGCACTCCATCCTTGCGGGTAGAAAGCAGTGCCCTCAGAGGCCTGGCGATGATATCAGTCCTGCATCACGGGGAGGTGACTCTATGAGCATCAACAAGACCCGTCGTTTTCTCTATCAGATGGCGCGACTGTTGGGCGATGTCAACGCGGTTAAGCAGGGAAAGGTAGGCAAGAGAATTGTCCGCCGGGCGGCGGGAAGAGCAACCGGCAGAGCGATGAGAAAGCTCTTCAAGTAGGGTAGGAAAGGCTGACACCATCAGGGTGCGCGGCCCTTTGGCTTGATGCGCCACTCTCTCGGTCTCTTCTGCGAACCGGGGCGCAGCTTGTGTTAAAGGGTATAAAGGAGTTCGCTTCCGGAGTGAAGATGGGGAGGCGCCGTCGTACCGACGGATTACGATGACCGTTCGGGTGGCACCGGACGGATCTGTAAAGACATGGAGGCAGTCACATCTTATCCGAGGTGACTTGGATGGTCGCCAAATCGCCCCTTCAGCATTGAAGTCCTGACGCGAGATCCGCTCGCTCTGAACGGCATGTCGGCAAGGCCTGGTTGAAGGCTATACGGAGTCAGGTTTGTCCTACAGAGGGAGCGGAGGCTGAGGCCTTTGACCATTCGAAGAGTGGAGAAGCCGTTCCCGATGCTCACGAAGCTTGTTTATTAGCTCCTCATCCAGATTGTCTATGGCATGGGCACTACCGTCATCTAAGAGCCGGCGTACACCGGCTGTCTGCCATGCGTTGCTCTCTTCGGGATGCGGGATGGGACACATAATGAGACGATCTTGTTGTTGAGCAAACCTGACGGTGTGCATCGTGCCCCCTGCAATATCTGTCTGCACGGCAACAACCGCAAGAGATAGAGCGCTTTGGATACGGTCTCTGTGAACGAAGGATAGGCGCTGCGTCTGCTCATCCATACCGTATTCGCTCACGAGCGCGCCGCCTGTCTCCACGATTCTCTGGGCCAGACTCCGATTCTGAGCGGGATAGACCTTGTTTATCGCAGTACCGAATACGGCAACCGTCTTTCCTCCGTTGTCTACGGCGCCTTTGTGGGCCGCGGTATCAATGCCCAGCGCAAGTCCGCTGACAACGGTGATCCCGGCGTTTGCGGCTTGCACGGCCAGGCTGTATGCTTGCTCTAAACCCCCGGCGGTAGGCGAACGGGTTCCAACGATGGCTATGGAAAGATCGCTGTTTAGAGCTTGCAGCGAGCCTTTGACGAAGACAATCACAGGGGCATCGGGGATCAGCCGCAGCAAAGGGGGATAGTCCCGATCAAACAGTGATAACACTGCAAAGCCGGCATTTAGATGATCTTCCACATCTTTGCGCGCCTTCTCCAGCAACCAAGCGAATCCGTCTTTGGAAACCGCACTGAGTGCCTGAGAGATCCTCTTGCCCAGTGATTCTACTTGGTGTGAAGAAGCCTCCAAGAGACTCTGGGGGGTGGGGAAAGCCGTCAAAACAGTGACGGCGGACCGATTACCTATACCGGGGACACTCTTGAGAGCAAGCGCGTATGAACGCTGATCCATTCGTTCATTATTGACCATCATTGACTGCAGACCGACTCCTTGTTAGTGACGCCCGGTATCATGGTGTAAACCCGAGAGTCAGATGGCTAAGCAATGGTAGACGGGAAAGGCCATCCTCCCCCTGAAGCGGTTGAGTTGAGAGGCTGAACCCACAGCAGGAGGGATAGGAGGGCGACCCAGTATCAGATTACCGCAGACAGAAAGCCTTGACATCACCTTTTTTTGCGAAGACGGATAACTTGGCAAGTCGGTGGAGTCCGTGCTCAATCAAACCCTTGAAGCGCAGATCAGCGAGCATCTCAAAGCCAGGCCATATGAGTGCACCGAGGAACGAACAGGATATCGAAACGGCTACCGCACGTGACAGATGGAGACCCGCGTTGGCATCCTGGAGCTTAGTATACCCCGAGTTCGTCACAATTCGTTTTCTACGGATTCTTTCGAACGGTATCAGCGTCGTGAGCAAGTGCTCATTCCGGCTCTCATGGAGACGGTCGTCGACGGTATCAGAGCTATGCAAAGGACTTGATATGTTGGCGACGGAGTGGAACGAACGGCTGCCGGATAGACGCGATCCCTTTGCCATCGTCGAGGCGATGAAACGTCACCCATTGAACAGCTACGGTGGAAAGGCCTGTCAAGGGCCTTTCCACCGGACACTGCGCGGTGGGGGGTAAACACACAAGGTTCTCAGGCTGCTGATTCGAGGATCCTTATTCGAAGGGCAAACAAGGTCTCCCGAAGGAGCGGATGATCCAGCCACTGCAAGCCCGTGCTCTTGGCTAGAAGGGCTTCACGCTCTCTTGCTATCCAGACGATTCTTCGAGCTATTTCGGGTAGGAGAAAATACACTTCGTAGGTGGTTACGCGTATGACATAGTATCCGAGTGCTTTGTAATATCGATCCTTCCACTCATCGCGTCTTATCTTGTCACGCTGGCAATGCCACGGGCCATCCACTTCGATGACTAACTTGCTTCGCTCGACCACGATATCAGCTTCGTTCGGTTGGGCTCCCAGTTGGACGTTGGTTCGAATCCCACGTATACCTCGCCTTTCGAGCTCCCGGACCAACAGCGCTTCACCGTGGGTTTTTGGCACAGGCCCACCTCCGATTGATGAAAAACCCGAAAAAAGGATAAGAGGGTCGACGTTCTGTAACTTACCATAGAACGTTATCTATATCAAGGGGTATTTGGCTTGAGTTGTAAGTGCGCGCCACATATCATATATAATGAACACAGTATATGTAATTTGTATATACAATTGAAGTTCGATCGCGTCTCTGGAAAAGTCGAGACGGGGACTGTCATGTGGTATCCCCAAGAAACGAGGTAAGACAGCTTTGCTGTTTGTTCTTCGACAGGCTCAGGCCGAACACCGTCTGGACCGCCGCATGAGAGTCTACTTGGCACCCA
>LFTP01000105.1 GCA_001513395.1 Clostridia bacterium DTU080
GATCCTTATCGAAAAGCTCCCGGATGACCAGTGTCAAAATGCCCTTCAAGTCCCCGAAGGTGACATGCTCATCAACCAAAAGCCCTTCGACCTGGTGAAACATGGGAGAGTGCGTGGCATCCGCCGCGTCTACCCGATACACTTTGCCCGGAGCGATCATCCGCACCGGAGGATCTTGTTTTTCCATCGTTCGTATCTGGACCGGTGAGGTCTGCGTACGCAGCAGCAGATCTTCCGTAATGTAGAAGGTATCTTGCATGTCCCGAGCCGGGTGATGCTTAGGTTCGTTCAGGGCCTCGAAATTGTAATAATCGGTCTCCACCTCGGGGCCTTCTATCACTTCGAAGCCCAAGCCGATGAAGATCCTCTTGATGTCATCCAATACCAACGTCAAGGGGTGGCGACCCCCCCTGGGTACCAGACGGCCGGGCAGTGTGACATCCACCGATTCGGCTTTCAAGCGCTCCTCCAGCGCAGCATCGCGAAGCGCCTCGCCCCGCGCTTGGAGAAGCTGTTCCACCTCATCCCGGACGCTGTTGACCAGACGCCCCATGACGGGACGCTCCTCGGCAGGCAACGAGCCCATCCCCCGCAGAAGCTGCGTCAGCTTTCCCTTCTTGCCAAGAATCTCGATTCGCACCGCGTCAAGAGCTGATATCGATGCGGCCTGTTCAATCCGCTCTTTTGCGGTGCGTCTTATATGCTCGATTTGTTCACGCACTGCCTGAATCACCTGCTTTCCTCTCCAGCTAAGAAGTCTCGAATACAAAAAAGCCACTTTCGTCGAAGGGACGAAAGCAGCTCTCACGTGGTACCACCCTATTTTCAGTTGCACGCCACGCTATGTACGACGCGCACGGCGTACAACCCTTTGCCGGCCTTAACCTTAACTTGAGACACAGCCTGCCCATGTAACGGTGGGCTACCGATACCGCCTACTTACGCCTACCTACGGTGTTCAGCGGACAGCTCGAGAGTGAATTTCATCCGGATGGTATGCCCGAGGGCTCTCAGTCTCTGACCCTCTTCCCTGTGACTCCGTGCCCGGATTACTTTTCTCTTTCATTGCCTTTGGCGCGCCAATGATACGCGTTGATACGCCCCGGGGTCCTAGTTGGCCTGTACCTTCAGTTGTCTGTAGAGGAGATATGCGGCTACGGAACCAGTTGCCTCAAAAATCTTCCAAAACAACTCAGCGGCAGACATATTTGGACCCCCACCCTTTCATATAGTCTCCGGGTGTGCTGGCCTCATTATATCACACCGCTTTGACGTTTACAACTCGTTAACAAGGTTCCGTTCTGCGTTGGCGCAAGGATTCATACAAGACGACAGCAGCAGCTACAGCCGCATTCAGCGACTCTGCTCTGCCGGGCATCGGGATATGTGCAAAAACAGGATCTGCCGCCAGCCAATCCGGTGCCGGGCCATGGGCCTCATTGCCCACCACGACAGCGGTGGCTCCGGTCAGGTCCACCTCATAATGGGCCAGCGGACCCGACGAATCGCACACCACAAGGCGATACCCCTCGGCACGAGCCCGGGCGATCACCTCCGCGTGGCGGGCATTACTCCACACCGGGATGGAATATATGGCTCCGGCGCTGGATCTGACCACTTTAGGGCCTGTGAAATCGACGCATCCCGCGGTGAGAACCACGGCGGCCCCGATCGCCGCTGCAGTACGGAGCATGGTTCCCAAATTGCCCGGATCGCTTATGCGATCAGCCACCAATACCAGACGCTCTTCCGCAAGAACACTTGGCCCCGCTTCTGCCGGCGCGGCAGCGACGGCCACCAATCCCTGAGGCGTGACCGTGTCGCCAAGTGTCTCCGTCACTCTCTCCGTCACACAGATCAACTGAGCACCGTGTCGCTCCAGCTCTTGCAATAGCGATTGCCAGCGCCCCGAAGCCGCATCCGTATAAAAACAGCTCACAATGTGCGCGCCTGCCCCCAAGGCTTCGGCTACAGAGCGTCCCCCTTCGATCAAGAGCTCACCGCTCATCTGCCTGTACTTGCGGTCGTGAAGAGCTCGGGCACGTTTTATCCTGCTGTTGGAAGGGCTGGAGATGCTCATGTTATCTAGCCGAGTTGACTCTTGGCCAAATCAACCAAGGCGGTGAA
>LFTP01000377.1 GCA_001513395.1 Clostridia bacterium DTU080
GCTACCGCCGCAGGTTGCGCAGTACCAACGGGCTTGAGCGACTCAACCGGGAGGTTCGCCGGCGTGAGCGAGTGATCGGGATCTTCCCCAATGTGGCGTCGGCGCTGCGGTTGCTCGGCGCCCTCTTGATGGAGCAAGACGAGGAATGGACCACTGGACGGTGCTATCTCCGGATGGACGAGTACTGGCAGTGGAAGAAGGCCAAAGACGAAGCAAGCGGGGAAAAGACTACGTCCGAGGGAGATCAGGCTGCGTAGAACCGGCTCACCGACCAGGAGGAGAATTTACACCACATTTCGGACGTGGCCCGGGCACCACGGGTGTTGTGTTGTCTCGAGGAAAAGGATGTCCAAAGACAAGCGACGAAGTATGTCTTTCATTCGATGCTGATTCCGGGAGGCGATGTGCGAATGGAATGCGGTGAGCGGCAATCTTGGCATGAAGCCGCCCAAGATCTGCGCACAAAGCTCTCTCGCTATGCGGCCAAACCTCGTTTCAACAGTGAATTCGAGAAGGCCTTTGTCTTCTTCTTTGGAGAGGGCCCCGACGAGATGCAAGATGTACTGGAGCCACAGGCCTTCGGTCGATTTATGGAATGGTTTGTCCATGACTACCGTCTGAGTCACGGGCATCGGCTGATTGAGCTTTTCGGCATGGAGTATGCCACTTCGCTGTCATGCCGCAAAAGACATCTTCTTGAGGCTTGGCAGGAGTCGAGAATGACATTGCTGCAGATTGAGGCCATTGATCGCGGAACGATCAAGGTGCGCGATCTGCTATTGGGCGGCGAGTATGTGATTCTCCCTCCCGCTCCCGTGAACGTGCAGGGCATTCCCGCTGTAGGGCGGTTGTTAGTCGGGCGTTTGCTGCGAGTGGGCGAACTGTGGGAGATGCCCTATGGGGTTACAGTGTTGCCCTCTTCGTATCGGGAACGCCTGTTGCAGATCTTGCGCGGTGAGTATAGGCGTTACAAAAAAAACAGAGGCGGCGACTGGAACGAGTTTCTGCAAGAGCAGGGCTTTGTGTTTAACGATCTCATCGAAAGCATTGGCGATGACATACGCTCCGGAGGTGAAATCCGGTATCGCTGGCGGGCTTTCTTTGACGTGACGGACAAAAGCATCGGTGTCGAGAATATGCGTGATGCGGTCGGCAATGAACTGGCCTGCCGATGGCTGAAGGATCTGGAAGGGGTTTCGAAGGAGCGTACTTGGCCGGATATGCCCGGTAGTCTCCGGGTTGACAAGGATCGCTTGACGATTACCTGTTTTTCGGCAGAAGAGATCGATGCGGCCAAACGGATCGTGGCCTCTCGATTGGGCCATGCGGTGCGTCACCGCCTGGATGTCATCGAGCGCTGTGAAGACAGCGGGATTGAGCCGGGGTCTTGGTTACGACCGGCCCTCGTCGGCAGACACGGCGAGACATGGCCGGAGCGGCGTTTTGAAGCCGCCGCGGCATGGAATGGCATAGGAGGTGATGACGGTTCAACGGACAGCGAAGAACGCGAGCTGTTGGCATCGGTGCCGATGATTCCCGCGGCATTGAGTAAACCGGAGTATCCAACGGAGCGTCAGGCTCAGGTCGCCGATCTGTTTTGTAGCGTGCTGAAGATGACGGGAGCGAGTGAGGCTCACATTGACAGCGCTATGTGGCTTTGGTCTGATTTTTGTCGCGTGCGCTCGCCGCGTATTCGCAAGGTTGCCGTATGGGCAGCGGCAGTGCACGTAGTGCTGGGCCGGATAGAAGGATGGCGGTTTCGCGCTTCGACTTTGGCCGAGTTGTACGGAGTGACCTCGGCGTCCGTTAACCGTAATGCTGCCATGATAACCGATGAACTCGATGTGAAGCAGTTTGATGACCGCTACTGCGTTGAGCATCCCGTGGACGGGTTGCTGACCCGTCTGCGAGCGGTTACTGAACGAGATATGTCGGCAGATGCGGAAGAGCTGATCGTCGAGGGATTTTCCGTTTTGAGAGCTGAGGTCGCCGAACGCCTACTTGCCTTGCGAAATGTGGTGGTCACCTCTTCGCAAGAGCTGGAACAACTCTCGGACAGGGCTCACGAGTATTTCCTGCGACAGGTAGGTTGTTCCGCCGAGGATCCTTTCTGGTACGGTTGCTTTGTTGACTGGTTCCACTTCGACTGGAAGATCCCGGTGAGGGGCGGACGGACCGTACTGGAGGAGGTCTTAGCCAGCGGAGATTTATCTCCGTTTGACGCGCAACAGTTGCAGGGTTGGCGCAATTGCCACCCCATGTACTACGTCGTGGATGCCGCATCGTTTGTCAGCTCCGAAGACTCTGAGTTGACGGATGAACTCGTCCTTCGCGTCTTGGGAACACAAGAAGATGTGACCGTGTTTTGGCCGTTGGCTTTCGGTGCGCTGAGGAGAGGCGACTTGCTCTTGGCGCGAGTTGTGCCTCTAGATGATATGAGGACGGTTGTCGCACCTGTGTTGCATTTCCACGCCTCCATAGCCCCCCGCGTTAAAAAACGGCTTGACGAGGAGCGCGCTCTGTTGGAGCATTGGAACGGCCGGAGGATGAGTTGGCGGGATATATCGGCGCGATACGCTGAAAGGCTCTATGCCATCGCCTATCGTGCGACGCGCGGCTTTCCGGATGAGCTGTAAGCGGGAGGGCCTTTCGTGAGTGTCATCTACCTGTGTCTGGCGCTGTTAGCGGTGCATCTTTTTGTCAGGGGAACCATGATCGAGCCGTATGATCTGTTGTTGCGTCACAGACAGGTTCCCGTGGCCGATCTGCCTGCCGAGTTTGACGGCCTGCGCCTGTTGCATCTCACGGACCTGCACCTGCGTTCAGATGCCAGATATGAAAAGAGACTTCTGGCGTCAGTGGCGCTGGCCGAGGCGGATCTCATCCTTTTGACAGGCGATTACGTCGATCATCCGAGACGATTGTACTCTCTTCGTCAGGTCGCTGAGACCCTGGCGGACGGCCGTCAGGTGATCGCCGTGTTGGGAGATAACGATCTGGAGGAGCCTGAGAGGATTCAGAGTGTGCTTGAAGAGACCGGTATTACGGTGTTGCGTAACGAGAGCATCGCTTTGGATCGTCAGGGCAAGACACTTCACGTGGCAGGCATCGACGATCCTCATTTTGCCTCCAGTGATCTGGCCGGCGCCTTGGCTACGGTCTCATCGCCCTGCATTCTGCTTTCCCACTCCGCTGAGATATTTCCCGAGGCAAAGGCGGCCGGAGTTGATCTGTTGCTGTGCGGACATACCCACGGCGGACAAGTATGTCTTCCCTATTGGGGAGCCCTCTATACCAATGATCGGTTGGGTCGGCGTTATGCCTCAGGCCTTATCCGCGAAGGATCGTTACACATCCATGTCAGCACGGGTGTGGGCTATGCTAAACTGAGATTGCGGCTGTTTTGCCCTCCTGAAGTCGTCTGTCTCACGTTGCGTCGTTCTTAGCGTTCTTTGAGGTCTTTTTTGTGTCGGGAGTATCGTCCGGATCGTTAATTGTGGGCAGCAGTTCGAACTCGGCACCGTAGCCTTTGGGAGGCCCCTCCGGGCGCCTGAAAACCCGCGGTGGGAGTGGTCGCATGCGCGGCGGAAGATCGACCGGAATGCGGCCGGGCATGTCCGGCGGTGCTCCCAAGGCGGTTATTTGAGGGTCACGCAATCCGGGTATAGCCAACAGAGAGTCGTGAAGGCGACCCGCATCGATCGGATCCAGCTGGGCTTGAATCCGGGCACGGCCCTTGGGTTCGTCAAGTTCTATCTCTTTGACCACAGTCTGCGGCATGGAGAGCCGGCGCACTGTCATCATGCGCACGATGGGAGGAATCGCCTCTGACCATCTATATCGGAAGACGACCCAAAGAACGGCGTTTTGTGCGGCGCGCAGATACATACTGATCACTAATCCCGAAAAGGCCCACATCCAGCCGCCGGCTAGACTGAGCAATCCGGCGAAATTGGTCCATCCGTCATCGATGCGCCGGGGCAGCATGGCCGCCACGAAGTAAAGCGTCCAGCCTAAGACGGTTCCGAAAACCTCTACGGCTGAGATCTGCCACCAAAGAATACGTCGTGTAACCCCTTGAATGAGATAGTGACGTCTTTTCTTGGCGTAGTATATGCCGACGAAGATCAGGGCGACGAAGTTGATGACCACTCGCGGCATGTAGCCGCGTATTTGTTGCAGACTGGTACCGAGAACCTGCGCGGCATAGTGGGGCGGGTCGGTAAAGGCCATGATGAGGCGCACCCAAAGCGCGTACAGCAAGTGGAAAAAAGGAACGGATAATACGGTGACACCGGCAGCCAAGGCGCCTGCCGCAAGATACCAGTAACCCGGTGAAAAAGCGGCAAGACCATCGGCCATGACTTGGTTAACCTCTGGATCAGCAACGCGGTGCACGAATTGTCGCCCCGTCATACTGGCTTCGATCTCGTAGAAAGTGTAGACAAGCCTACGGACGGCGAAAGAGATGAGCTTATAGAGGACAACGAGCGTCAGCACAAAGCCTATCAAGGAAAGAGCCACAGGCCTACCTCCTCAGGCCACCATCTGTAGGGGAGTATTCGCCTGTATGACTGCCGTACCTGCGTGAGTCAGCGAGACTTTGAGTGCCGGGGAAACAGATGTGTAGAAAAGAGGTGCTCCGTGCGCATTGGCTGTCATTTGAGTATAAGCAAAGGGTTCGCGGCTATGCTTCGTGTCGGACAGGAGTTGGGAGCTGAGATAGTCCAGTACTTCCCCAAAAACCCAAGGAGTTACCGCCTGAAAGCCTTCGATCCCGTTCAGCTGCGGAAAGAGTACGAGGAAACGAGAGAGCTGGACATTGTTACCGTGGCTCACTCACCGTATGTGACGAATCTTTCGACGGGCGATCCCGAATTGCGAGAGACTACCATCGCTTCGATTGTTAATGATCTGGAGATTGCGGATGCCTATGGTTCGTCAGGTTTGGTCATACATTGCGGGAAGCATGTGGGCCAAGGTGAGAGGCGCGGACTGGAGCTGATGATCGAGGCGATCGATGAGATCATGCAGCGCTATGAGGGACCGACACGGATTCTGTTGGAGAATACGGCGGGGCAGGGAAGTGAACTCGGTCGAACGGTCGACGAGCTTCTGACAATCCATGAGAGACTCTCCTTCTCCAATCGCGTCGGATTTTGTTTTGACACTTGTCATGCCTTTGCCGGCGGAGTCTTGGACTTCGAGCACTGGGATGAAGTAAAAAGCGAGTTGATGAGGGAGGAATTCCGCAGCAAGGTGGAGCTGGTGCATCTCAATGACAGCATGATGCCCTTCGGAGACAAAAAGGACAGACATCAACTTCTGGGTCAGGGCGAGATCGGTGCGGACAATCTCCGACTCTTTCTTACATCCGACATCTTCCCGGGTGTAGGGGTGGTCATCGAGACTCCCGTGGAGAAAGAACGAGACTATGCTGGGGAAATCGCCATAGCGCGACAGTGGGTGTCGGTCTAGGACCTTTGGCGTATTTTGTCGACTAACGGAGATTGGGTGGAGGAAGGGCTCTTTGCAACAAGAAACCACCATGGGCACATAGTTGCACCACAGAGGGGAGGGCCGTGCCTTGAAGGAGTTGGGTGAATGGCTGCGTCGTCAACGTGAAGGAAAAGGCATCAGCCGCACCGAGTTGCAGGAGCTGACCAAGATCAGCCTGAACTATATAGTAGCTATCGAAGAGGGGCACTTCGAAGCGCTTCCGCAAGGGGGGTATAAGCGCGCTTTCTTGCGTACCTACGCTCGCGGTCTGGGTCTCGACCCTGATTCCGTCATGGCGCGGTATTGCGAAATAGCCGCTGAAGACCGCCTAGAGGCCAGTCCCCGGGAGTCGACCGACAGACGAGGAAAAGCAGGACCGAGGCGTCTGGTGCGGACACTCCTTGCGGTCTATAACGGGACCATGGAGTGGTTGGGGATGTGAGGCACCGCGCTTGCATATCCCGAGGGATGGGACGCAACACGCGCTTTGCGAAAGGGTGAGCAGGTGTGCCGACCGTCAGACTCTTAGTGTTTTTTCTCGTTATGCAAGTTGTTGCCGGCTGTTGCTCTCCCGCGTTAGCAACTTCGATTTCGTCAGGCTCACTGGCAGGTCTCGGTGGGATAGGAAGTCCGCATGCCGGCCAGGCCGATGATATGACGTGGAACCCGGCGGCTCTGGGTGAAACCGATCATCGTATGCAGTTTTGGATAACCCCTTTCTCGTTGTCTGTTCATTCAAACTGTCTGTCGGCTGAACACTTGATACCGCTGTTGTCCGGCGCTTCGGATTCCGAGAGACTGTCCGCCATACTCAATGATGTGCAGCAAGAAGGCGGCGCCCACTGGACTTTGGGCGTGGGTGGAGGAGCGCACGGATCGTGGGGCACGAGGGCTTTTGGTGTAACCGTTCGCGGACACATCGAAGGAGAGATGAGTGCTGGCGCGGCTCAACTGTTGCTGATGGGCGGTGAGCCGGAACACGGGTATTTTTTGGAAGGAACCCGAGCCGAAGGAGTCGTCTTCGGCGAGGGATACATCGGGAGTGTCTACACGGACCCTTGGCTTGCGGAAATCCTGCACATAGACGGTTTTCACATGGGCGGCATGCTCGGCTATGTTCACGGCCTGGGCTACGGACGGGCCGAGGTAAAAGGACCTGCTGTCGACATTGTGTGGGATGGTGAGAGCTACCGCAAGTTGGGAGACGGACGCATCGTCATTGCGCATTCTGAATCAGGTCATGGTCTCTCCGCCAATTTCGGTCTGTGGTTTCGTTTGACTCCTCAATTGGCCATTGATGTCAGCGTTGTCGATCTGGGGCGCATCTGGTGGCGGGATGTCACGGAGACAACCTTCGAGCTTCGGGTCGATCCCGAGAGTGGCGAGGGACACTATGAGCAGGCTGAAACGCGACAAAGTAGTGCGCGGCCTTACTGGGATCTGCCTTTGACCGTGAGAACAGGGGTCAGCCTGGAGCCGTCCGAAGGTGTACGCTGGTCATTGCAGTACGCCAAAAGGCTATTGGGTCCCATGGCCGGCCACCACGAGATCGTATTGGCCTCAGAGCTGACCCCCTGGGAACGACTTCCCATCCGACTGGGAGTCAAGTACTCCACCTATGAGGAGCGGCTGAGCTTTTCGGGAGGTTTCGGTCTTCGACTGGGTCCTCTGACGCTGGATATCGGCAGCCGCAATCTGCTCGAACTGTTAGCCAAGGGCAAGGAGGTCACCATCTCCGTCAGTACAGGGTTACGCTTCTGAAAATAGCTTCAGCGCAACGGGAGATTCCGACTCAGCATGACCCCCTGCGTTTGCCTTCCCCATGTGACGATCAGACTCCACCCGGTATGATCATCACGGCGAATTGTCGCCGCCATCTCCATGCTCGTTCGAGCGACTCCGTTTGTGTCGACCGGTTGCACCCAAACAAGGCCGGTGCCCAAGGCCAGCCGTCGATTCAGGACCATCTCTACACCTGCTTTCACCGTGGCCGCTTCCTGGCCGCGCTGGGCAACGGTGAACGAGACAACTGCAGGTTCATAGACTCGTGCCACCCAGATGGAAGCCTCGGGGCGGGAAAAACGGTCTGAGGCATAATTCAGAGTGCAGCCCACCTCGAGTCCGTATCTCAACAGCGGGGTGAGAGCTTCATGCTGCCAGGCCAGGCGCAGGTGGGGGACAAGCCCCGTGTCACGGGTGAGAGCGACCGACATTGGACCGTCGGGTGTCCAGGTGAACAAAGTGCTCCGTTCTCTGGCTTGGCTTACTTCGGCGTCGAGCACAAGCGCATGATTCGTCGTGTTCAGCGGGTAAAAAAACACCCGTATTCCGCAGATGTATTCCACCAATCGGGATTCAACACGGCTCCACCGTTCGGGATAGGAATCATCCCAATGGGCTGTACCGAAGCCGACCGTATAGGTGACAAAGGCTTGTCGGGGTCGGATCAATGAAAACCAGGCAGGAGACTCAGCCACGCCGGTTCCGCACAGCAAGAAGATGATGGCGGCGGCCAGCGCGGCTGTGCACGGCGATATCACCCGCATGGTTGCCACCTCCGGCGCATCAGTAGCGACAGACCGCTTCCGCGGTCCTTTTGCCGCATGAGCAGGGCCAAGATATCCAAGTAGAGCGCCTCGTCGTCCAGGAATGCAGGTTCGAAGGAAGCAGGACCTTGCACCAAGAGCGCGAGACCGCTCCAGATGCTTTTCCACTCGTCGATCTCCCAGCCTACACGGGCCAAAGCCGGGTCACGGGTTATGATCCGCCCGGGAATAATACCGGTCACGGTAGTGAAGTGAGGGGTTGGCGCAAGTATGCGTACGAGCGCGGGGTGCTGTTGCTCATGAATGTAGCGACAAAGGTCCTCGAGGGTCATACGCATGCCTACGGCCATGTAGCCGCGGGTTTTGGCCGCATCGCGCAGAAGCATCATTGAGCTGGGCTGATCGGCCGGAGCCAGTTGCTCGGGAGGCACGGAGTCGGAAAAAGCTATGTTCAAGAGGGTGGATAATGCTGCTGGGCCGCAGTTGTGGACAGTGGTTTGACGAACGACACCTTCCCATCGGAGCTCTTCCCAGCTGCTAAACCAGAAGGGCGAATTCGATGTCGCCCATATCGGTAAAGAGCTGATCAGCGCTATGACAGCGCAGACCGTCCAAGTGGACAGGGTTGACATTCTTTCAAGAATATTCATTTCACACCACCCGGGACGCGGAAAAACCGCCAATTCTCCTCACGGACCCGGCGGTGTCGGAATCAGGATAACACGTGGAGCCATTCGGCGCAAGAAGGGGAAATGGCATCAGCAATGAACAAGATCATACAGGATATCCTAGGAGGTTGAAACATGCGGGAAAGGCTAGGCTTCATAGGGTTAGGTATCATGGGGCGGCCGATGGCCAGTCATCTGCTCAAGGCTGGATACTCACTTACAGTATGGAATCGCAGCAGCGGCGCTGTCGATCAACTCGTTGAACAGGGTGCCCGACGAGCGACAGGGCCGGCGGGTGTTGCCCGCCATTCGGACGTGGTGTTTACGATGGTGGGTGACTCCCCGGATGTGGAGCAGGTTATCCTGGGTCCGGGAGGCGTGTTGGAAGGGGCCCGGCCAGGATTGATCATCATCGACATGACTACCATTTCGCCGGAAGTGACCCGACGGATTGCGGCTAAATGCGCCGAGAAGGGCGTACACATGCTGGATGCTCCCGTAAGCGGGGGAGAAAAAGGTGCCGTGGAGGCAACGCTGTCGATCATGGTTGGTGGCGAGCAAGAAGTGTTCGATCGCTGCCGGCCTCTGTTTGAAATCCTGGGTAAGACAATCCGCTATGTGGGCTCTCACGGCATGGGTCAGACCGTGAAACTGTGTAATCAGGTGGTTTGTGGACTCAACATTCTGGCTGCGGCAGAGGGTTTGTGTCTGGCTATGAAGGCCGGAGTTGATCCGTCTTTGGTGCTCGACATCATAACCCGAGGCGCGGCGGGTTCATGGATGCTTGAGAACCTCGGTCCCAAGATGATTGCCGGAGACTATGCTCCCGGTTTCTCGGTAAAATGGCAAATGAAAGACCTGCGGTTGGCCTTGGAGGCGGCTGCTCATCTTGATCTGCCTTTGCCGGGCACAGCCTTGGTGCAACAGCTGTTTAGGGCCGTGGCCGCCGAGGGAGGTAGTGAAGAAGGCACTCAGGCCATGATCAAAGCTCTGAAGAAGCTCGGCCATCTGGATGCGGCAGACTGAGAGGTGAAGGCGCGTGCGGGAGCTGATTATCTCGCTTCTCGTAGGCATGGCGATTGGAGTCGTTTTTGCAGCCATGGGCCTGCCGCTTCCCGCTCCGGGCAAGCTGGCCGGAGTTCTCGGCATCGTGGGGATCTTTCTTGGCGATAAACTAGCCCACATGCTGCTGCGACTGCGCTGACAAACGGATCGGGCGGCTGTTGTTCGCCGGTCGATGAAAGGTGGTAGCTACAAGAGTGTCAGAACGGATTGCTTTAGTCACCGGAGGAAGTCGAGGGATTGGACGGGGAATCGTTCTGGGCCTTGCTGAAGCAGGATTTGGAGTGGCCGTAGGATACGCCCGCAACAGCGAGGCCGCGCAAGAAGTGGTGCGCTTGGCGGAGGAAAAGGGTGTGCCGGCCGCCGCTTTCGGAGCGGATGTCGGAGATGATCGGCAACGTGAGGCCTTTGTTGAGGAGGTGCTGGAGAGGTTCGGGCGTATCGACATCCTCGTCAACAACGCCGGAGTGGCCCCCTTAAAGCGCGAGGACATTCTGACGGCCTCAGAAGAGAGCTTCGACAGGTTAGTTGGCATCAACCTCAAGGCCCCGTTCTTTTTGACTCAACGGGTGGCGCGGCACATGATCGATCTGACTCAGCGGGATCCTCAAGCCCGGCCGAAGATCATCAACATCGGATCGGTGTCGGCATACGCTGCATCTGTCAATCGCGGAGATTATTGTATCAGCAAAGCCGGTTTAAGCATGGTGACTAAGTTGTTTGCCGCCCGTTTGGCCCAGTACGGCATACTTGTCTATGAGCTCCGCGGAGGCATCATTGCCACTGACATGACATCCACGGTGAAAGACCGATATGACGCCCTGATCGAGGGTGGTTTGCTCCCTATCAAGCGTTGGGGTACTCCCGAAGACTTCGCTCGAGCGGTTGTGGCCATTGCCTCAGATGCGTTGCCTTATTCGACCGGTGAAGTCATCAACATCGACGGGGGCTTTCATCTACGTCAGCTGTAATTCTCCAGGGGTGTTGTGATGGTTCCGAAGTCGTTGGCGGGTAAGGTCGCTTTGGTGACAGGGGCGAGTCGAGGCATCGGCAAAGCCATAGCACTGCGGCTGGCCGAGCAGGGGGCGGCCGTAGTCGTCGGTTACAGACAGCGTCAGGCCGAGGCCGACGAGGTGGTGGCGCGTATCGTGAAGGCCGGCGGTCGGGCGGTGGCCATAGGCGCTGATCTGGCAAACGTCGATGATTGCAGACGGTTGTTAGAGCAGACCGCGATGAGTCTCGGTGCCCCCGACATCTTCGTCAACAATGCCGGGTTTTCGCTGGAGCGACTGGTGCTCGACACGCGGGTGGATGAGTGGGACGCGCTCATGAAAGTTCACTTGCGGGCCCTCTTTTTGTTGAGTCAAGGGGTTTTACCGGCGATGATTCGTCGAGGCTGGGGGCGCATTGTCGTCATTTCCTCGATCTGGGGCATGGTCGGCGCGGCCAATGAAGCGGCTTACTCTGCGGTCAAGGCCGGGCAGATCGGCTTTGCCAAGGCTTTGGCCAAAGAAGTGGCCAGTGCGGGTATTACGGTCAATGTAGTCGCGCCGGGCGCGGTGGCTACCGAGATGCTGGACGTCTATAGTCCGGAGGAACTCAACGCCTTGGCTGAGAGCGTACCCATGGGGCGCTTGGCGCAGCCCGAGGAAATCGCGGCGGCCACGGCGTTCTTGGTCTCTCCGGAGGCGGGCTATATCTCCGGACAAGTGCTCAGTCCGAACGGTGCCATGATCGTGTAAGGATTCATCCGGGGCGAGACGGGACATGAGATTGTCGTAGCCAATCACGGATCCTAAGCCCTAACAAGAAACGGCACGGATGTACCATTTCGCTCACTGGCGTCTGCCGTAGATCTTGAGCCGGATCAACTACCGGGACTCCTTTCTTCAAATCTTGGATGTTGCTAGGCGAGTCAGCAGGAGTGTTCTGAAACACCCCTGCTCACGCCTGCAAGATAACAAAGGCCATCGGCAACGGTCTGTGCAATAGCGTTTCCAAGCAGTTCTTGCGAGTAACACCGTAGAGAGCATCAAGATACGGCGAAAACCTTCAGGATTCTTCGCTTGTCTGTGGGTCGGGATTCTCGTCGTTGGAAGAGGCGATAGGCAAGCCGGTGTCCGCCGTCACTTTCCCTGCGTCGATTCTCACGATCCGGTCGCACATGGCCGCTATCTCCTCGGACTCGGTGGCCAGTACGTAAGTTTGGCCAAACTCGTAGTTCAGTCCGCGCATCAGCTCTATCAGTTCTTGAGCGGCATCCATGCTCAATTCAGCGGTGGGTTCATCACAAAAGATGATCAGCGGATCGTTTACCAGGGCCCGAGCCAACGCGGCGCGCTGCTGCTCGCTGCCCGTGAGTTCCGAGGGTCTGTGGTACATACGGTCGTGCAGACCTACACGCACGAGCCATTCTCCGGCGAGCTGTTCAGCCTCCCTGTGAGACATGTTGCGATAGCGCAACGGTAGCATGACGTTTTCAATAGTCACCAGGGTAGGAACGAGATGATGGGTCTGAAACAAAAAACCCATCTTGTCTCTTCGCACGCCTGCGAGACGGTTGGTTGGCAGGTCGGTCACCGTCTCATTGTCGATGCGTATGGTGCCGGAGGTGGGACGATCAAGGCAGCCAAGAAGCTGGATCAGTGTGCTCTTGCCGGATCCTTCAGGGCCCAGGATGGCGACGAATTCTCCGCGCCAGATATTGAGAGATAGCCCGTCCAGCGCCCGCACATACTCCTGAGGGTTGACACGGTAATCCATTACCAATTCATGCGCTTCGACTAATGGAATCTCCTCAAATGTGTAATTCTCACTGTTTACCACAGTAATGTCCTCCTTATAATGCGAAGCCTGAGTTGATGTGCCGCATGCACACCAAAGAGGCGAACGAGAGTCTCGAATCGGGAACAGACTGATTGATGGCTTCTTCTGAAGAGGTCAAGCACCTTTCCGGTTGCAGGCCGTAAAAACACCGAGGGCGGTGCGATCCAACCAAACGTCTGCTTGCGCGCTCCGGTGCCGGATGATTAGCGGCCAAATCTTCCTTGAAGAAGCGAAAGTCGTCCCGCACACCCCTACTCACACCGGTGTGCCTGTCAAGGTGCTGCACCCCTTGTGGCGGTAAAGATATATGCGCGCGACACCGCCTGTTACCCCGGTTCATACGTCTTTGACGCTCGCCCCGGGGTGAGAATCCGAAAAGTGGCTCGTTTCACCAATAGCGCAGCTTCCGGCCACTTCAGCGACGGTCGTCGCACAAGCTCGACCATGAAAGACCACCCGGACCCGGGACGTACGGTCGCTCAATGCAATGGATGACCTTGGTTCTCTTCTAGTGTAACCCGGCCCAGGTCTTGCAACAAGTCTATCACACGAAGGCAGCTGGGAGGGGTCCCTCCGCGGGGCTTGACACTTTTACGGGACGATAGGTAACATTGTGGATAGTTTGGCTGGGAAGACCCATATCGCCAGACGCCGTAGCAACGTCATTGTGGGAGGTCATATGCATGCCACACTATGATTATCGATGTGAGCAATGCGGAAAATTTGAAGTATACCAGTCAATCAAGGCAGACCCGCTTTCCGAGTGCCCTACCTGCGGTGGACCGGTACAGAGGCTCATCAGCGGAAGTGTGAACCTTTTGTTTAAGGGTTCCGGATTTCATATTACCGACTACCGGAGTGAATCCTACAAGCAGCGGGCTAAGAGCGAAAAGACCAGTTCCACGGCAGAAAGCAGTTGAGTGTCTGCTTCATAAGATATGGGTGTTCCAAAGAATACAGCGGGCCGTTGAGGCCCGCTGTCCGTGTGGATCAGTCAATCTGCTGCAAGAAGTCTCCG
>LFTP01000123.1 GCA_001513395.1 Clostridia bacterium DTU080
CTCGATCTGTCCGGGAAGCAGATCCGCCGTCCCCCGCGGTGCTTTCACTAACATTCCGGTCACATCCTCAATGGTTTATCAGGAAGGCCCGCTTCAGCGGGCCTTCCCTCAGCATAGAATATTGATCTGGAACACAAGCCGTGCCCGACAGATCCCTACTTCCCTTGCGCCTCCGCTTCAGCAAGCTTTCGCTCGAGCTCAGCTTCTTCTTCCAATCTCTTTTCATAGGCCTTACGCTGCTCTTCCATAAACTGCTGGATAGCGATCAGCTTGTTCTCTTCGACCTTGGCATCTTCTTCCAGTCCCATGCTGGTGAAGAGCTGAAGGAGCACGAAGTGAAGCTGGAAGTCCATTGGATCAAGCTCTGAGGCTCGCCTGAACTGCTCAGCGGCTTCCACATCACGGTCTTTCTCCCGATAGGCCAGACCCAAATAGAGGTGAAACTCCGGATCGTTGGCCCCCATACCTACCGCCTGCTCATACTCTTTGATGGCGCTGTCTATATCATCAAGCTGCTGGTAGACCTTGCCCAACGCCAGGCGCAGATAGGGATTCCTCGGTTCTCTGGCGATCGCCTCTTGATACTGAGACACCGCCTGGGGCAGTTGGTTGTTCAGCACAAACTGCTGGGCTCGCAAGGAAGGATCAGTCACCTCAATCCGAGCTGCGGTACGGACTTCGTTGAACCATACCTCGAACCTCTCGGCGCCCTTTTCTTCTATTAAGCGTTCCCTGATGGCCTCTTTTTCCGCCTCAAACTCTGGTCCGACGGCTTCCTTGCGGTCCGTCACCTGTATGATGTGATAACCAAAATCGGTCTTAACGGGCTCACTGACCTCTCCCACCTTGAGGGCGAAAGCAGCTTCGGTGAACTCCTTGACAAACCCGGAGTCACGGGAGAAGAAATCAAGGTCACCGCCTTTATCTTTGGTCCCCGTATCATCGGAGTACTGCTTGGCTAGCTCAGCCAGGCTCTTTCCGCCTTTGATCTCAGCCAGCACCGTTTCGGCCCGTGACTTGGCCGCATCCCAATCACCATCTTGTACTCTGAAAAGAATATGACTGGCCCTAACCTGTTCGTACGCCATCTTTATGTCCTCCTCAGTGATCTCCACCTGGGACATCTTCTCTTGGAGGGCCCTGATGGCCAAATTGTCGCGTATATGAGCTCGCAGCTGACGCTCCGTCATGTTGTTTTCTCTCAGCCTAAGCTGGAATTCGGCTTCCGACTCAAAGCCTTCCTTCAAGGATTGAAGCTCGGCATCGATGTCGACTTTGCTCACTTTGATCCGGTGCTTTTTGACCTGTTGCAGCATCAACTTCTGATTGATCAGCTGCTGAAGGGTCTGAAAGCGTACGTCATAGGCTTCGCTTCCGGATAGCGAACCCTGGATCATCTCATACAATCTCAGGTTATTCAAAAAGGCATCATTGAATTCAGCGTAGGAAATCGTCTGCTTGTTCACCTTGGCTACGTACGAAGGTTCCCCGCCTCGACCGAAAATACCCGGTCCTCCAACGTACACCAAAGTAACCACAAAGGCTATGACGATCAAAATGATGATGCCTTTTGTCTTGTTGCGCAGAGTGCGGAACACCATAAGCACGGTGCCTCCCAACTATTATTAAGGAAGTAAGTGCGCCACGGACGCACTGACAAAACGGAAAAGCAAATCGGATGCTTGGCATTGCCTAGCTCATTGTACTGGACACCGCAAATAGGTGTCAACGAAATGACCTTCCGCTTTTTGTCTTCACACGAAACAATGGTATATTACACGAAAAGTGTTACTCAACTAGGTTTCCTTTCACAGTCTGGAGCATAATGGTGACCGGCCCGTCATTCACCAGTCTCACCTGCATATGCGCTCCAAACACCCCCGTGGCCACATGGACGCCCGCTTTGCGCAGCTCGGACACGAAGTGCTCGTACAGTTCCCTGGCCACTGAGGGTTCCGCGGCCGCCGTGAAACTCGGCCGCCGGCCTTTGCGACAATCCGCATATAGAGTAAACTGCGACACCGCCAGCACCTGGCCGCCAACGTCCCGGAGGGAGAGGTTCATCTTTCCCTCCTCATCGGCAAAGACCCGTAAATCAACTACTTTGGCAGCCAACACTTCGGCATCGCGAAACGTATCCTCATGCGTCACCCCCACCAGTGCCACGAATCCGCCCTCAATAGCCTGTTCATTCCGCGCGCGACCGTTTTCTTCCTGCACCGAGACGCTGGCTGAAATAACGCGCTGCAGCAACACACGCACCGAGATACCTCCCCAGACAGATTCGATCATGTAGGCCTGGCTCGATGCACGCTCATCACGCCATCGACCTTGCGAATGCGCCTCATGACGCTTTCCATATGGCTCACATCACGTGTAGTGACTATCAGATCGATGATCGCGATGCGGTTTCTCGTGGTGCGGGCATTGACAGAGGCTACGTGCGTGCCACCTTCATTGATGGCATCCATGATAGCCGCAAGAAGATTGGGTCGATCCAACGCCTCAACCTCAATTTCTGCCTGATACCATCCCGTCTCGCTGGTGTTCCAGCTGACGGAGATCATGCGCTCGCTTTCCTTGAGGTTCTGAACGTTAGGGCAGTCCGTGCGGTGCACGGATACCCCGCGGCCCCTGGTGACATATCCGATGATCATATCGCCCGGGATCGGATTGCAGCATTTCGACACCCGGACCAAGAAATTGTCCATACCCTTGACGAGAACTCCGTTTTGCGGACGAGCGCGCTGCTCCGTCTGCTTGGCTTGACGCAGCTGGCGCCGTCGCTGCTCGTACTCCTGACGTCCGAGCAATCCGACCACTATCTGCGAGACGGTTATCGAACCAAAGCCAATACCTGCATAGAGATCATCTATATTAGAGAACCCAAAACGCTTGAGCACATCCTGCAAGCGTTCGGATCGCAAAGCCTCTTTCACATCGATTTCCAAACGACGCAACTCTTTTTCTAAGGCTTCCTTGCCCCGAGCCAAGGCTTCTCCGCGGTGCTGTTCGCGGAAGAACGAACGGATCTTGCTGCGTGCTTTGGAGGTCTTGACGAAATTAAGCCAATCCTGTTTGGGCGCGGCTACCTTACCGGTGAGAATCTCCACAAAATCGCCGTTGACCAACTCCACGTCAAGCTGCACCAGCTTGCCGTTTACTTTGGCCCCGACACAACGCATGCCGATATCGGTGTGGACGCTGAACGCAAAATCCACCGGAGTGGATCCGGCAGGCAGTGACTTCACGTCACCTTTGGGGGTAAAAACAAAGACTTCGTCTTCAAAAAGGTCGATCTTCAGCGTCTCCATGAAGTCCTGCGGGTCTTTCATCTCCCGCATCCATTCCATCAGCTGACGCAGCCAGGCCACTTTCTTCTCGAATTCGGCCTCAACACGACCTTCTTTATACAGCCAATGGGCAGCGATGCCCCTTTCTGCGACGCGGTGCATCTCTTCCGTACGAATCTGCACCTCAAGCGGCTCCCCGCGGGGACCGACAACGGTTGTGTGCAAAGATTGATACATATTGGACTTGGGCATGGCGATATAGTCCTTGAAACGCCCGGGAATGGGTTTCCATAGAGAATGCACCAAGCCCAATGCGGCGTAGCAATCTTTGACCGACCGGGTGATGATCCGCACCGCCATCAAGTCGTATATCTCAGTCAGGTCGCGTTGCTGTTGTTTCATTTTCTGGTAAATACTATAAAAATGCTTTGGGCGGCCCTGTAAAGCCGCCACCTCAACACCGACCTCCCGCAAATGGGCGCGAAGAGCTTCTATTACCTCCTCGATCTCACCGTCGCGCGTTTCACGTTTTTTGGCCACCTTGGCCACCAAATCATAGTATGCTACGGGATCCAGCGCGCGCAGCGCCAAATCTTCCATCTCCCACTTGATGCTCCACATACCCAGACGGTGAGCCAAGGGGGTGTAGATCTCCAACGTCTCTCGCGCGATCTTTTTCTGACGTTCCGGACTCAAGGCGTTGAGGGTGCGCATATTGTGCAAGCGGTCCACCAGTTTGATGATTACTACACGCAAATCCTCGGCCATGGCCAGAAACATTTTGCGCAAAGATTGAGCCTGCTGGTCCTCTTTGCTTTGAAACGGAATGCGAGCCAACTTCGTTACCGCGTCAACCAGACTGGTGACCTCAGGGCCAAAGGCCTCTTCCAGCTCTTCTCGCGTCACTTCCGTATCTTCC
Organism: Clostridia bacterium DTU080; assembly: GCA_001513395.1. GTDB lineage: Bacteria > Bacillota > Limnochordia > DTU080 > DTU080 > DTU080. Next base: position 4,213 of record LFTP01000123.1, read on the forward strand.
AAGACATCGTGCAACAAAGCCGCGGCCACGGTGACAACATCCAGTTCCATGTCTGCCAGGATACAGGCGACTTCGAAAGGATGCCGAAAGAAAGGCTCCCCGGATTCACGCACTTGACCCCTGTGAGCCTCCGCGGCAAAACGAAAGGCCTTAGCGATTAGGGAGAGTCCCTCCTGGTCATGCAGGTGCTCAAGTTTGCCCAAAAGCAGCTCCAGATCCGCATCAGGAACTACCTGGGGTTGCGAGGAGGCGGTTGTTAGTTGACTCACACCACTCACTCCCGGGGTACGCAGACCGTCAATCGTCGTAGACCACCAGGGAGAAAACATCTATGTCTCCCAGGCGCTTTCGCCCGCCTAACGAGGCCAACTCTACGAGAAAAGCCCCCCCGACCACGATGCCGCCAAGCTGCCTAATAAGCTGTACCGCCGCAGAGAAGGTACCCCCGGTGGCCAACAGATCATCGACGAGCAGTACCCGCTGACCGGGAACGATGGCGTCGCGATGAATCTCGAGTGCATCGGTACCATACTCCAGGGCATATTGGATGCTCAGTTTATCGGCCGGCAGCTTACCCGGCTTACGGATGGGCACCAAGCCAAGGCCCATCTCATAGGCCAAAGGGGCACTGAAAAAGAACCCGCGCGATTCAATGCCCGTTATAACATCAATGTCTTTATCCCTATAATGCCGAGCCATCTCCTGGACGACATAGCGCAAAGCCTGGGGGTCTTTTAGGAGAGTCGTGATGTCCTTAAAACTCACTCCCGGCTCCGGGAAGCCCGGAATCACCCTTATTAACGAACGTAGATCCATGATCGACGCCTACCTCCACCGGCCGTGCCATTGCGAACTTGGTGTATTGTTCGTGAATAATCTAAGCCATTGGCTCACGGCACTGCATAAATGTCTGCTCTGAAGCAACTCGCACGCGGCGCGTCGTTTAGCCATACATTCATTATAGCTGACGGCCCAACTCAAGTCTAGTTTGCCGTCCGGCTCGGGCATCGGAATCCATGATCCTCCGTCATGTCTGACGAGATTCAGTTCGGAAAAGACGCGTAGGGCGCACATTGCTCCTGAAAGACTGAGGCGACACTCAGCGGCCAAGACTCGGGGATCGATGCTTTGTCCGCCTCGCCGGAGCCCTTGGATATACCGGTAGGCCAGCACCAATCCGTCACGTCCCGGCCAGTCGGCGTCCAAGTAGACAGCTGCCCGCTTCGCCTCAGACGGCCCGTACAGAATATGCACTTCGGTGGGCAAGCTTTCCACGGCAAGCTGTCCCCACACCCGCAACCAGTCTTCAGCTACGGGCGGATCATAAAGAACCAATCCCCAGGGAGTCGAAGGCGTCACGACCGTGTCAGTCTCCGGGCTTACTACAAACACCTCAGTCTGAGCGAAGCGATTGGGATCGTGCCACGCCCACAACACCAAAGACAAACCGCGCCCGGCCAGGTCGGCCACATATTCCAAGCAGTCAGATCTGGCCGCCCTGGCATCTATACAGGCCATCTCTCCGGCCGTCTCAAAGCCCGTCCCGTTGGCCGCGGCCACTTCGTCGATAGCTGTGGGTTCACTCGGCCGTAGATCCCTGAGGCGCAACTCGAGCGAGCGTCGGCCCTGCCATTCATTAATGGTCAAAGAAAAGGCCAAATCAAGACTGTTGGCTGCGGCCATCGCTGCCTTGTGCCCCAAGCGGAAGCCCACGGCCACGATCTGTGACCTGCCCATCGGTAAGGTCAGTCTCAAATGACTACAGTCTTTTCCCACCACCCGCACCTCATGAGGGACAACCGAAGAGCAGGCCAAGACCGGGGAAGGATTACCGCATCCGAATGGTCCGAGCCGATTAAGCTCAGTGAGCAGATCCTCGTCCAGCTCATCAGGCTCCACCAAGGCATCGATGTTCAAAACCTGCAGCGCCCGACCGTCCGATCCAAGCTGACGTATCGCCTCCTGATCAAGTCCCTCCTGCAATTGGCTAAGGTTGGACACGGCTAAGGCCATTCCCGCTGCCATCGCATGCCCTCCGTAGCGTGTCAGCAGGTGCTTATTGGCCGCCAAGGCTTCAGTGATGTGGAAACCGGAGACACTTCGGCCCGAGCCGGTAACTTCATCTCCCTCGCGCGTCAGCACCAAAGTCGGACGCCCGTACTGCTCGACGAGGCGGGAGGCCACGATACCCAACACGCCCGGATGCCAATCCTCTCCGGCAATGACCAAGACGGGGTTGTCCAGGGCTTCAGCTATGGAGCGCGCTTCGTTCAGGACGCGCTCTTCTTCCTCTTGCCGTTCGCGGTTGGCTCGGTCGAGTCGCATAGCCAACGGCAAAGCGCTGTCCATATCCGGAGCCAAAAGCATCTCCATGCCCACGGAAGCATCAGCCATGCGCCCAATGGCATTGAGGCGGGGAGCCATCCGAAAGGCAACATGATAGGTCTCAATCATCCCCGGGGCGCATTGACTGACGGCGGCCAAAGCAGCCAAACCCGGTACGGGAGAGGTGTTCAGTCTTTTCAAACCCCTATGCACCAGCAGCCGGTTCTCATCCTGAAGAGGCACCACGTCAGCGATGGTACCGAAAGCGACAAGATCTTCCAGATCGGCAACCAGATCCGCACGACCCAGGGATTCTCCGAAGGCGCACATCAGTTTGTAGGCCACACCGACTCCGGACAGGTGTGACCACGGATAGCGCGACGCAGGCAATCTTGGATTGATCACGGCCAGTGCCGGAGCCACGGCACCCGCCGCTTCATGGTGATCCGTCACGATACAATCCATGCCCTCCGCCTGCGCCTGACTGACCTCGGCGACCGATGTAGTACCGCAATCCACGGTGATCAACAGACTCGTGCCGCCACGGACCAAAGATGAGAGTGCCGCAGCGTGAAGTCCGTACCCCTCATCAAGTCGATGAGGTATGTAATAGTCGACATCCATACCGAGTCTTCGCAGTCCCATCACCACGATGGCAGCGCCCGTTTGCCCGTCGGCGTCGTAATCTCCGTATACGGACACCTTTTCACCTCTGGCGTAAGCCAGCTGCAAACGCCTCACCGCGAGATTCATATCAGGCAGCTCCCACGGTGAGTGCAAATCGCCCAAGTCGGCATTCAGCATTTGGCGCGCTGCATCCAAGGTTTCAGCCCCTCGAGCAGCCAGCACTCTGGCGGTAACCGATTTCACTCCCAGGCGTTGACAGAAAAACTCTTCCAGATCGATATCCGCCGAGCGAATGCGCCATAAACGATCCACCACGTGCAGTCTTGCCTCCTCACATCATTCCAGCACCCTTGAAACCCCCGAGCGCGACATACGCACTTCCACATTCTCTGCCAGGCGCACCGTGAGAACATCGTCACGCATGCTCACAATCTCACCGTGGAGTCCTCCGATGGTTAGGATCTTATCCCCGCGCTTTAGGGCTGATAGCATCTTCTCCCGCTGTTTTTGCTGTTGCTGCTGCGGACGCACCAGGAAGAAATAAAAGGCGACCAGGACCATAAACAGCGGAAACAACTGCGCCACAAGCCCCGCCTGCACCGCTGAGACATCTCCACCGGCGGCTGTAAGAAACGTCATGTTCATCCCACCTTGATGAGTCGAAGTAATTGACTCTGCCAGTTTCTATTACGAGCTCTTGCTTTCCTCCGCCGTCTTATATCTGCTGAGGAACTCGCGTTTAAAAGAACTGAAGGTGCCCTCGAGCAGACTGGCTCTGACATCAGCCATGAGCTGAAGGATGAAGTGCAGATTGTGCAAAGTGGTCAGACGCACACCCAAAATCTCATTGGCCTTGAGCAGATGGCGGATATAGGCCCTGCTGTAGGAACAGCAGGCCGGACATGTACATTCAGTAGAAATGGGCGAGTAATCCCGGGTATAGACGGCGTTATAGAGATTGAGCCGGCCATCTAATGTCAACACGACGCCGTGTCTGGCCAAGCGCGTCGGAAGAACACAGTCAAACATATCGACACCGTGTTCAACACCGACGAGAAGATCCTCCGGGGAACCCACGCCCATCAAATAGCGCGGCTTATTCTCGGGCAAAAGCGGCGCCGTCCAACTCAACATCTCATACATCAACTCTTTGGGCTCTCCCACACTAAGTCCGCCAATGGCATAGCCGGGGAAATCCAAATCGATAAGTTGACGTGCGTGTTGCTCACGCAAATCCCGATACATGCCGCCTTGCACGATAGCAAACAAAGCTTGATCCTGTCGGGTAGCCGCCCTAAGAGAGCGCTCGGCCCAGCGGGTGGTGCGTTCCATGGAACTCAAAACATAATCCCGGTCACTCGGATAGGGCGGACATTCATCCAATACCATGGCAATGCCGGAACCCAACGCTTCTTGCACCTTGACCGCCAATTCGGGTGTGAAAAAGTGTCGCGAGCCATCCAGGTGGGAGCGGAATTCCACACCTTCTTCGCGTATCTCTCGCAACTCGCCGAGACTAAACACCTGATAGCCGCCACTGTCTGTCAGGATCGAACCCGACCAGTTCATGAACTTGTGCAGCCCGCCCGCCTCGGCTATGATATCCGCCCCGGGTCGCAGGTACAGATGATACGTATTGCTCAGAATGATCCGAGCACCGGCCTGTTCCAGTTCCTCCGGTGTCACGGCTTTCACCGCGGCCTGCGTACCCACGGGCATAAAGACGGGGGTTTCCACCACCCCGTGCGCAGTATATAGTCTTCCCAAACGGGCGGCACCCGCGCCGCTCACCCTATGAGCTTCAAATCCAATGGCCATCATGACCTCCTAGATGATCAGCATAGCGTCACCGAAACTGAAAAAGCGATAGCGCAATCTGACCGCCTCGCGATAGGCGGCCAGAATCGTCTCCGTCCCGGCAAAGGCAGCTACCAACATCAGCAGCGTGGATCTGGGAAGATGGAAGTTGGTCAACAACCCATCGATAGCCTTAAACCGATACCCCGGATAGATAAAAAGCGAAGTCTCCCCGCTTCCGGATCTGATAACCGCCGAATCATTCTCCCCTTCTCCGGATTCGGCCACCGATTCCAGAGTGCGGGCAGAGGTGGTCCCCACGGCGATTATCCGACCTTTGCGTCGACGCGCAGCGTTGATAGCCTCCGCTGCTTCGGGGCTCACAGAAAAGGACTCAGAGTGCATGACGTGCTCTTCGACATCCTCAACTTGCACCGGTCGGAAGGTACCCAGACCTACATGCAGGGTCAGAGTGACTACTCGCACACCCGCATCTTGCAGGCGATCCAACAGCTCGGGCGTAAAATGCAAGCCCGCGGTCGGTGCGGCCGCGGAACCCGGCTGTCGGCTATAGACCGTTTGATAGCGCTCCGGATCAGACAACTCGGCGTGGATGTAGGGCGGCAAAGGCAGACGCCCAAGGCGGTCCAGAACATCCTCGAAGCTGCTGCCCTCCCAAGCAAATTCTACATGCCGAATTCCTTCCTGACCTTCGGCCACCACGCGCGCGGTGAGCTCTCCGTCGCCGAAAATGAGATCCGTACCCGATTTCATACGCCGAGCCGGTCTCACCAAAGCTTCCCAGCGCTTAAGGCTCAGACGTCGCAACAAGAGCAGTTCAACGACCCCGCCCGTGCGTTTGCGGCCTATCAGGCGCGCCGGAATGACCCGGGAATCGTTGAGAACCAGGCAATCGCCCTCCTGCAAAAAGGTAGGTAAATCACGGAAATGGCAGTGCTGTTGCACACCGCGATGACGTTTGACCACCATCAATCGTGAGGCATCCCGCTTCGGCAACGGAGTCTGGGCTATAAGTTCCTCCGGCAAATCATAATCGAAGTCTGATACACGCATCAACATACCTCAGTGATAACCGAAACGCTGCAAGAACGTGGGATTATTTCGCCAACCTTCACTTGTGCTGACGTATAAATCCAGATAGACCCGGCTTGATAGCAGGGCCTCTATCTCTTTGCGGGCCGCGGTACCGATCTCTTTGATCCTGGAGCCTTTCTGGCCGAGAATAATGCCCCTGTGTGACTTGCGTTCCACATGGATACGGGCTCGGATATAAACGACGCCTTCCGTCATACCTTCCTCAAAGCTTTCAATGACTACAGCCACCGAGTGGGGGACTTCTTCCCGGGTATGATGCAATACCTGCTCCCGAATCAACTCGGCGATGACAAACTCCTCGGGTCGATCGGTGAGCATTCCCTCGGGAAAGTATCTCGGCCCTTGAGGCATCAAGTTGATAATCGCCGACAACAACTCCGGCACATTGTAACCCGTTTCCGCGGAAATGGGAAAGATCTCATGGAAGTCACCGAGTTCCGGGGCCTTGGCCAGTGTCTCCATGACCTGATGCGGCTTCAGCAAGTCACATTTGTTCACGGCCAGAATAATCGGTGTGCCGACCTCGCGTATTTGCTCGGCAATAAACTGATCTCCCCCACCGATACCGGCGGCCGCGTCGACAACGAACAAGATGCAGTCCACCTCGGACCAGGCATCCTTAGCCACCGACACCATATACTCACCCAGTCGATGTCGGGGCTTGTGCACTCCGGGGGTATCAAGAAAGACCACCTGCGCCTCAGGTCCGTGATAGACTCCGACGATTCGATTGCGCGTCGTCTGTGGTTTATCAGAGACGATGGCCAGCTTCCGGCCCAGGAAGCGATTGAGAAGCGTGGACTTGCCGACGTTAGGACGCCCGATGATCGCCGCAAAGCCTGAAACGAAACCATTCTCCATCAGTTGTCCCCACCTCCCAAATTCGCCGTACCAAACGCGTTCGGATAGAGCACATCCAGACGGGTCGTTTCGCATTCTCCTCTCAGCGTAGCCATAATGACCTCCATGCGGGGGGAAAACTCCGCCAAGACCTGCCGACAGATGCCGCACGGAGGAACCGGCTCGGCGGTGTCACATACGACAGCGATGGCCTGAAACTCGGTCTCTCCCTCGGAGACGGCCTTAGTCAAAGCGACTCGCTCAGCACAAATGGTAGCCCCATAGGAAGCGTTCTCCACATTGCAGCCATGATATACCCGGCCGCTTTTGCCCAGCAAGGCAGCACCCACGGCAAAAGACGAATAAGGAGCATAGGCGCGGGATCTTGCTTTGGCCGCTTCAGTGACAAGCTCTCGTCGATCCATAGACGTTATCTCCTCCGGCGTGCCCTATGAAATGAGCTGGAAAGCCAACGCCGTCACCAAAAGACCTATTACACCGCCTACAAGGACTTCAGAGACGGTGTGAATTTTGGCCTCGACGCGACTTTGCGCGACCAAGACGGTCAACAAGACAGCCAGCAATGAGACCGTCCCGCTGTGGCTGACAAAGAGAATCGAAGTGGTCAATACACTGGCAATAGCGGCATGAGCGCTAGGCATCCCGCCTTGCATGCGCACAGGTGAGCCGCCGGCCTTCATCGCCAAGACGACGATGAGGACCACCAATAAGGCCGCTAGAGTGACCAAAGGAGGGGTGGCCAATGCCCGGGACCAAGACCCCTCTTGCAAGACGGCGACTCTGTCGAAAAAAATGAGGTATCCGATCACGAGCGAGGTGATGGCTGCCATCAGTACTGCCGAAGCAGCCACGTTCTTGGCAATGGCGGCCAGGGGGTGGTACTCTTCGGTGATGAGATCCACCACCGCCTCCACCGAGGTGTTCACCAGTTCACAGATGAACACCACCCCGATGGTCAACGTCAAGAGCGCTAATTCCACGCGCTCTAAATCAAAGGCGATAGCCAACAATACCACGAGTACGGCGATGAAAAAATGCGCCCGCAGGTGGCGCTGTGTTCGAAACGCATAGACGAGGCCAGCCACCGCGTAATTGAGACTCTCGGCGAAGTCATCTGCCCTGAACTTGCGTGACATTCCTTTCTACCGTCCCAGACCCAGTTTTGCCAGAATCTCTTCTTCGTACATTCGCATCTGTTGACGTTCCGCTTCATCATGGTGATCGAATCCCAACAGGTGCAACGCGCCATGAACGGCGAGAAAGGCCAGTTCACGAGACAGATCATGGCCGTACTCGGCCGCCTGTGTTTTGGCTCGGGGAAGAGAGATCACCACATCCCCCAACAGTCGGGGCTCTCCTTCCGCAACATCATAGAACGGCTCGTCCGCCTCTTGCTCCTCCAAAGCAAAAGCCAGAACATCCGTGGGAGCATCGACCTGTCGCCAGGCGAGGTTGAGCTCATGCAACAGCTCATCGTCACCCAACACCACGGAGACTTCAGCATCAGGAATACCGAAATGAGACAATACCGCATCGACAGCGGTCTCCAAAAGCCCTAAGAGCTCTTCATCTACATCGGCGACATGGCTTGCCACCACGACCCCCATCAGTCGTCATCCTCTCTGTTCAGCCTGGCCCAACTGCCCGCTCGCCATCTCCGGATAGGCGATACGATTGTGGAAAATGCCCGTCAAGACACGGACAAAGGCGTCGGCGATCTTACCGAGATCCTTGAAGGTGATGTTACTTTCATCAAGTTGGCCGTCATTGAGTCGCTCTTTGATGATCTTGCGGGTTATGGCTTCGATACGCCCCGGAGTCGGTCGAGCCAAGGAGCGTACGGCGGCCTCAACGCTGTCGGCCAACATGACTATGGCCGTCTCTTTCGTCTGCGGACGAGGCCCCGGATAGTGATAATCCGCTTCGTCCACCGACCCTCCCCCGGTCTGCTCGACCGCCTTGTGATAGAAATAACGGACAAGATCCGTGCCATGGTGCTGCGGAATGGCATCGATAATCACCTGAGGCAGGCGGTATTGTCGAGCCAGCTCAATCCCATCTTTAATGTGTGAGATGATCACCAGGGCTGACGATGAGGGTTTCATTTGCTCATGCGGGTTTTCCATTCCGTATTGGTTTTCAATGAAAAAATAAGGTCGCCGTGTCTTGCCCACATCGTGGTACAGCGCCTGAACCCGGGTCAACAGCGTATCCGCCCCGATCGCTTCTGCTGCCGTCTCGGCCAAGTTCGCCACGATCATGCTGTGATGGTAGCTTCCGGGAGCTTCCATCAGCAACTTGCGCAACAGCGGATGATTGGGATTCGAAAGCTCCAGCAGACGAATGGCAGAGGTCATACCGAAAACGGACTCCAAATACGGCAACATCCCTATGGCCAACACCGCCGAGATGACCCCGTTGACAACTCCGAGAACCGAGTATTTGACCAAGGTCCATTCCGAACGGAACAGCCCCATGGCAATCATAGTTGTGAAGTTGGCCAGACCGACGATCAAGCCAGCTCGGGTGACCTCGTTGCGTTGACTGAGCCGTGAGACACTGAACACGCTCGCCAGACCGCCCGACAGAGCCACCATAACGTAGGTAATGCCTTGTCCCATGACCATTCCGACGACCACCGTCAAAAAGATCACGGTCATCACTGCCAGTCGAGAGTCCAAAAGCACGGTGATCAGGATTCCCGCCATGGCGGTGGGTATGAGAAAACCGGCTTCCTCCATGGGAACCAGGCTGGCGATTTTTGCCAAGCCGGAGACGACCAGAATCGTCAGTCCCAAAAGCGCCATCGCTGATTGGTTCTGCAGAAGCGGACGATGAAACTGATAGATATACACTGCCATCATGAGCATGAGCATCAAAACGATACAAGCCACGCCCATGACCGTAGCGTAATTCATCCGCTGGCCCAACAGGCCCAAGTCCCGAAGGATCATGACGTGCTCAGGCTGAACGATGTCGCCCTTGCGAACGATCATCTGTCCTTGCTCCACATATACTGGTCTTACGGAGCGCATGGCCTGTTCCCGCGCCCGATCGACCTTCTGAGGATCCAAGACCAGATTGGGTCGAATGACACTGCTGACGGCACTGACCAGCAGCAAACGCTCATCTGCCGGATACTCTAGAGCCGTGATTCGTTCCTCGGCCGCCTCACGAGCCGCGTCGACACTCTCTTCATCTATTCGCTCCGTGCGCATAAGGTCGGCGACCATGTGTCGCGCCTCAGCTTCCAGCTGCATCAAACGTTCCTTGTCCACGTTCAAGCCAGCCCGTAAGGCCTCATTGGACATCTCGATGCCCAAAGTGGCCTTCAAATAATGCCTGGCTTCATCCGCGTCGCCGAACCTGGGTACGGCCACCGGATCACCGTGGGCCCCCGTTTGAATGGCCTCTCCCCGCAGTACCCGGAAGATGTTGCCGGCCACTTCCTCGGCATTGATGGCCACAGCCTGATTGATCTCGTAGTTGCCCGGCAGCGTCGCCGCTTCGCGCACGGCCGCCTTCGCCGCTTCTTCTCGCAACATTTCAGTTTGGTAGCGGTTTATGACCCGTCGGGGCGCGGCCACATCACGTTTGGCCACTTGACCTTCCGACAACTCAACCGGTTTGGGCAACAAATTGCTCAATAGTACCAGATTGAGAGAAAGAAATACGAGCACAGGTACGATCCACTGACTGAGCCTGACGCGTCGGAAGATCTGGGCGACAGCCGATCCGGACGATTCCGCTGGCTTTTTCATGCGCTCACCTCGTTTGCATCAGAGCCAGCCCCATCGGATTGCTTACGTCTTTGAGCAGCGTCATAACGTTCATACGCCTGGATGATGCGCTGCACAAGCTCATGGCGTACCACGTCTTGTTCATCCAGATAAACAAAAGCCACTCCCGGTACGTTGGCCAGAATCCTTTGCACCTCAACAAGGCCCGAGAAAACACCGTCCGGGAGATCGACCTGCGTGATGTCTCCGGTTACCACGATCCGTGATCCGAAGCCCATTCTGGTTAGAAACATCTTCATCTGCTCAGGCGTGGTGTTTTGCGCTTCATCGAGAATGATGAACGCATCGTCCAGCGTTCGCCCGCGCATGTAGGCCAAAGGAGCCACCTCAATCAGGCCTCGATCCATCATCTTTTGAAAAGTGTCGACACCCATGATGTCATACAAGGCGTCATAGAGCGGACGCAGATAAGGATCCACCTTTTCCTGCAAATCGCCTGGCAAAAATCCCAGCTTCTCCCCGGCCTCGACCGCCGGTCTTGTTAGAATAAGGCGGCTCACCTCTTTGTTTCGCAGCGCAGTGACAGCCATGGCCATGGCCAGATAGGTCTTTCCGGTCCCGGCAGGGCCGATCCCGAAGACTATGCCGTTGTTGCGCATAGCATCCACATACAGTTTTTGACCCATGGTCTTGGGACTGATCTTTCTGCCGCGAGCAGTAACGGCGATCACTTCCGATTGGATGGTCTCCAAGCGGGCATTGCTGTCGCTGGAAGCCAGGCGCACAGCGTAACGCACCTCCTGGGGCGTCACATACGGACGTCTGTGACAGAGGCCGACCAGATCAGCGAGCACCTTGCGGGCAGCGCCCACGGCCTCAGGTGACCCATCTATGATCAACTCGTTACCCCTGGCCACAATGCGTACATTTAGGTCGCGCTCAATAACGCGCAAGTTCTCGTCGCGCGGCCCGAACAAGGCACCCAAAAAGGTGCCGTTCTCTACCGAGAAGCGGTCCTGTACCAAAGATGCATCCAAGCTTGTCCATCGCCTCCCATGAATAATAACCGTCTACAGTATATCAGATCTGAGCCCGGCATCTACAGTCAAAGCCCGGTTTTAGGGCCCCGGTACGGGTTGCAAAAATCTCTCCCCTGATGAGATCTTTGCCATTGAAGGCGCGCTCAGAGGTCGAAAAGAATGAATATCGTGCACGGCCTCGACGGTCACCTTCGCTCTGATGACCTCAACGCCATCGTCCGTGAATCTTTCCATCTCCACCTGCGCCGGAGTCCCTATGACCGCTCCTGCAGGCAGAACCTCCTTTACCTGCTCCCAGGCGGCATCCAACACGTTTGCCTCAACGAGGTCCGGAGCGAGCGGCACCGTCTCCGTCTGCACTTCGAAGCGTTGCAACAGAGTAATCACCATCGGCAAAGGCCAAAGACGCCAGGATCGACGATCTTCGGAAAAAGAGTCAAACGGGGGATCTGAGCCTATCGTGCCCTGTCTTGAGCCCCATTGCCACAGCAATTGGCGGTGCACCCGTCCGGTGGGAGTCTCCTCTCGCCGTTCAAGGGTCCCTTCCGCCACGCCTTCATGCCACACCCGGGCGCCCACCATGCCTTGGGCGTGAGTGTAGGGCACCTCTCCTTTGTCCGTCAATTCTTTGTGTTCAGGGGCCTGGGGCGGGATCATTCCGCTGATCAACACCTGTCCCGCCGTCACCGGATCACCTTCCTGAACCATGGGTATACCCCCTGTCTCT
>LFTP01000177.1 GCA_001513395.1 Clostridia bacterium DTU080
CTACAAAGTGGGCGAACACGTGGAAGAGGTGGGCATAGCCCATCTGGCCATCGGTATGGTGGAACATCCCGGAAAAGGATGGGGTTCGGAGGATTACGAAGTACCGGGCACTGCCGCCTACGAGGTGCACGGCTCACATGCCATCCGTCTTCTCGGCGCCGTCAATTGCTGGGTGAAAGACGTACGCAGCTTCAAGCCGGAGGGCAACAAGAACGTGCATCTTTTGTCCAACGGTATTCTGCTCAGCCACAGCCGCTTTGTCACCGTTCAAGACGTCGAACTGCACGATCCGCAGTATCGGGGCGGAGGCGGTAACGGCTATCATTTCACCCTGACGAGCAACGACTGCCTGATCATCGACTGCAGAGCGATCAACGGGCGCCACAACTACGATTTCAAACAGGCCTATTCCAACGGCAACGTGATCACCCGTTGTTATGCCTACAGTCCTGACAGCCTCAATTCAGACTTCCATATGCATCTGTCTCCCTCCAATTTGATCGATCAGGTCATTGTCGATCAAGACCGCTTTGATGCTGGTTGGCGAGGAACGTCGGGGACTACGCCTCACGGCCTGACTACCACGCACTCGGTCTTTTGGAACATCCGGGGAGAGGCCTACAAGAGCCGTTACGGGGCCATCGTCTACTCTGAACAGTACGGCTGGGGATATGTTATCGGCACTCAGGGACCGGCGGACCAAATCCAATTGGGCAGAAATCCCCGCACGCTGCCTGAGGATTATGCCGAGGGTGTGGGGCGTGCTGCAGATTTGGATCCTCCGTCATTGTATACCGATCAGCTGCAGCGAAGACTGGCCCGAGGCGGGATCATTCACTGCCCGGAACTGGATTTCAGGCCCCCGATGCCCAGAATCGAGATTGGGTATCCGCAAGCCGGCGACAGGGTGATCGGTGAAATCCCCGTTCGGGTCGCGGTGAATCCGCCCCGTCCGGATGTCTCCTTGACCAAAGTGACCGTCTTGCTTGACGATGAGGAGCTTTTCACCGGTCGCACGGCACCGGATGAGCTGATCGTCAACACCCGACAGCTGCAGGACGGCAGGCACACCTTGCGCGTTGAGGCCGCGACCGATGAAGGGCTGTCGGCGCGCCAGAGTATCACCTTTTTGGTCAGCAACAGATGGAGTATGGTCGATCGCCTGGACGCTCCCCTGGAGACAGGGTGGTTCGGGATTCTATCCCGGGAGATGACGGTCGAGGTCTCGGAAGGATGGACCTATGATCAGTCCCGATCGGAAGAGTTCGGTCGCGGCGAGAGTCGTCGAGTCCGCGTCAAAGACAGCGAAGAGTATCTGATCTGGCAGGCTGCGGGCCTTGAAACCTTTACGGTGATTCTGTACGCTCAGACGCCGGACATCGCCGACTACGTCCGCCTGGCGGTCTTGGATGAAAAGGACTGGCGAAGCCTGACTTTTGCCACTCAGGTTGAGGAATCCACGGACAGCCCGTGGCATCGGATTCTGGTGACGGGAGCAGTCCCCCAAGGAACGGAAGCCTCACAGTTTCGGCTCACTCTGGTGCCCGGCATCGGAGACGGCCACGGCATTCAGATCGGTGAGGTGCGGCTGGCGGGATGGCGAACCTCACTGGACGGAGGATGGTAGGAGTTAAAGCCTTGAGGAGGAGACTCACCCGTGAGCACACTGCGCTGCTTTGACATACAAAACTTCGGAGCCGTACCCGACGGCAAGACGTTGAATACGGCGGCCATTCAAAAGGCCATTGACGCCTGTCATGAGGCCGGCGGAGGGCGGGTATTTTGCGGCCCCGGAGCGTATCTGACGGGCTCTTTGGTTCTCAAAAGCAATGTCGAACTGCACGTAGCGGCAGGATGTCGGCTTGTGGGCAGCACTTCGCTGGAAGACTATGAGGAATTGAAAGCGCCCGGTTTTCGCACCGAATTCGCTCCGGAACGGAGTGCCCAGAGTCTTGTGCGAGCGGTTGAGGCCGAGAACGTGGCCATTACCGGCCCGGGCGAGCTTGACGGATCGGGTTTGGCGTTCTATGACACCGAGAGTGTCAGCGGTCGCTTCTTTGCCAAGCCTTCCACACCCCGGCCGCGACTGGTCATGTTTTACAAGTGCCGGAATGTCCGCTTTGAGGATACCTCTTTCATCGACTCCCCCTGTTGGACGATGTGGCTGATGAAATGCGAACAGGTCAGGATCCATCGAGTGCGCATCATAGGCGATCAGCGCATGATCAACAACGACGGGATTGATTTAGACTCCTGCCGGGATGTCACGGTGAGCGATTGTGTGATCAAGACGGCTGATGATTGCCTGGTCTTGAGGGCTTTGGGCCGCGTCTATGAAGAGCCGGGCATATGTGAGAACGTTACGATCAGCAACTGCGTTCTCGACAGCTACTGCCAGGGCGTACGTGTGGGCTGTCCGGGAGATAACATCGTCCGAAATTGCACGTTGAACGGTTTGGTGATCACCAGTGCCGCCAACGGAATCGTCTTTGACAATCCAAGGCGGTACTTGCCGGAAGGCACTAAGGGAAATGCGGACGTGCACCGGATTTCCTTTTCCAATGTGGTGATCAACTGCCAGAGGGTGCCTATCAGGATCACCGTCGAAGACGGCATCAAGCTGCCCGGATTGGCGGAGCTCAGCTTCTCTGACTTCCGCATCCGAAGCGGTGAACCGTGCAGAGTGGAAGGCAATCCGGAGACGATTGTCCGGGATGTGAGCTTCAACAACGTCAAGATCGACACCTACGGGGATCAGGCTATCGTCTGCCGCTACTGTGAGGATGTTCGGATGAACAACGTGGTCTTGTCCAATCTGAAAGAGGCCTGACAACTTTTCAACGGTCAGATTAAGATCCGGCCCTGAGCGCCCGGTTTCGGGCGTCAGGGCCGGATCCTTTGTGGGACTGATCGACTCGTCTACAGCATGGCAAGGAGGCTCAAATCTTGCGCATGTGCTCTTTGGCTTCCTTCAGCATGCTGTCCATGACAGGTTTGAGAGCGTCCATGGCAGTTTTGGGGTCTTGCTCCATGCGCATGATCCTTGTCATGGCTGAAGTGATGGTGTCGTACATCTTGCGCGGCAGGCCGAACCAATTGGCGCGGATCAGATGATCAAAGCCGGTAGTGAAGACGTGCGCGTTCATGCCCGGGTTAAAAGCCTCCCAACGGCGGTTGAAGTCCACGATGGCCCGGTGTGAGACAGGTGTTCTGTTTTCGGCCTGGGCGAAGCTTACGGAACCCACGGGATCGGTCGTCATAAACTTGATGAACTCCCATGCCTCTTCCGGATTGGAAGCGTCGTACACCAATGGAATGGAACCCGGGGTGAGCCCAGCGTCCCACGGCTTTCGGAAGAATTCCCACTGCCCAACTGAACAGTCCGCCGCTGCCGGTCATGGTTGTGGCCAGGGTGTTCAAGTAGTAGGGCTGCTCTGTCATCATGGCCGCCGTTCCCTGTAACCAGTTGCCCCCTACAACTCCGGCTTCGCGGAGGCGACGCAACTCGGTGATGGCGGCCAGAGTCTGTGGACTGTTGCCGATGAACTCGGTTTGATCGGCATCATACCAGTCGGCGCCCCACAAATGGATGCCCTGAACACTTCCGGAGGCGAAGAAGCCACTGATCGCGAATTCATCGACTTGCCCGTCGCTATTGATGTCTCGGGTCAATTTGCGAGCGATGGAGATCAGGTCTTCGTAGGTGAACGCATCCCCGTTCCAATCTGTGGGCAAATCGTCGAGACCGGCGGCGTGAAACTTATCTTTATTGTAGAACGTGACCCAGTTGCTGACCGCGGTCGGCAGCGAATAAAGCTCCCCCGCGTACCGATAAGCATTGATTATAGGCTCGGGCCACATCTTTAGATTAATCTTATCGCGGTTGACATAGTGCTCGATGGGCTGAAGCACCCCTTTGTGGTACAGATCGGCCTGCGTTGCACTGTCGTGATAGATCACATCCGGAGCCAGCCCTCCGATGACCATGACAGGCAGTTTTTCCATCACGTCGAACCAATTGCCTAATACGATCGGCTTCACTTTGATGCCGGTCTTTTCTTCGAAGCCGCCCCACGAGCCCTCCAGCTGCTTGGCGATCGAGCCTGAGACAACCACTTGTACCTCTCGAGCGACGCAAACCGGCTTTGTCCCGAGGAGGCAAAGCAGTGTCAACAAGACTGCGCATAGGATAATACGCCGTGGTGAGCGCTCAACAAGAAATGCCATTGGTCAGCCCTCCATGGTTTTTGATGCTGGGTTTCCTTTCGACAAGCAAGAATGAACACCTTCGTATTGTCCGGTACAGGACTCCTTTTCGCAAAAATAACGATTACACGGAAGGGGCATCGATCGAGCTGTAGAACGAACAGACTGTCACCATCTCTGTTCGCTGTAGGGAGGCAGTCTTAATACCCGACGTCCGGCGTCGCCGACCGGGGCTGATTGTATTCGAGTTTTTCAAGGAGGGGTTCTATGCGCAACTTAAGTCGACGTTTTAGAAGCGCCCTTTTTTTGGCACTGATCTTAGCGGCGCTTGTAGCCGTCGGTATCTGTGCGGCAGCTGAGCCGTTGGCAGGACCGGTTAACATACGTTTTCTTTGGCGATTGGACGAAGAGGCCGATCTCAATGATTTTCGCGGTTTTTGGGCAGGCGTGTTGCCCAATGACGGTTCTGAACGTCCGCAGCTAGCGGTGATCTGGTCCTGGGATGACCAGTCCTTTTGGCCTCTGTGGCGGATCCAGTTGGCTGCCGACAAAGGTGTCTTAAAAGAAGACGACCGGGTGAAGCCGTTTGATGTTGTCGGACCATGGTCCGGCATGGAAGCCATGACCTTGACGGGCGGGATGCCGTTGCCTGGCCACGAGTACGAGATCTGCCTGAGCTATGATCCCGAGCTGGGCGGGCTGTCAGTGGCCATCGAGGATCTGACCGCTGAGAGCCAGGTGGTTGCCGCCAGTGTTGCCGTGTCAGCTTCAGCCGGTCCTTGGCGCGCCGCCACGGATCTGTTGTCCGTAAGCGGAGCGGGGAAAAAGACTTCGGCGCGGATGGTTGGAGCAGAGCCGGGCTACGTTCCATGGGGCCTACGCTGGCATGTGGCGGCAGGCGATACGCTGACTCCATCTTTGCACTTGGAGCGCACCGAGGAAGCGGTCTTGGAGTTGATCATGCCCCATCCGTTGCGGGGTGAGTTCGTGTTTTCACTGCTTTCCGGTGAGCGGCGCGCTGATTTGGGTCAGACGAGTCTTTCCGAACCCGGCAGACTGTCCGTGCCCCTTCAGGTGAGCGACTGGCCCTTGGGGCGCGTCTCGTTGGAGATTAGTTATCGGGAGGAGTCAGGCGTGCTTTTCAGCGATCGGAAAGATCTCGTTGTCGGACGCCTAACGGTCGGCTTTGAGCCACTGGTCACCGATGAGGACCGGCAAACGGCTCAGACGGTTTTGCGTTTGCAAAGCAAGGATACGATGAAAAACGTCGCCGTGCGAGTGGAGGGGCAGTGGCTGAGTCGGGAGTGGGATCCGGCCCGAGACGGATATGGCGAAGAAGCCGTCGCAGAGCCCTTCACAGTCTTTTCGGGTGTGCTCGATGCTATCGGACCCGACAGCCCCGGCCAGGTTACTCTGTCGATTCCGATCATCCAAGAACCGGGCTTTTGGCGATTACGCCTGACACCCAAGGTAGATTTGGACGTGGTTGTTCAAGCAAGTCTGGCTCAGATGCTGGTGTTTAGGTGTCCTCCTGCGCCGGAGGCTTCACCGCGCTACGACGAGCGCTGGGTCTACGTCGCCCGCAACTTGACACACGACAGACACGTGGAGGACATTCGGCAAATCGTCACCACCGCCGTTAAGCATGGGTTGAACGGTCTGGTTTGGGCAGGCGGTGCCGATTCGTTGAGCCGCTGGGATGCGGCGCGCCTGGAGCGTCTGGCGCAGGTGAAAACCATCTGCGAGGGGGCCGGCATTGAACTCATCCCTTTGGCCTTCTCAGCGGGCTACGGCGGCGGTGTGCTGGGGCATAATCCGAATCTCGCGGCGGCTCTTCCGGCACGTGATGTCTTGTACGTAGTGGAAGGATCGACAGCGCGGTTGGTCTCTGATCCGCCCGTGAGCATTCCCAACGGGGATTTCAGCCGCTTCCGCGGCAACCGATTCGAAGAGATCAACTTCCATGATCAGCCCGGTCTGGTCTCTTTCGTCGATGAGAAGGTGTACAGATCCGCTCCGGCTTCCATCCGTTTTGAGAACATGGCCCTGCACAGTCCTCAACACGGTCACGCGCGTCTTATGGCCGAGGTCGAAGTACAACCCTATCGGCAGTATCGCTTCAGTGCCTGGGTTAAGACACAGGATCTTAATCCGGCGCCATTTCTCCTGCAGGTCTACTACGGAGATCGTATCATCGGCAGCGTGAGGCCAACGTTGGCCGCCACTCAGGATTGGACGCAGATCAGTTGCACGTTCAACAGCCTGGATGCCACGAAAGTGCGTCTGTACGCCGGTCTTTGGGGCGGAAAGACAGGATACCTGTGGATAGACGATCTTCAACTCGAAGAGATCGGCTTGCGCAGTGTGGTGCGTAGACCGGGAACTCCGCTGACCGTGACGAACGATGACGGTACTGTCACCTATGTTGAAGGTCGGGATTTTGCCACGATCACCGATCCGAACCTGTCCCGCTTCGGTGCTCCCATGGCAGGGCCGGATATCAGGATTTTACCTGAGTCGGGTCTCAAAGACGGCGACCGGCTGCGCGTCAGCTTCTACCATGCCGTGACCATCGGTGGCGGACAGACAAGCCTCTGTATGTCCGAGCCGGAGCTGTATGAGTACTGGGGCGAGCAAGTGCGTTTGATCCACAAGTATCTGGCACCGTCCCGGTATTTCCTCAGCATGGATGAGATACGGGCCGGCGGCAGCTGCCAGGCTTGCAAAGACAGAGGCATGACCATGGGTGAGATCTTGGGCGATTGCATCACCCGGCTTTACAACATCATCAAGGAGGTCAATCCGGAGGCGACGGTCTACATCTGGTCCGATATGCTCGATCCGAATCACAATGCTCGCGGCAACTACTACATGGTGGACGGTGATTACACTGGTTCGTGGTTGCACATACCAAAGGACATAGTGCCTGTGTGCTGGTACTACGCCAAGCGGGAAGAAAGCCTGTCGTTCTTTTCCGGACTGGGCTTTGAAACCTTAGCCGGCGCCTACTACGACGGCGATACCCTGGATAATCCCCGCGGTTGGCTAGAGGCGCTGGATGAGACACCCGGAGCCCGGGGCACTATGTATACCACTTGGCAGAACAAGTATGAACTGCTGCCCGCATTCGGCGATCTCGTGCGTGAGTGGGAATGACCACTGAGTCTTTCCCCGATCAGTCTCGTGTCAAAGAAGAGCAGGAGTCGGTTGATCCGGCGCTCCTTGCCTTGTATCCTGACCCGAAGCGACTTGTGTGCCGCGGCTGTGCTCAAACGGGGTGACGAGAAACACCGCTTCCTGCCTGATGAAGACAAGCGAGACGGCGATGACACAGTCGCATCGGTTCGAGAACGAGATTCGTCACGAAAGGGATACGGCCGCTCAATCGACGAGGAGCGGCCGTAGCCGCTCAGGCATAGGTGTAGGATGTTGAGAAGACCGTGTTCGCCAAGAGTCCGGAAGGGCGCCTATGGCTACGGCATGGGTGTAGACGCGGACATCTTGGAGCAGTCTCTTGATCAGCGTAGAGATGTGGAGGAGAAGATCCTATGGGCAACCCATTTACCCCACAAGTGGGCTCCGTTTTGAGCGCCGACATCGCCGTTCCCGACTACGAGCGGGAGCTCAGGTTCTACTCCCGGGTGCTGAGGACGGGTAATCAGCCACCGTGGCGCGAAGACGGGATGAACAACTTGGGCCTACCCATCATCGGCTTGGCACCGGTCAGCGAGGAGTACGCTCACCTGCCGCTTCAATGGATGCCGCACATTCAGGTGGCCGATGTGGCCGAGAGCGTGCAACGTGCGCTGGCCCTGGGCGGGAGCGTGGTGATCCACGCCAAGGATGATGACGAACGCAGTCAATGGGCGGTTTTGCTCGATCCGAACGGGGCGGCTTTCGGCATTATTCCGGTTGTTGCCGAGGAGCAGCTGCCGTATTTGGAGGATCTCCCGGAGGAGGAGATTGAGGGCATGGGCCGTATCGCCTGGCTCGAGCTCACGGTTCCGGATGCGGCGACGACCAAGGGTTTTTATCATCAGGTCGTCGGGTGGACTTGGCAAGAGGTTGAGATGAAGGATGGAACCGTCAGCTACAGGGATTATCAGATGCTGGCGGAAGACGGAACTCCGGCTGCGGGTATCTGCCATGCCCGGGGAGTGAACGCACAGCTGCCTCCGGTCTGGTTGATCTATCTGCCCGTGGGTGATCTGACCGAAAGCATCCGCCTTGCCGATGAAGAAGGGGGCCAGGTGCTCAAGACGGTAACCGATGACGACGGCAAGTGTTCTTATGCGGTGATCCAAGATCCCGCAGGAGTCTATCTGGCCTTGGTTCAGGTTTAATATTGAGCAACGGACGAAGTTGAGCACTTGACTTGATCGATCTTCCCAGGCCTTACCGGTCTGTGAGGATCGATCATGTGCGGCGACAGCAGCAAGCTCAACCCACTTCAGTTCGTCCGATGACGAGTTACGGTACGAGCGAATGACATAGGTACCCCGGAGTGCTTCTTCGGCTCCAGGCTCCAATAAGCTTGCAGAATCCGAAAGATATCGGGCGTGGAGTATCATAGCAGGGCGAGCTGTTCGGATACGAAGTCAAGAGATACCTGCTTGAGAAGTGGGGATATAAGTGCGCCTATTGCGAGGCCACCGACGTGCCTTTGGAAGTTGAGCACATCATACTCAAAAGTCGCGGAGGCACGGACCGGGTTTCAGAACTGACAGTTGCCTGCAAAGAGTATAACCGAGAGAAGGGCAATCGGTCGGCAGCTGAGTTCGGTTTTCCGCATGTCCAAGAGCAGGCTAAAGAAGCAATGCGTGATGTAGCGGCGGTCAATGCGATACGCTGGGAGCTGTGGCGGAGTTTGCATGGATGGGGCCTGCCACCTGGAGACCGTCATCGGAAGCATGACCAAGTACAACCGCATACGGCAGGAATATCCCAAGGCGCCTTGGATAGATGCTGCCTGTGTGTTAAGTCCAAAGATGCCGGTTCTTACAATCATCGCTTTGGGGCGCGGCTCCAGACAAATGTGCCGTGTGGAAACATGTGGCTTTCCCCGCGGTAAGCCGAAGGCGGTAAAGCGTGTAAACGGTTTTCAAACCGGAGATACGGTCCGTGTGGTGATTGAGAAGGGGAAATACTGGGGCGTGCATGTGGGCTGTGCAGCGGTTCGCGAACGCGGCGACTTTGATGTGGCAACGGCTTCGGGAAAGAGAATCACGACATCGTGGAGACGATTTGGACTGCTGCAACGTTTTGGCGGCTACGCGTACGACTGTTGCCGTAAAGAGTTAAGTGTTTGAATGAAAAGACTGGCGCCGACCATCCGACACACAAGCGCCATGACTATCGCTACTAGGATTCGACGGGATCGTACCATCTGTGGTACTCCGGAGTCGCTCCACAGCTCCTTGAGACGGCTCCAATCGCGTGAACTCAAATCCCATGCCTCTGCCGTGCGGCGGATTGCGATGGCAGAGGTGTTCGTTTTGCGAGGGCTCTTGTCGACGAAACCGGCGGCGTTAAAGCGTCCGCAGAGCGGGATACGGATGTTGCGGCAGAAGGGTACTGGGAGCAAGGAACCGCTATACCGGTGAACAACTGCAAGAGCGTGCGGACATTAGACACATCCGTTCCGTCGGTATGAGCAGATATTATCTACTATCGCTCTCTGACATGCAGATCCTGGCCGCTGCTCATGTAGCCCGCCTCCTCAGGTAGGTCCGTACTCGGCATCGCATTGAGCAAGAGGCGCAAGGGTACCCGCTCTTCAGGTTGGACGGTCGAGGATGAGTAGATGCCCCGCGCTCCCGAAAAGGCGTATGCCAGGATGCAGGCGGTCGCCGGATAGACGGGCGTCCCGCCTCCGAGAAGTTCCATGCCGATCATAATGCCGGTCACCGGGGTGTGAGTGCCCCCGGCCAAAAGGGCTGTAAACCCCAGCTTGGCCATCATGCCGGCCGGCAGTCCCAAGAGGCCGGCCAAGACGTTGCCTGCCGTAGCCCCGACGAACAAAAGCGGTGTCACTTCTCCCCCGATGAATCCAAAGCCGATCGTGACGGCAGTAAAAACGATCTTCAAAAAAGGAGCGAAAAACGGAATGTCGGCACCCAGGAGCGCCAAGTCCACTGTCTCGGTACCCAGGCCATTGTATGTTCTTGAACCCACAAGAAGGGTCAACAGGATGACGATCAGGCCGCCCGCGAACGGTCTCAGGACAGGATGGGCGATGTGTTGTCCGGCAAAGGTGCGCACGGCCTGCACTGACTTCACGAACAGGCGCGCGACAAGGCCGAACAGTGTGCCGGCAATGGCCACTTTGAGCCAGACCCCTGCGTCAATGGGCGGCAAAGGCCCGTGCGCATAAGTATGGCGTGGGATGCCCCAAAGCTGGGTCGTCACCCGATCGGCGAGCACGGCACACAAAAGCGAGGGCAACAGAGCGCCATAGCAGGGAGCGCCCTGGCGTATGATCTCCACGGCGAAGATGGCCCCCGCCACCGGCGTGCCGAAGATGGAACCGAAACCGGCCGCAATGGCGGTGGTCAGAAGGATAGGCCGCTCTTGCGGAGTCAGTCTCAGCTTGCGTCCGATGGCGTCGGCCAGGCCGCAGGCCATTTGGACACCTGTGGCTTCGATGCCGGCCGAGCCTCCTCCCAGAAGCGTCATCAAAGTTCCCCAGGCGATCAGAAACGTCATGCGCAACGGGATAGGTTGCTGCGGGGCGATGGCCTCGTCCAAGATGAGGGCCATCCCCTGACGTGCCGCAGCGCCATAACGTTGATAAACGTACGCGGTAATGAATCCCAAGATCGGCAACAACAACAGCAGCCACGGATGGGCTGCAAAGGCGCCCGTCACATGGCCGAGCAACACCAAGAACAGGGCCGACGCGGTTCCGATCGGTAAAGCAAGCAGCGTGCAGAGCAAGAGCCAGCGGGCTGCGGCCCGCAAAGGAAGACGCTTCTTTGGTGGTTTCACTCGCTGTTCACGGTTGACAGACTGCTGCAAACACACAGACCTCCAATCCTTCAACGAACCGGCGCGAAGAAAGAAGAGGTGGATCAGCGTCGGTGGATGGTATCAAGACGCGGCTAAACAGACGAAACCCAATGGTCATTACGCCTGCTGATGTGCTCGTGACATAACATGGATTTCTGGAGACAACGACATGCTTGGAAGAGAAGCCCGCATCAATGCTGCGCGGATGCTTGTGGTCAAGCAAGACGTGCGGAATTGATGCGGATCCGACGGGATTGCGGCTCCTGCCTGCTAATGGGGAGGCTGGCTGTCTGCTTTCCCGAAGCCATACAACTATTTCAACAACACCGATCAAGATTCCTGCCGGTGTCTGCTTGACGCAGTAGCGAGTACGTGAAGAGTCGGCGTCGTCGTCCGCAGATAGACAAGGTGCCGGTAGACCCTTTGCACAAAAGGGGATTTCACGCGGCGCATTTAATACCTGTCAAGTGAAAAGGTTGTGAGACTGCCCCGGCCCTGCTGTGCAGGCTGGCCGCCGGATGACGAGTAAGTGAGAAGTCCGCGAAAGGAGCAGCGGTGTGTTTTTGACATTTGACCTCGATCGGGTGCTGATACAAAATCCGTTCAAACTGGGTGTGTTTCCCGAAGTCTGTCGCCGGCTTAGGCCCTTCGTCAGCCGTGAGCAGACTGGGAGAGCGGATCCGGATTCGTGGATCGTAAAACGCATTTTAGACGTGGCCCAAGCCCGGGCATTTGGCGGCGACTACGTAGGGTTATACGATTGGGACGGGATCATCAACGATGTGGCTCAAGAGTTGAGCTATCCCGAGCGCCTGGATATCGAGGGCATGGTCCGCGGTTATTGCCGCCCGCCGTATATCGCCGCCTATCCTGATGCGGCTGCGGCCTTGGAACTGCTGCGCCAAAGAGTCACCGGCATGTGGTGGATATCAAACGGTTATTCCCGGTACCAGATTCCGGTGGTAGAGGCATTGGGCTTGGATCAGTACTTCGACGGCTTTTTTGCACCCGATCTTCAAGGTCTGATCAAGCCCCAGCCGGAGATCTTCCGGGCGGCGATCGAAGCGGCCGGTCAGCCGCCTGAGGCCGGTGTGCATATCGGGGATCGTCTGACGGATGATGTGGCGGGTTCCAAGCGAGCGGGCATGTCGGCCGTCTTGCTGGAGCGCCATCTGCCGCAGTCGTTGCGCATCGTATCTCCTTTGGAGTTGCCGCGGCTCGACGTCTTCCGTGATTACGCCGTCTATCAAGCGCGGCAGGAAGGGGTAGCGGACATATTCAACATCGATGTCGAGACAGAGTGTATTCCCGATGCGGTGATCACCTCGCTTGAGCAGTTGCCGGAGGTACTGGATGCGCTCATGGCCGGGAAGGTCGAAAAAACCGGATAATGCCGTCTGCCGTCCAAAGAAGACGGCAGACGGACTCAGAAGCGATCCCAGCGGTCCGATAGCTTTGGTCGCTCTTAGTCAGCGCTTGAGTTAAGCGGAAGCTTTCTGCTTGGCCTTCTTTTCGGTTCACGTGCCAGTAGCGGATCTGCTTTCTGCGGTTTTGATCGCGGTTGAAAGAAGCGACGCGCGCCGATCCAGCGCGCGTCGTCCAGTTTAAACAGCAATATCGGTCTTTGGCGCGGCGTCACGGCGTGGAGCTGGCCAACTTGGCCGCCAGATCGGCGATATCTTCTGCTTCGTGACGCAAGGGTTCCAGGCGATCGCCGGTGAAACGGCTGATCCAAATATCCGGCACCAGTCCTGAGAAAGCTTGCTGAATCCTTTGGGCCTCGGCATCCATGCGGGCGACCAGAGCGGCGAGGTTCTTGGCCCACTTGTCGTACAACACCGGTTCACGGCGTTCGGGATCGAGGATGGCACAGGCCATGTTTTGGCGAGTGCGGCGGACGTTTTCCCATGCGGCGTATTTGAGCCTGGAGAATGCCGCCACGCTTTCGTAGCAGGCCTTAAACCGCTCATACTCGCCCACTGTCTTTAGGAACTCCCGGCAGGTTTCAATGCCGCCTTCGGGCGGTTCGCCGTCGTGCAAGACAAAGGCGCTCAACACGAGCACGTCAAGGGCCGCATCGATGGGCTCCACTTGTGTGATCATTGTGTTGTAGCGGCTCCAGGCGGTGGAGATGATGCCTTTCATTTCGAA
Source organism: Clostridia bacterium DTU080 (assembly GCA_001513395.1). Classification (GTDB taxonomy): domain Bacteria; phylum Bacillota; class Limnochordia; order DTU080; family DTU080; genus DTU080. The sequence continues at coordinate 13,366 of LFTP01000177.1, forward strand.
ACGCTGAGCCACCTCACTCCAGGCCAGCATGTTCGTCAAGCGGTTTTCCACCACCGGCAACTCGCTGTCGTTGCCATCGGCGCCCTTGTAGGCCGTGCCCGCCCACATCTGGATGCCATGCTCTTTGAAACGCTCAATATTCTCGGTGCGGAAGTGTCTGTTGGGACCTACGGTGTCCGGGTGCCCCTGATAGCCCCAGACGCACAGATCGGCTTTCTCTCGAATCCTATGTAGCGAATCCGAATCCCATTCGGTCATCATGTCATGCCACAGAATCGGTCTGATGCCCCGGGCGAGCAGTTTGTCGAGCAGGGGCTCGACATGATGCATGTAGAGAGCACCTTTTCCGTGCTTTTCGATGTAGGCTTTGGTGTCCGGATGAGAACCGAAGGTCCAGGCCTCGTCGCCTCCTAAGTGGAAGTGCTTGACGTCCGGGAAAAGGGCCAGTACATCGTCGATCATGTCCTCTACCAGTTCGCGGGCCCCTTCCGCCAACGGATTGAGCACGTCGTAGTGATCGGGCAACTCACGCAGATGAGCGTACTCCGGAAACTTCAAAGGTGTCTGCATGTGTCCGAGACACTGCACCAGAGGGATGATCTCTATGCCGAGCGCTTTGGCTTTTTCCCGAAAGCGGATGACATCCTCCGGAGCGTAGGCCGTCTCGCAGCGGAAGCGGGTGTCGCAAGTCCAAGGGAACATATCCTCCCATTCGACGAGCACCGCGTTGTAGCGAGCGGCGGCCAGCAGATCAAGCAAGCTGAGCAGGCGTTCGGCTGTCGGCGGCAATCCTTTTAAGTCCAGGTGGAGGCAACGAACCGGAGAGACCGGTTGAGACGCTTTGAAAAACTCCGACACAACAACATCTCCTTTCTCAGGAATTGATCTGTTGCCATAGGCGGGCCATGGCTATCAACGGGTTATGACCCAGATAATCACGGCACGGGGTGTTTTGGTTGGTTTGCGGCTTGCGCTGCAGATCCAGCGGATCGCCGCCGTGCGGATGGTAGAACTCCCAGATCGTGCCCGTCCTTTCGAATTGCGCGGCAGAAGCATCCAGTGCCGCCTCCAAAATAGCGCTTGCCGCATCCAAGCGATCGTAGCGCATGCAGCCCAAGGCGGCCCAGTAGGTCATGCTGTTCCAGGCGGGACCGCGCCACATACGCAACTCGAATCGAGAATCATTGACGGCAACGGTGCTCACGGGATGTGCGGTGAAGAAACGTTCAGGATTGAGCAGATTCTCGTCGATTACGCGTCGCGCCTGTTCGTGCGTAGCGGCCCCCACGACTACGGGAAACATCCCCTCCAGAGCCATCCGGCGCGACTTGGGCTTATTGACGGCCCAGATGTCGTGGAAGAATCCGGTCTCCGCATCGAAGAGTCTGTCTTGTATAAGCTGCCGCAAGTAATCGGCCTTTTGCCGGTAAGGCTTCGCGTCACGGCCTAAGATCTCCGACCAGCGGGCGGCCGCCTCATAGGCCTGATAGACATGTGCCGTGGCGTCAACGCACGTGTGAGGACCCGCGGGGGCATCGTCGAAACGGATTCCTTCATCCACACCGCTTTCCCACTGTCGGTGGGTGATGTCAAGGTAGTAGAAGCCGCCTTCTTCGGCCCGACGATTGTTTTCAAACCACTGCAGTTGACGCAAAAGGGGTTCGTAGCATTGACCGATGAGTCCATCAGTGCCGGTAACGGAGCAGTACTTGTCGACGGCCACAGGCCATACCGGGGGATGTCCCACGGTATGGCTCCAACGGGGCTCAGATCCCTTCAGCCAAATGGTGCCGGGCACCAGCCCGTCGGGCTCTTGGTTAGCCAGGTTATTGAGGATTTGGTTTTTGGCATGCTCCGGTTCCGTGGGAACCGTGTCAAGAATCTGGTGGACGAGATCCCAATGGCCAAAGGCCGGGGAGGCCTGATAACCCGGACCGATCTCTTCCCACGGGAGTTCAAAAGGAGGGCGAGGTGGATGGGTACTGCGCTCATGTAATTCCGCCACATAGCGGAGCATCGGTCGCCAAGCCGCTTTGCCCAATCGGTCGGCCTCGGCTTTCAGTGCATCCAGCAAGAAGATCTTCCTTTCTCAAGCGTTTTCCATCAAATTGATGAGCTCTACCATACCGGCCACGATTTCCTTCGCTATGGTTTCGCCCAGCTGCGCGCTGGCCTTTGAGGGATCACCCATGACTCCTATCTTCATTGCTTCATTCTGCCGGATACGGGGCATGACCATCGGGTGATCAACGGGCCGCTCCACCGTCTGATAAGCATCCTGGTCCTGTCGGAGCATGGCCATGACCTCCTCGGAGTCGGTAACCCGCTCGTCGCCGACCAGTTCCGGATGCCAGTACAGCATGCGTGAGGTTTCCGATTTCCCGGCGTGAAAGTCTTTCTCCCCAAAACAGGCTCTGGCCGCCGGGGACAGGCTGCTTAGAGGCACCAAAGCGATCTTGACCTGGCCCAGCAAAGGATTCATACGGATGGCGATATTCAGACCGTCACGAATGCCCCGGATGTTTTCCGATCCTCCGTGACCCAGCCCGACGATGATATTCTTGAATCCCTGTTGGGCCAAAGAACAACAGATGTCATTGATGACGGCCGAGACGGTTTGCGGAGCGATGTTGATGGTGCCCGGCAGGCTGCCTCCGGAGTAGCTGTAGGGCATGGTCGGGGCCACAAAGCAGCCCGTGACCGCCGAGATCCGTTTGGCAATCTCATAGGCGTTGTGAATGTCCGTACTGAGGGGCAGATGCCATCCGTGTTGCTCCACACAGCCGACCGGTAGGATGACGGTCTGTGTCTCGCGCAAGCCTTCTTCAACGTCTTTGACAGTCATGAATTCCATAAGACGGGCCTTTGAACCTGAATCCTTCACTGTACACCCTCCTCAGCCGCGAGCGGCGATCGGACTGGCCGACACTATGCGATGATAGAAGTTCGTGTAGCGCACGATTCCGGGCCTGCCGTCGTAGTAGAGCCGCTCGGCCTCCAGTTCGTCTATCCGTGGCAGACGTCCGTCCAAATAGCGCTCGATCTGATCGATAGCGCTTTTAATACGCGCCGAGAGAGATCCATAGCGCATATCCATGATCTCCCAGCCGAAGGACTGATAGGTGTCCAGCCACAGCTCCCTGTGGATCTCATGCAGAGTCCGCACTTTTTCGGCCAGCGTGGGAAGATCTGTGTCGATCAGCTGGCGAAGACGTTTTCTGTCACCGGCGCGATAGGCCGCCGTGACATTCAGCCCCATCTCAGACTTCAAGGCCAACACATCCGCCACATGATGGAGATATGCAAACAAGGGGTTGTAGGCGCCGTTGCGGTCTTTGGCCGGATCCAGTTTCTGGGCCAGTTGGGCGTAATGAGCGGCAATCGGGTAACCTTCGATGTTTTTGTCAAAAAGACCGGCGAGGATGTCTTGCCACATAAGATACTTGCTGGGATTGGCCGTGTTGAGATTGTCAGGCTCGGTACCCGGTATTTCATCGAGATACTTCAGATTGATGAAGTCGTCATAACTGGCGCCCGTGCAGAATTCAAAGCGCTGCTTGAGGCGCTCCATGTCCAGTTCACGGGCGTAGCCGTGTTCGGCAAAAAGCTGGAGACCCAACAAAGTGGTGTATATATTGCACTCAGTGCCGTTGTCTCCCCAGACCGTAGCGAGGACCTCTTTGATCCCTTCGTCTTTGCAGGCCTTGAGAGCGGCGTTGGTAGTGATGAAGGTCTTGCTCCAGTTGACGGTGAAGCTGATCCAACCCCATATACCGCCGGCGAAGATCGGCTCGGAACCGAATTGGCGATGGCGGCGGATGAACTCCCGATAGAACTCCTCGTCGTGATGGTAGTAATCCCAATAGACGAGTTGGACATCCTTGGGTACCGCGGCCAGCATTTCAGGGGTAAACTCAACGTCCAAATCGTAGTAGGCGCCTGACTTGGACGCGGCGCGGAAGAACATGTCGCCCCACATCATGGGTTGCAGGCCCAGTCTTTTCACTATCTCCAGCACCCGGGCCAGATGTTCGGTCATGATGTCAAACTTGTTGCGCAATCCGTGGCGACGGAAATAGGCTCCCATCCCGAGGTTCCAGGCTTCATCCATGCCGATATGGATGCGCTTGGTGCGGAAAGGAGCCGCGGCGGCTTTGATCATGCGCTCGATAAACTCATACGTCCGCTCGCTGCCCACGAGCAAGGTTGTGTCATCTTCTTTGATATCCGCGTAGACCGCCCATTTGAGTACGTCGGGTAGGTGGGCGAGTGTCTGCATGCAGGGAATCATCTCAATGCCG
>LFTP01000176.1 GCA_001513395.1 Clostridia bacterium DTU080
GGCAACGTGACCGAAGACGAAATCGCCGAAGTTGTCAGCAGTTGGACGGGTGTACCGGTGGCCAAACTGGCGGAGGACGAAAGCCGACGCCTGCTGAATCTCGAAGAGGTCCTTCACAGACGCGTCGTAGCACAAGATGAGGCCATCGAGGCAGTCTCTCGAGCGGTCCGACGTGCTCACGCAGGTCTGAAGGATCCCAAGCGTCCCGTCGGTTCGTTTATCTTCCTCGGACCCACGGGCGTCGGGAAGACGGAGTTGGCCAGAGCATTGGCCGAGGCCTTATTCGGCGATGAGGATGCCATGATTCGCATCGACATGTCGGAGTACATGGAGCGGCATACGGTCTCACGTCTGGTGGGAGCTCCTCCGGGGTATGTCGGGTATGAAGAAGGCGGCCAGTTGACGGAGCGAGTGCGTCGGCGACCCTATTCGGTGATCTTGCTGGATGAAGTGGAAAAGGCTCACCCTGAAGTGTTCAACATCCTCCTGCAGGTTCTGGAAGACGGTCGTCTCACCGATGCCAAAGGTCGCACCGTTGATTTCCGTAACGCGGTACTCATCATGACCTCTAATGTAGGGGCGCATGAGATTCAAAGAGAGACCACCATCGGGTTCCAGATCCAGACGGACGAAAAGGCCAGCTACGAGAGCATGAAGACGAAAGTGATGGATGAGTTGCGCCGGACTTTCAGACCGGAGTTCCTCAATCGCATTGATGAGATCATTGTCTTCCATGCCCTCAACAAAGAACAGCTGAAGAGCATCGTCGAGATCATGGTCCGTGATCTGCAAGAACAGCTCAAGCTGCGGGATGTGCATCTGCGCTTTACGGAAGACGCCAAAGTCTTACTGGCCGACAAAGGGTACAATCCGGAGTACGGCGCTCGTCCGCTTCGCAGAGCCATTCAGCGTCTCGTCGAAGATCCTCTGTCCGAAGAGATGTTGAAAGGTACCTTCAAGGAAGGCGATACCATCGAGGTCGATGCGGATGGTGACGAGATCGTCTTCCGCAAGGTAGGATGAGTCGTGGCCAAAGGCAGCGAAAAAGAACAGAAGTAGCGGAAAGCAGCGGTCTAACATGACGAGCAAGCGAACACGGACGAGTTTTGTCTGTCAACAATGTGGGGCAGAGTCCACGAAATGGATGGGACGCTGCCCCATCTGTCAAGCCTGGAACTCTCTTGAAGAGAAAGCGGAGAGCAAGGCGGCTTTGCCGCCGCTTCACCCGTACACTCTGTCTCAGTTAACCGAAGACGATGAAGATCGCAAGCCCGTCGGCGTTGCCGAATTCGATCGCGTCATGGGCGGAGGATTGGTTAGCGGATCTTTGGTCCTTTTGGGCGGAGAACCCGGCGTGGGGAAATCAACGCTGTTGTTGCAAGTAGCCGACGCCTACGCCAAAATATGGGGAGAGGCCCTTTATGTCTCCGCGGAGGAGTCGGCCCGACAACTTCGGCTGCGGGCCTCTCGCCTCGGCATATCGTCGGCTCGTTTGTCAGTGCTCAATGAGACCAAGCTCGACAGAATCATCTCCTGCGTGGAGGCGCTCCGTCCCGGCCTGGTGGTCATTGACTCAATTCAGGCGATATCGACGGACGACATTGACTCCGTACCGGGAAGCGTCACGCAGACCCGCGCCTGTACCTACGCCTTAATGCAGTTGGCGAAGTCCCACGCCGTCACAATTGTACTGGTGGGCCATGTCAACAAACAAGGCGCCTTGGCGGGCCCGAAGGTCTTGGAGCACGCAGTGGACGTGGTGCTCAGTTTTGAGGGCGAACGTCATACCGCCTATCGTCTTTTGCGAGCGGCAAAGAACCGATATGGCTCCACCAACGAACTGGGTGTTTTTCACATGGCTGAAAGCGGACTTGAGGAGGTGACCAACCCTTCAGCTTTGTTCTTGTCAGAACGTCCCGAGGGCGCTGCTGGTAGCGTTGTCGTAGCCTGCATGGAAGGATCACGGCCCTTGTTGGTAGAGATTCAGGCCTTAGTGAGTCCCGCTCCGTACGGCGGAACGCCCCGACGACAGACTTCCGGCGTGGATCGCAACCGGGCGGCCATCATCTTGGCAGTTCTTGAAAAACGGGCCGGAATGCAGTTGCAGTCGCACGATGTCTATATCAGTGTTGTCGGGGGCCTGGCCGTCGATGAGCCAGCCGCGGATCTAGGGATCGCTTTGGCAGTGGCTTCCAGCTTCAAGGGGCGCCATGTGGAGCCCCGTACGGTCGTCTTCGGGGAGATTGGTCTGGTTGGAGAGCTGCGGCAGGTGCGTCATACGGACAAGCGACTCACTGAAGCTCGCAAGCTGGGTTTTCAACGCTGCATACTGCCCGGCAGTCTTTCCGTCAAGCGATCTGACATGATCGACCTTGTGCCTGTGAACAGACTTACAGAAGCTTTGCAGGCCGGCCTCTCTTAGAATGAGGCGGGTTTGCTGTAATAAGAGGGTGAAGGGGTGCCAAGAGAAACTGAACAGACAGTAGATGAGTTGCTTTTGCGAACGTTATCCATGCTTGCTCCGGGAAGCGTGCTGCATGAAGCCCTGGAAAATATCTTGCGCGCTCGTACGGGAGCTCTGATCGTAGTCGGCGACAGTCCTGAGGTATTGGCTCTAGTCAATGGCGGATTCCACATCGATGCGGAGATCACTCCTGCCGCTTTGTATGAATTGGCCAAGATGGACGGAGCTCTCATCTTGTCTCGTGATGCGAAACGCATCCTGTACGCCAATACTCATTTGACTCCGGATCCGAGTATACCGACGCGAGAAACCGGCACACGACATCGCACGGCGGAGCGCATAGCCAGACAAACGGGTGAGCTTGTCATCTCCATCTCGCAGAGGCGTAATGTCATCACCCTCTACCGAGGGGCCATGCGCTATGTAATGCGAGACGTGGGGGTGATTCTCGCCAAAGCGAGTCAGGCGTTGGCGACGCTGGAACGCTATAAAGGTCTATATCAGGAAACACTGCAAAATCTCAGCGCCTTGGAGTTGGAAGGTCTGGCCACGCTCTCGGATGTTTTGACTTGCGTTCAAAGAGCGCAAATGGTACAGCGGATCACCAGTGAGATCGAACGTTACATAGTAGAGCTGGGTACCGAGGGGCGACTGGTCGTCATGCAGCTTGAGGAGCTCCTCATGGATATGCATGATGAAGACCTTCTTGTCATACGGGATTATGCGAGCGGAGGTCGCGAAGCAAAACCCGAAGAAGTAGTGGCTGCCTTGCGTCAATGGACCAGTGAAGAACTGCTGGATTTGACGCTTATAGCCAAAGCCATGGGCATACAAAAGACGGCAGCGGAATTTGATACGCCGGTAACCCCGCGGGGCTATCGCCTGTTGCATAAGATTCCTCGGTTGCCCGAGCCCGTGATCGACAACCTGGTGGCTCATTTCGGATCGCTTCCCGAGATCATGGCTGCGTCGATCGAGGAACTCGACGTAGTGGAGGGGATAGGAGAGGCGCGAGCCCGAACTATCGTGGAAGGCTTAAGGCGTCTGCGAGACCAGGTACTGCTGGAGCGACCCATGTAGGTTCCGGAGGGGGTAATCATAGCTAACACCAGGCTAAACTGCATTGGGATAATACCTACTGCCATGACTGACGCTGAATTCGCGTCGATTGACATGGCGACAGACAAATGCTACGATAATCAGTAGTGGGCATCCCGGAGGCTAGGGGGTTTTGCCAGGGATGTACGAAATAGGTGATAAAGTAGTCTATCCGATGCACGGTGCCGGTATCATTGAGGCTATCGAGGAGCAAGAGATTCTCGGTGAGACTCGTCGCTATTACGTGATGAGAATGCCTCTTGGTGACATGAAGGTCATGGTACCGATGGATAACGTTGAGGAACTGGGAGTGCGACAGATCGTCTCCGCGGAGGAAGTAGAGTCTGTCCTCGACGTGTTGCGCGGTGAACGCTCCAAGATGCCTCAGAACTGGAATCGGCGTTATCGAGCTAATTTGGAAAAGATCAAGACCGGAGACATCTACGAAGTTGCGGAGGTGGTACGCAACCTTTCCATTCGCGATCGAGAAAAAGGGCTGTCCACTGGCGAACGGAAAATGCTCGATAGCGCGAAACAAATCCTGGTAAGTGAGCTCGTTCTTTCCCAAGACAGTACACAGGATGAAGTAGAAGCGATGCTGGAGGAGCTTCTCGAGTAGGAGAAAACTTCGTCTGCCACGCCTGTGCCCCTACGTGGGCAACCGTTGTCCGCGATTGATACCCATCGCGTTTTTCGTATTTAGACATAACCTGTCTTGCGTGGGAAATACTGCTCTGTGAGGCTGTGTTGGCGAGCGACACGGTTCGTCTATCAGGAGGTGAAGGTATGTTAAACGCCACGCGTGTTCTCATGGCGTTACTTGGGGGCACAATCGGATACTATGCGGCTTGGCAGGTCTTGGCGACAGGCGTGTGGCCTACGGCAGCCGATCATCCCTTGATCGTCGTTGCGGTAGGCACTTTAATAATGGCCAGTCTGGGAGCAGTGTTTACCCGCCCTGTTGTCTTGGGAGTGCGGCGGGTTCTTACGTCTGCCATCTCTGCTTTGCAGCACATTCCTACAGTGGATATCGCGGTTGGCTCCATCGGTCTCATATCAGGCCTGATTATTGGCATTTTGGCTACGCTGCCGTTTCCACGTTCCATGCCCGTACTCGGCAGCATCGTGCCGATCATCGTTACCCTTGTGCTGGGCTATGTGGGTGCGATGGTTGCGGTACGCAAACGAGACGACATCTTGAACTTGATGAATTTGTCTGTTTCGGGAGGACGACTGATCCGGGATAAGTCCGCCCGATCATCCAGGAAGATCCCGAAGATCGTGGATACGTCGGTGATCATCGACGGTCGTATCGCCGACATTGTGCGGACCGGGTTCTTGGAGGGCCCGCTTCTGGTGCCTCGCTTCGTTCTTACGGAGCTACAGCACATTGCGGATTCATCCGATGTGCTCAAGAGAAATCGCGGGCGCAGAGGACTTGACATCCTGAACCGCATTCAGAAAGAGGAACGCGTGCAGGTGCAGATCATCGAAGATGATCTGGAGGAATTCTCCGATGTAGACAGCAAGCTCGTTCAACTGGCGAAGCAGCTCGGAGGTTACGTGATTACGAATGATTACAATCTGAACAAGGTAGCCGAACTGCAGGGCGTGCGCGTACTCAACATCAATGAACTGGTGAATGCGGTCAAGCCGTTGGTCTTGCCGGGCGAAGAGATGGTGGTGCACCTCATCAAAGACGGCAAGGAACAAGGGCAAGGCATAGGTTATCTTGACGACGGAACAATGATAGTCGTCGATGGGGGACGGCGATATATCGGTGAGTCAATCGGTGTTTTGGTCACCAATGTTCTGCAGACTAACGCCGGTCGGATGATCTTCGCCAAGCCCAAAGCGATGGAGAGAGCCCTTTAATGGTTAGTACTTACGCGATTATGCCGGCAGCGGGACACGGGCGCCGGATGGGGGCCGTACAGCCTAAGCAGTATCTTGAAATCTGCGGAAAGCCCATTTTGATCTGGACTGTGCAGGCTTTGATTTCTCATCCGCACATTGCAGGTATGGTGCTCGTCGTCCCCGCAGGCGACGAGGTTTTCGTGCAGTCACTGCTAAAGGAGCATCAGATTCGAGGACATATCCGGGTGGTAGCCGGAGGTCTGACGCGACAGGCCTCTGTGGCGGCGGGTTTGAGCGCGCTGCCTGACGATTGCGATGTCGTATTGGTGCACGACGGCGCCCGTCCCTTGGTTTCATCGGAGGTAATCGAGCGAGTGGCGAAAGCCGCTCGCTTCGGCGCGGTGACGGCCGCTTGGCCGATCCACGAGACAGTGAAAAGAGTGGTCGACGCAGTGGTTGTGCAGACAGTCGATCGCAGCCAATTGTGGTCCGTTCAAACCCCTCAAGGCTTTCCCCGAGACCTGTTGGAACGGGCTCACGCGGCCGGTGGTGACGGCGAAGAGGCCACCGACGATTGTGCATTGGTCGAGCGCTTGGGTGAAACGGTGCGTGTAGTCTTGGGGGCACCGGAGAACATCAAGATCACCACTCCAGCTGACTTGTCTTTCCTGAAGCGGTGGTTGAGCGCCGAGGAGACTACTCCAAGTGAAAGTGATATTGAGAATGAATGCCCTCGGATGGGGATAGGATATGATGTTCACCGTTTGACGCCTGAACGGCCGTTGATCCTGGGCGGGGTGGAGATTCCGTTTGAGCTGGGTCTTCTGGGTCACAGTGACGCGGATGTCTTGACCCATGCTTGCATTGACGCGTTGTTGGGAGCCGCGGGGTGGGGAGACATCGGGCAACACTTTCCGGACAACGATCCTCTCTATGCAGGGGCATCCAGCCTCGGCTTATTGCGACAGGTTGTCTCCAAATTGCACCAACGTCATCTGTATATCGGTGGCGTCGATGCCATTGTGATAGCGGAAAAACCCCGGCTCGCAAAATACATACCCATGATGCGAGCGCGTCTTGCCGAGGCCATGGATGTACCGTCAGCTAAGGTGAACGTCAAAGCGACAACCAACGAAGGACTCGGATTCCTCGGTCGGCAAGAGGGTATAGCGGCACAGGCGGTGGCCTGGTTGGAAGGTTCAAAAAGACGGAGGTAATTTCCCCTCCGTCTTTTTTGGTGCGCCCGGCATGTCTGCCGAGCCGGAGGGCTGAAAGAAGCCCTCACCACTCAACCAGCGGGAAGGGAACCCGTAGGCAAGGGCGGGCCTGGCAACAGACCGTCTGGAGGAAGCCGAAGGGGGAGCATGGGACTTAGCGAAAGCGAACCGAGGTTGGC
>LFTP01000235.1 GCA_001513395.1 Clostridia bacterium DTU080
CGTACGGTTCTGTGAGAGGGCTGACGCTCGCCTGATCAGCGAGCGTCACCCTACTCGATGTCCGGTGTAGTTGCCAAAAACAGCCTATTCCACGGCGACCATTTCGACGTTGAGGAGGTGCGCGACTTTGCGCAGGAGAGGTACCTCGTGTCCTATTCCCAGGGCGAAATGGTGCGTGGGACCGGCTAACGACCATTTCTCGACAAACTCGGCCACTGGCATGTCGAAGCGCACCCGGGTATTAGTGTTGCCGCTGCGCGGGGTGGGGCCGGCCACCGATTCACCGGTGGCAACCACGAATTTGAAGCGTCCGTCGTAGGTTTGGGTCAATCCCAACATAGTGACGGGTCCCAGACGGATTTTGAACTCCACGGAAAGCCCCCTGCCACGCTTGCCGTGGTAGAGAGATAGGTCACGGACGACCGGCTGCTCGGCGGCGATGCGGATGTGAGCCGGCCCATCGTGGCCGATGAGGGCGATGTCGTCATGGAAATCGAGCGGATGGAATTCGGCGAAAGAACCGCCCATATCGAGGCGGTCCATGATCAACATGGCCACACAGGTCTTCAGGTCTGCCTCGCCGGCCATGGGGATGCCCCGGCCCGTGAGAATCGAGTTGCCGAGGATCAGGCCTGCCGCCATCCGTTCGTACAGATTGCCGCCTAGTCCCCGGTAGTAGTAGGCCATAGCGGTGAGTTGTCGGGAAGTCACCAGTTTCTCCATGGCCACGGCCATCCTTGCCGCCCAGTCGACGTCTTCAGGCTTTACCGGCCCCGTCAGTGGATCATGGGCCGGCTCGGCGAAGATGAAGATGCGCCGGAAATCCTCCTTCATGGCTGCCACTTCGGCATCGCTAACCCGCTCTAGGCAGGCGTGCAGATCGCACATCTCCAGCATCTCCACGTGAGCGCCGAAGAAAGCGTCGAACATGGTGGGGTCGGAGTTCATATCCAACATACCTTCATAGGTGTGGCCGAGGAAACCTATGCGGGCGTCGCGCACGGTACGGAACACGGCGGCGGCCCGACACCATTCGGAAAGCTCGTTGTCGGCGCGGGCATCGTCGTATAGCTGCCCCACCAAGACACCCACCGGTTGCAGACCGGCCCTGTACAGAGCGCCACAGATCTCCGGCAGGCTGGTCACATTGTCGTGGTACAGTTGGTCGAAAGTGGTGGCCGTACGGCAGTCCATGCCGGGAGAAGGCTGCAAGCCGGCCAACAGGATTCCTGCGCCGGCTCTTTGTGCTACCGGCAAGACCAGCGAGGAGGTGGCGTAGGTTGCCAGATAGCAGATGAGGAGATCTACGCCCCGGCTGCGGAACATCTCACCGGCGGCAACTGCAGCCTGGGAAGAGTCGATCAGGCCCCCGTCCACGACCTCGGCGCCAAAGCCGCGCAGACGGTCGGCCAGGACAGACGTATTAGCCACCAGCAGTTCTCGCAACCCGGGAAACTGCGGCCAGTAGGCTTGCAAGCCGACGCTGAACAGACCGAGCCGTGCCGGCAAGTGTGGCACTCGGGGAATGAGATCGTCGAGGTTGCGTCGCTGGTTGATCATGTGCATCGTCCTTCGTGTCACCAATTCAGATCAAGAGTACCGCTGACACCGCGAGCTCGCAGGCAGCCTCGGCGTGCATCCTTCTCTGGCTCCACCGCTTTACCCGCGCAAAAAATCGCGGCGCGCTCGAGCATATGGCGCGGAGGATAGACGCAGATCTGGGCATCCTGCAAACCGGACACGGTGAGCCGGCGGGTATTGCCGGTGGGAAACGGCGGTTGCTCCCGGCAACTCACGATGCTTTCGCCGGGCTGGACGGCGAAGAGCACGCAGTTTTCGTGGTACGACTTGCGTAGCTGGTATGTGATGCTGCGGCCCGAGAGAACGCCCTCTTGCTGGACGAGGATGGGAGCGCCGTCGGGCAGCGACAGATGAACCAACCCGGTGGTATCGGGTTTCACTCCGGTGAAGTAGAAGCCGTTGTTGCGGCGGCTGACGAAGATCATGGTGAGAGGGCTTTGAGGTGTGCGCAGCGTCTGGCGCAGGTCGATGCCGAAGGCCTGTAAGGCTTGTCTGACCAGCGTACCCGAGTTCCAGAATCGCAGCGACGGCAAGTCACGGCGGACCCCGGGCTTGGGCACCTCCCAGGACGATGACCCGCGCACCCAGACGACGCTGCCGCCCTGCCAGGTCGGATCGGTTCGATGAATGGCGTAGGCCCGGGTACCTTGCGTGCTCGTCACTTGAACCAGCACTTTGAGATTGGCGGCATCCGGATCAGGCACCTCGCAGAGCGGACCGCCCGAAAGAGCGGACCGGTGCCGCAAGAGCCGTTCGCCCTGCCAGTGCGTGTACTCGTCTTCGGACAATAGCGATTGCACCGTAAAATCGCCCTCGAGCCCTTCCGCAGTCTTCACGCCCACCAGGCGCCGTAACGCTTCCGGAGCCGTCGCCAGGGGGCCGTAGAGCAGCAACCTGCCCCCGCTTTTTACCCAGTCACAGAGCAACTGCTCGTACGTAGCGGGCAAAACGGCGCTTGGGGTAACCAAAACGGTGTCGATCAGGGTGCCGTTCGCCAGAGCACCGGCAAAATCATCGGTGGACATCACGGTATTGAGCGGCAGCCCGTGGTTGATTGCGTCGCGGATAAGCCAATCGCCCGCATACATGGCGGGGACGAGATGGGGGTGTTCAGCAGCGATACGATGATACTCCCGGAAGGGATACAGCCAGGTGAGGAGTCCGGGGGCATCGGGACCGTCGGCGAGCGCCCGGCGAATGTGAGGAATCACTTCGAGCGCACAGTCCTCGACGAGTTCGCCTTTTTCGGTGTCGATGGTGAGGAACTCGATGATGCCGGAGCCTTTGGCTCGGCCTTGCCGGTCGATACGACTTACCGACATGGGGATGTAGATATCGAAGGGTTCACGGTTGTACAGATCCCACCAGGGATTTTGCCAGAACCAGGGATCGTTGGGATAGAAGCGGAAGGGGAACTCCTCCGCCGGCAGAACGGCGATGCGGGACAGATAGCCGGCTATCTCGATGCCAAAGTCATTGTTGAGGGGGCCCCAGGGTGAGTTGGGAGGGGGACAGCGGACGAACCCCTCTTCATAGAGCTGTAAGGCGGGGGCGCAGTCGCTGGCCAGGTCGATGCCGACGCTGAAGTTTGTCCCCCGCACTTCCACGGGATAGCTGCACTCTGCCCTGAAGTCGCGCCAAAACCCGAGAATGCGCTCAGACAGCTCTTTGTACGGTACCCGGTTGAAGCTGAGGCCGTCAAACGCCTCGCCAAAGGGGCTCCAACCAAAACAGGAATAACCGAAGCCGTTTGAAAACCAGATGTAATCGAAGCCGAGGGTCGAAAGGTAACTCTGGCACTGGCGGCCGAGGAAGCGGCCGAAGGATGTGCCCTCCGGGATACCCTCGGGGAAACCCGCGTACGGATTTGGATCGCCATGCAGGCGCGACCAAGCCCGCACCATGCAGATGTGCGTGCCCAGGATGTTGGCCTCTTCACCGTGGCTCATGATCTCCGGATGCTTTTCGAACTTGAACGGCGACTCGGCGAACTCGGGTCCGCAGTCGAACGTAGCGCCGGCCGTGATCTTCTGCCCGAATTCATCCCGGCCAATGCGCTTGAAGGTGGCGATGATGCGCCGGAGGTCGCCGTATGTAAAGCGCGGGGGTTCTGGGATGTAGGGAACGGCTATCCGACGAGGATCCACGGTGTGACCCGTGTATGGCCGTGCCTTGCTGTTGCAAAAACCGATGTAGCGCCCCCATTCAAACTCGTCGGTGAGATCACCGCGCCACTCCAGAATATCGCTGCCGTCGGACACCCAAAAAAGGATGGAGCAGGAGTCGGCCAGTTTGGTCAGGGGGTACCATTGCCGCAAAGCTTCGCGGCAGACAGCTTCCACCGTCGCCTGATCCAAGGACTTGAACGGTTTGAGGCTCATTTCCAGCACGACACGGCGTAGTCTCCGAGGCAACTCGCTCTACTCCTTCCTTGAGACCTACTATAAGAAAGGACAATAGTGGTTTCAGTATAAGTCAACAGTGATTGACAGTCAACCAACTCACACGGTTGACAATGGAAATCATAACATCGTAAGATAAGCAAAAATGAAGAGTAAAATCAAACTTGACGAGGAGATTCTCCGCCAAGGATAGGAGGGTGCCTATGCCGACACAAAGACCGCGCAGAGTCTTAGGCATTGTCGTCTGTTGCTTTTGCTTGGTGCTTGGTTTAGCGGCGACAGTGAGTGCAGTCAAGACGAAAATCGTCTTTGCGGAATCGACGACCTGGCCTGAGTGGGAAGAAGCCATCAAGGCCTTCGAGGTCGAACATTCGGATATCGAGGTGGAGTGGATAAGGCTGCAACATGCTACTCTGGCTGAGAGTCTGATCCGTTTTGCTGCCGCCGGACAAATGCCGGATGTGTTCACGATACTTCACGACATCCTGCCCGGTCTTCTCGCCAATAACTTGGTGCGGCCGCTCGAGCCGCTGTTCGTCCGCGACGGCAGCGTGACGCCTAGGGAATACGTAGGACTGGACATGGGGCCTAAAGGCATTTGGGCTCTACCGCTTACGGTCAATGTCTGGTTTATTATTGTCAACCATTCCATGTTTGCCGAAGCCGGCATGGAGCCGCCTCAGGGCGGATGGACGCCTGCCGACATGGCCCGCTTGGCTACCAGACTGAAGGCGGACATTGATGGCGATGGAGTGTTCGACCGTTTCGGGTTGATTGGGATTCCAATAACCTCTGCGAACGAGATAGACGTCACCCTGTTCCCGTTCAACGCCTCGCTCTTTGACAGCATGGGTAGGCCGGCCCTGAACACTTCGGAGGCCCGACAGGCATTCAACTTCCTGGAGAGCATGATCGCTGACGGTTCTGCGGTCCCCGGAGGCGCCCTCACCCCTGCCTGGCTAAACGGACAGGCGGCGATGTTAACCGGCGATCGCGTCTATCTCTTCCATTTCGCTCAAAACGTCAAGTTTGATTGGGGTCTGGCCCACCTGCCCATGAATCCCGGGGTTACTCCTCGCACGGTGGGTACAGGCCACTACTTCGGCATCGCCAACTCCTCGCCGAATGTCGAGGCGGCCTGGACCTTCCTGAAGTGGGTTACCGGCCCCAAGGGACACAACATGGTGAAAAGCAAGGCGCCGCTTCCCGGCAATTTGAAGGCCTTTCCCATCTACCAGTCGTATTGGGAGATGATGCGCCATGAATGGAACGTGCCCAAGAACATAGAATTGGTGACCCAGATCACAACCTACGCTGTGGCGCCGACAGTCACCCGCACCGCATTGTCGCAGCAACAGGTGAATACGTTGCTGCGTGATGCGGCCAACGGCATCCTCCAGCGCCAACTGGCCGCGGAGACGGCTCTACGGGAATTGCAGCGCCAACTCGAAGCTCTGCAGAATCAATAGGAGTCCTTGAGTATAGGATCCGCTTGGGCACCGCGCTTCGGCGTGGTGCTCGGCTTTACATGGCACTATCCGGCAGTGATTCGGGAACCTGAATGACTACATGCTCCGGCAAAAGGAGAGAGTACGGTGGAGCGGAAGGAGTTTGTCTCGCCCGGAATTGAGTATAGAGCAGTGCACCTTTGGATGCTGAACGATGCCCTTCACCCGGCGGAGATCCGCCGCCAGATTGCTTCTTTGGCGGAAGCAGGTTGCGGTGCTATCATCACTCGTACATACATGGGCCTGCGCACCGAGTATCTCAGTGCGGAATACATGGCTTGCATGGAAGCGGCGCTGAATGCGGCGCTGGAGCATGGCCTGGACGTCTTCCTCCAGGCCGGATATATGCCCAATGGCGTGCCCGGGCTGAATCCTGCGGCTCAAGGCAGCGGTGTGGCGGCGATACCTCGCGGTGCCGAGCTTCCGCCCGGTAGTACGGTGCTTGCCGCGACTTCCGACTTTACGTTCGCAGTCCGGCCATTTGCCCATGCGGTCGATCTGCTGAGCGCTGAGGCCGTCGAGGCGTATATCGACCTGGCGTACGAGCGCGCCTGGCAACCGTTGCGCCGCTATTATGGCCGTCCCATTCGGTCGGTTTGGGTGGACGAGCCTTCATTTAGGCCGCCATTGATACCGTGGAGTCCCCGTCTGCCGGAACGCTTTTCCGCTACTTGGGGCTACGACTTGCTTTCGCATCTGCCCTCGCTTTTTCAACGTATTGGCGATTACCAGGCCGTGCGGCACCACTACTGGCGTACCGTGGTGGAGATGCTGAAAGCCGCCTACTTCGCCAAGGTTGCCCAGTGGTGCGCAGACAACGGGCTTGAATTCAGCGGCCACCTGATGGGAGAGGACACCTTGGTTGATCAGATCGCCCTCACCGGGGCTTGCATGCCTCTGTACGAATATATGCACCTTCCCGGCATCGATCATCTTAGCAGCAGCCTGTGCTGGACACACGGCGCCCGAGGCGGGGAGGGCGGCTTGCCTTTCATCCTCAACCCCAAACAGTGCACCAGTGTTGCCGCCCAGTTGGGTCGCCCCCGAGCGCTCGCAGAGATGTACGGCGTGAGCACACAGGGGCTCACGTTCATGGATCAGAAACAAATCGGCGAGTATCTGGCGGTGCAGGGCATCAACTTGCGCTGCCTGCACGCCTCGTTTTACTCGATGCGCGGTCGGCGCAAGCGCTTGCATGCCCCTAATCTCCACTACCAGCAACCGTGGTGGGGAGCGAATGCAAAGGCGGCCGACTACTTCGCTCGGCTGGCGTATGTGCTTAGCCAGGGGCAGGAGATAGCACAGGTGCTCGTGTTGCACCCGGTAGAATCGGCCTATATGTGCTACGATCCCCTGCTTTATCGTCCGGCCCTGCACGCTCGTATGCCTATGCCCGATATCGAGCGGATGAACAGGCATGTAGTGGAACTGGGCTTGTGTCTCAACGCCGCCGGGATCGGCTGGCACTTCGGCGATGAATCGCTCCTCGCCCGCCATGGCAGGGTGCTGGATGACGGCAGTATGCAAGTGGGCGAGATGCGCTACGTCGCGGTCATCTTGCCAGAAGTAAAGACGCTGCGTTCCACCACTGCAGCCTTGCTTTGTCGGCTGGCTGAGGCCGGCGGATTGGTGCTGACCACGGCCGGGGTGCCGGCCCTGATCGACGGCTGGCCGAACCCGGGTGTGACGACGGCGCTTGCTGCCTGTGCCAGGCCGGTAGAGATGAATCGGGCCGCCTTGACCCAGGCGCTGGGAGCCAACGTTGTCGAGCGGACCGCAATCACAATAGACGAACGTGAGGATGAGGTCTGGGTGCATCGCCGTCGCACCGACGTCGGGGAATCGCTGCTTTTGGTCAACACCAGTCCGCAGAAGGCGGCTTCGGTACGCTTGGCCGCGCCGGCTGGCTGCGTCTTGGCCGAGTGGCACTTGCAAGACGGGCAAACGAGGGATCTCGGCTCGAGGGCTCAGTTTACGATGGATCCGCTCGCTTCCCGAGTATTCACCGCGCGTTATCCGGCCGGAGAATCCGTTCCAACTCCTGCTGTCGCCGCCTTCGAGTTAGATGAAGCCAGCTCGAGATGCGAGACTCTGTTGCCGGTGCAGTGGTCGGTGCGCCGGCAGGATCCCAACTGGCTGCCACTGGATACCTGTCGCTGGCGCTGTGCCGGAGAAGAGTGGTCGCCGCCCATGCCGGTGCTGGCGGTGCACGATATCCTGACGGCACGGAAATTCGAAGGACGGGTGACGCTGGAGTTCTCTTTTGACCTCGAGGTGGTACCGCCCTCTTTGTTGTTCGTATGCGAAGATGCGGGTGGGAAGGAAGTGATGGTCAACGGGACGCCCTGCGCTTATGCCGGATTGCCCTACCTGATCGACCCGTCATTCCTGCCCATAGACATCACTGCTTTAGTCCGGCCCGGCCGCAATACGGTGTGTATCACCACCCACTTCACTCCGCTCAAACGCTCCAGCTTTACGTTGTCCAGCCTGTTCGAAAACCTGATCGGCACCGAACTGGAAAACGCCTATCTGGCCGGAGATTTTGCCGTCAAGGCTGAAGTGTCCCCACGGCCGGCTCCGGCAGGCTGCGTGCGGCTTGCTCCGGCATTCACCTTGACGGCGGAGACGGGTGTAGCCCGTTCCGACCTCGTCAGCGCCGGGTACCCATTTTTTGCCGGCACAATTCTGCTGCAACAAGAGGTACATCTGCGGCGGCCCAAACCGGGAGAGCGAGTTATGCTCTTCGCCCGGCAGCCTGCTGCCTGTACGATAGCTGTGCGATGTAACGGGCATGATCAGGGCAACCGGATCATGGCCCCCTTTAGTTGGGATACCACGGCGCAGGTACTGGAAGGTCGCAACCTGCTGGAAGTGACTCTCACCAACACCTTGCGTAACCTCCTCGGGCCACACCATCGCCCGGAAGGCGAGCCCGACAACTGCTGGGGCGAAGGTGCCTTCAAAGGGTACGGTTTGGGTGCCGGCGGCAACCGAGGCGATGCCATCATGTCTTGGGCGGAGGAAGGGGCCCCTGATACGCCCACCTGGACGAACGATTACATGGTAGTGCCTTTTGGCCTCGCCAGCCTGTCCCTGGCTTATTGTACCGAAGCGGAAAAGCCGTAGATCGATGCCGGGATTGGCATGCATGCGGCAGAGGGGCGATGAAAGGCGCCCCTCTGGTGTGTGCCCGGCATGCTTGCCGAGCCGGAAGGTTGAAAGAAACCTTCGTTGCCTGCCAGTGGGAAGACAACCCGTAGGCAAGGGCGTCGCCGGTAACGGCGGGGTCTGAAGGAAGCCGAAGGGGGGCAGTATGGGACCTAGCGAAAGCGAACCGAGGATGGCCTATCAGGTGGGCAATCCTGCGCGATATGGGAAAGCCCAATAGCTGGCAGAACCTGATGGGTTTGGACGGAGGGACTCATACGCAGGCAGGCAAGCTTACCCGGGGAAGCCCGCCACGTCCTGTTGGAAGGAACAGGTAGGGAGGCACAAGCGGAAAGGCGAGGCCGAACGAAGCGAGCGGGTGGCAGATGAGCCCGTAGTAGTGATGAATCCCACGCCAATGAACGCCGGTAACGGACGGGAGGAGAAAACGTGGGAGACACCCACCCTGGTGTGAGTGGCGGTTGCCCGCCAAAAGCGTGCAACCGGCGCGAAGGGGCGTAAGAGGAACTGAAGAGAGCGGAAGAACCCTCTGGACCGGTGGAGGGAAGACAACAGCCTGCTGAGATGTAGGCGGGAACGTACGCACCGGCTGAGGACTGAACCCGAGGCTGAGCGTGCGCCCACCCGGCAGAGTACGCGAGTGACCCCAGGTATGATTGCCTTTGAGCTAGAGACGCCGGGGAGCCCGTGGAAGAGACTGCACCCACCGGGTAGGGTTGAGGGAACCGAAGCTCAGCGAAATCAGGAGGGCAGCAAGTGCGGAAATGGTACAGCTTGTGCAAGTATGAGGTCGGGATTTTGCACCGTTACCAAGCGTGACGTCAAGGTTTTTCAGGAGCCGTATTCGGTCCCGTACGTACGGTTCTGTGAGAGGGCCGACGCCGCGCCAGATCAGTGCAGCGTCACCCTACTCGATAGCTGTCTATAGGCGGGAAAGGAGAGTGGATCGATGAAACGGCATCCACCATGCCGGTGTTGGCTGTCGTCACGTTGGAGACCGTGCCAACAAAGGAGCAGAGAAACCCAACATCCCCATCATGGCCGACCGGTGGCGCATGATGCCCGACTTCGGGAAGTTCATCGCCATGTGAGAGGCTGAGAATTCTCACGCGCAGATCATCGGGTTGATCGGGGACACCGCGGTTGAGGTGGGGATGGTGCGGATACGCTGCACAGGTCGATGTAGTTGCCACCCAAAACGGCACTTCGGCGATCAGCGGTGTGACACCACCGTACGCTGTGACAGCGCCCTTGCGGACACACATGGCCCGGCGCGATTTTGCGACTACGCCGATGAAGACCGGTTCAGCTCAGAGACGACTGTTCTTCGGCAGCTCTTAGA
The DNA here is from genome assembly GCA_001513395.1 of Clostridia bacterium DTU080. Classification (GTDB taxonomy): domain Bacteria; phylum Bacillota; class Limnochordia; order DTU080; family DTU080; genus DTU080. The sequence goes on from LFTP01000235.1 coordinate 10,005, forward strand.
CTCTCCCTTGTTCTCCTGGTGTACACGAATCCCAGTATCTGCAGAGCGATCAGGGGCGCGGTGGCTACCATGGCAATCACACCGAACCCTTCTTTCAATACCTCAGCCCCTTCTGTGGCTTCAGCAACACCTTGAGCAAAGGCCAATATGAAGGTGGCAGTCATTGGGCCGGAAGCAACCCCGCCGGAATCGAAAGCGATACCAATAAACAACGGCGGAGCGTAATAGGTCATGGCGATGGCGATGATATAGGCCGGAAGCAGGTAGTGCCACAACTGAATACCGGGTACGACCGTTCGTAGGACGGAAAGCCCTACTGCCACCCCGATACTGAGACAAAGAAAGACCCAGACAAACCGCCTTTTGATGGATCCGGCGGTGACGTCCTCAATCTGCCGGGTGAGTACGTGAACGGCCGGCTCCGCCAAAACAGTGACCAATCCCAACAGAACGCCGACAAAAACGACGAAAGACCAATGCATGTTAGAGGTAAGGGTGAATCCGACAACCCGTCCTACGTGGATAAACCCTGCATTGACGGCGACCAGGAACATGGTCAGACCGACGTAGGCATAGGAAAGGCCTTCGATCATTTTCCTAAAATCGTCTCTTGGCAGGTGTAAGACGGTTAGCTGAAGCACTAAGAAGATAAAAGTAAGTGGCAACAGCACATAAGAAACCTCTAGCGCCTTTTGCGGTATGAAGTGCAAGAACGGAGCCAAAACGCCTGCGGCGGCAACGGTGTCAGCTTGGACATTCCCCGATATGTCTCCCGTCGCGCTTGTCATCACACCCATGACCAAGACTCCGAGGATCGCGCCTACTGAGGTGATGCCGATCAGGCCGAAACTGTCTTCTTCGGCTTTGACGTGGTCCTTGTTCAATTCCGAAACACCGATGGCCAAGGCCAAGATGAAGGGAACCGTCAATGCCCCCGTGGTGGCACCGCAAGCATCGAATGAGATGGCCAGAAACTCCGGGGAGTTAAAAACAGCGAACAATAAAACCACAAGATAGCTGGCTGTCAGAAACCAAGACAAAGGTATCTGGAATACGATACGGAGCAAGCCCAGGGTGATCAGAACCGCTACGCCAATGGATACTACCACTAGGACCAAGCCTTTGGAAATCTGACCGCCGGTCACCCAATCCACCTGTTCGGCCAACACGTGCAGATCGGGTTCGGCAATGGAGATAAGGAATCCAAGAACCAAACCTGTCACAATGAGTACCCAAAGGTTGGCCGATCTTACAAGCAAAGCCCCTATATGTTTACCAAGGGGGTCGATGGCGAATTCCACGCCCATGAGGAATATAGCCAAGCCGAGGATTATCACCGCGGCCGCAATGACAAATCTGATCAGAGCGGCTTGCTCTATGGGCACCAGCGTGACGCTGAGGATGAGCACGATGAATGTAATCGGCAGAACAGAGTATGCAACTTCTTTTAGTCGATCTAGTAGTATAATCATCTGTATCAGGACTCTCTTATGATTGAAAAAGCGATATCGGTGGAACCCCGTACGCTGATAGGTTTTCGGACGGTGACGATCCAAAAAAGACTTATTCCGAAGACCTGTCAGTTATTCCGGCCCTCGACGCAGCCTACACTGACGGAGCCTACCCGTCGCGGAGGAAAGATTCTACTCCTTCTGAAGCGGTTGGTTTGGTGCAAGGAGCTCAAAAAAGAAGCCAAGTCAGATTGACCGGTTCGTTGTGCAGATTCGTTGGATCTGGCCCAAGTCCTTCCGCCTGAACGAAGTTTTTTGTGCCGTTGGTGACTGAGGCCAAAGCCCGATCTGTCGGATAGTCCCGTCCAAGCGGAAAACCTATCCTTGTTGGCCGATCTCTCAAAACAGGACGACGCGCGCTTGATCAGCGCGCGTCGTTGGACTACTGCCCGGCCCGACGCAGATCGTCGATGATGGCCTGCTTCTGGATATGCAGTTGCTCGAGGAACTGCCTGGCTGGGACCCGACCCAGAATGACGTCGTTAACATTGACTGAGCGGGCACTCAGCTCTTGGGGTACCGCACCGTACTCGGGAGGCGGCAGGTAGTTGAGAGCATCGAAGATGCAGTGGAAGTTCTTGTCTCTCAAATTGGCGATTGCCGCGTAGGCCGGTTGAGCGGAAATCAGAGCCGGCACCGTGCCCACTAAAGCCATCATCTCTTCCATATTGCGCTTGTTGATGAAAAGGAACTTGCACCATTCCCAAGCTTCCTCTAGATGCTGGGTAGAGGCTAAGATGTTGGGACCGTAGCCACCTGCGCCTGAGGCGATCGGGCCCTTGGGACCGGCCGGAAGCAGGGTCATATCCCAGTCAAAACTGACCTGGCTGAGATACGAGCCGATGATGCCCGTGGCATCGACGATATCGATGCCCGTCTTACCGGTCCAGAAGAAATAGTCCTCGTGTCTGGGCACACGCATCCAGGGGATGATCCCCTCCGCCCACATGCGGGCTACAAACGAAAGCCCTTGCTCGACTTCGGGCGTGTTCCACAGACTCCGGACTGGCTGGCCTTGATCATCGTATTCATAGAACTTACCGCCGGCCTGGGCGACCGCCCGTCGCCAATAGGCGTATCCGCGATCAACGCCGAAGGTTTCGGGTATGCCGTCACCGTCCGCATCGCGGGTCAGCTTCTTGCCCAGTTGGATTACTGCTTCCCAGTCATACTCAGTGCCCAGCTGATCAGGCGGGGTGACGCCGGATTCCAGGAACAGGGTTCGATTGAAAAAGCCGACGACACTGGCGATTCCCTGGGGCACTTTATAGAGGGCGCCCTTCTTGTCGCTCATCGATTTGATCAGCCCGGGGTTAAACTGGTTCAGCAGCCCGTCCCGTTTCAACAAGGGAAGGATGTCGACGTAGTAGCCTGACAAAGCCAGGTAATCGAAGTCGGGCAGATCGTGGATGTCAGGATCGGCGCCGCCGGCAAGCATGGTTTTGAATTTCTCCTGGTTGCCGACGATGATCTCTACTTCGATACCCGTCAGTCTCTTGAACTCAGCGGCTTTGGTCTCGAGGTATCTGAGAAAGGCATCACCGTGGTGCACGTACGTCAAGTGCGTAATGCTCACTGCCGAGGTGGTCGAAGCCAGCAGGCTGACCAGAAGGAACGACAAAAGCGCTGTCTTAACCAACCGTTTCACATCATCTTCCTCCTACTCAACTTAACTGCGACAGCGGAAGTAGCAACGGACGAATCACGGGTAGTTGATCACCGTCCCTGAGGCAGCCGAGGCCACGATGGCTTCCAGAAGCCGCAATGAATCCAGCACGCTTTCGGGAGTTACCTCCAAGGGCGCACCCTCCAAAAGCGCTGCGGCGATGTTTTTGTAGTAGGCCAGGTAGTCTCCCGGCAGGATCTCCAGTTCGGCTCCGGGAACGTCGCTTTCAAACCGGCATTTCTCGCCGGGTATGCGGGCCTGTTCAGTGCCCGAGATGACCACTTGGCGTTTCAACTCGGCTTCCTGGGGATCAAGGCTGTCGATGACCAAAGCACCCCTTGAGCCGCGCACATACCAACGCGGGCGACCTATCTTTGAGATGCCCCCTACTTCTACG
>LFTP01000081.1 GCA_001513395.1 Clostridia bacterium DTU080
CATCAGTCATCATCGGATACTCGCAGCTTTATACCCATACTTGACAACATCGAAAGCAATGTTGGGCGTCCGCTTCGTGTCACCGCCGACGCAGCCTACCTATCCGAAGAGAACGTGACAGAGTCCCGTCGTCGCAAGATCGCCCCGTTCATACCGCCGGATTTCGTAAAACTTCGCTCTGCCAGACCTGATTACTCAGACGGCCTCCTAGGTTCGTTTTCTGGCTGTTTTGAGTCACTTCTTTCTCAAGTCTGTGCTTCTCAGCGCTACACCCTCCGAAAAGTGCATATCGCTTTCGTATATCGTCCCCAGTTCTCTGTGTCGGTTCCGATTGCACTTGCTTTGTCCTACGTTGTTTAGTTGTCAAGGACCGACTCCGTGCTACGCGGCTTCCTTGCCGATTAGCCACTCCATAATCATTATGATGCACTTTTCGCCGACCGGCATCAATGGCCTTTTCTTTTTTTCTGCCTAGACTACTGTCAGATACTGTCCTGTACGAGTAAGAAGAATGAGTAAATCATTGCCTTAACTTGATCGTCAATATTAACGTACTTATCCGATCTCTCGTAAATCTATTGCAGGATTAGATGATGTTATCGCCCTATCGTGGGATTAGGACGAGGAGACTCTCTCCGTCCTGCAGACGGATCGATATGCTAAGTTGGGTAGGCTGAGGGCTGGAAATAGATTTGTCAGCGGACTCTTGTAAGACTGGTGGGTTGTCAGAATACCCCATGCGGCGCTTCTTTCCGAGACTCATTATGAGATTCTTGTCAGCAGCGGGGTGTCATCATGATCGCAAATCATCACATAGGCTCCGTTGTCGAATACGCTTGAGAACGCCGCATTCGCGGCCGAGAGGATAGAAGAGCGACCGGAGCTTCTGGTGTAAAGAAGGCTGCTGCTATAGTGAAGCCGGACCATAGTCGGCAGGCCACTATGACTCTGAAACGGAACCTGCCCGTCAAGGCACACTGCTTCGGGTTGTCCCATGAGGCGGAAGGCACCGGGCGTAGAATCGGTCAATGACTCCTGAGGCGGGGACACGGGTAGTTAAGGAATCGGAATCCATCCTCTGGTATCTCGGAAAAGGTGACATCGCCGAAGTGGGCGAAGTCGACGCCAGGCTCTTGTAGATGGGCTGGTTGCATGGGTACATCCAGACAGTCTAGCAAGTGTATCCAACGGACGGGGTGAAGACCAGCGGATCCCTCGGAGGGCAAGCGCGCCGCGGCTGCTGATAAGCAGCGGCCTTCGGCCGGGCAGAAGGTGACTTCCGGAGCGATTCACGCTGAGGGAGGATTGAAGGCATGGACAAGAACTCGTTGGCCATAGAGCAGATTTTGGCGCAGGGAGATCCTGCTCTTAGGTGGCGCGCAGCACGGATGATGCGAGGGGAATCGCGGCTGCCGCAGATGGAAGTGATCGCCCGGCAGAATGCTGATGGTGGGGCGCGTTGTCCGTTTGCTGAAACACCGGTGTCGAGCGTGGGCGCCACCAGTAGGATGTTGTGTGCCATGGCGTTCTGGGGTGTAGGTGATTCGGAAGAGTGTTGTCGAGGAGTGGAGTTTGCCTGGAAGCACCAGCAGCCTGACGGGCGCTGGACCGAGGCCCCGGTGCCCGGCTCATCGCCGCCACCCTGGTTTATGCCCGGGCACCTGCCCGTAGATTTGTGGGTGACGGCGAACATGGTCGCTGCTCTGGCCGCACTAGGGTATTGCGACGACCCGCGCCTTCGCAAGGCAATCGAATGGGTCGAACGGCATGTCCAACCCGATGGCGGTTTTCCTGGGTACATCCACACCACTTTTTGTATGGCATCGGTGCACTATCGTATGGGTGCAATGGACCGCGCAGAACCGCACCTACGGCACGCACTGGCATTTTTGCAGCCCAAGAGCGATATCCACGATATCAACTGGGGACTTTTATGCTTCTATATCGGCACTGTTCCGAAGGAGCACCCCACAGTAACGGCTTACCTTGATCGGTTGGTTGACACCCAAGGTGAAGATGGTCTTTGGCCCACGATTTACACTGATGCCAGGCAGTATTTGGCCATGGATGCGCTTGAGCTTCTCCATGCGTACCGCAGATTGTAGGTCATGCACCGCGCACGGTGTGGCTGCGTCCCGTTGGTTTCACAACCTTTTCGAGCGATGGATGGGCTACAGGTGAACCGTTTAGGAAGGTTAATCCGCCCACGGATGGCGTCGACGCAGTGAAGGTGGATGACAAAGCCAATGAAGACGCCGGGAAAGCATCAATTCATCCAGGGCCACAATGTGCAACTCGCGGTTGATGCCGAGACTCAGGTTATCTTGGCTACACACGTTCATAAGCCATCATCGGGATACTCGCAGTATTAACATCGATCCGCCACGGCGGGCCGATTGGGGTGGTCAAGGACTGGTTCTGCGCGATCAGGACGGAAATGTAGTCATGGTCCTGGAGTAAGTTGCAGAACAGGCTCATTGAGGGAACGCAGTGGTGGATTCATCGTGTCGGCGATATAGCATCAGGCTCAGACGGTCATGAATGCTGTCGCTGGCGGCGGTATTCGCTTGGCGTCATTCCGGTGTGCTGCTTGAACACCTTGGTGAAGTAGCTTTGATCAGAAAAGCCGAGCTCCGCGGCCACTTGGGCCAGGCTCTTGTTGCTGTGCAGGAGTAATCGCCGGGCTTCGGTGACGCGCATCTCGGCGAGCAATTCCGTGTAGCTGCGGTTGAGCTTTTCCCGCAGCATACGGGACAGATGTGACGGACTCATCAGGGCTGCGGCAGCCACGTCATCGCGGGTGATCGGCTCCGTACAATGCTCGCGCATGTAACGCAAAGCCACTTGCAGCTGTACCTCGACGGGCCGTTCGCCACGATAGCGGATGCTGTCCATCAAGCGTTCCAGATGAGAAACCAACCACGCGGTCAGTGCCTCTTCATCGTCGATCGCGGCATACTCCTGCAGGGAGGAGTAGTTCAAGCCCAATAGTTCTACCGGATCGCCGCCGGCTTCCACCGCAGTTCGGTAGATGACCACGACCAACTCCAGCACGAGGGCTTTCAATAGCTCGAAGTCCTGGCCACCAAGGGCATAGATGCCGACCAGAATGCGGTTGAGGACTTCCCGGGCCCGTCGCTGTTCTCCGGTCTTGACGGCGGTGATGAGGTTTGCCTCCTCGCGCAGATAGACCTCGCGTACCGAATGGTACATGTCACCCTTGAGCGAGTGGATGGCTTGTGCTTTATCTGCTTCTCGGGCGGCTTGTTCGGCGTGACACGCCAGCAAGGCCGCATTGGTGAGGTTGGCCTTGCAGGCCAGTTGGCATAGGCGGCGGGCGGCGTCGCTCAGGTGACTGACCCGGTTGGTGTCGTCCGGCAGGACAGAGCCGGACAACAGACTCCCGACGAGTTCATTGTTGTCGGTAACCGGTACCGCCCACAAACAGACGCCGTGCGGGCACTCGGAGATAGCGGCTTCGCCCCAGCGGATGCTCTCACGGCCCAGCGCAGCCGGAAACTCCGGCTCGTCTCGGCAGGCAGGGCATGGGTGCACTCCGGCGACCTGCCTACCGTCACTTGTCAGCAAAGCCAGTGGTGCGGCCGGATACTCACTGGCGTAG
>LFTP01000037.1 GCA_001513395.1 Clostridia bacterium DTU080
GTGGGCTCGGAGATGTGTATAAGAGACAGGGACAGTACACGTGGTCGCGCACGAAAGAGGCGGGAGGAAGCAGCCTGCTTTCCGCCGGTTGCCATGCGGTCGACGCCCTGCGCTGGTTCGGCGGCGATATCGTAGAGGTTTTCGGCTACACCGCCCCGCACTTCGAGGGCAGCGATTACGAATTTGAGCCTAACATGGTCGCTTTGCTGCGATTTGCCAATGGTGCCACGGGCAAAGTATCCTCGTTGCTCGAGTGCACAACGCCCTACATCTTTAACGTGAAGCTGTTCGGAGAAAAGGGTACCATTCGCAATAACAAGGTCTACTCCGCCGAGAAGTATCCCGGACAGCTCGACTACCTCGAGTATCCGACCATCCTGCCCGACAGCGGCGACGTCACACACCATCCGTTCCAGGCACAGATCGATCACTTCATCGATTGCCTCCTCAAGGGAGTGCCCTCGCACACCGACATCAACGATGCGGCCAAGACCATGGAAGTGTGCTTTGCCATCGATCAGTCCCTGGCGACCGGCAAGCCCGTACGTCTACCGTTGCCGTAAGAAAAAGACCCGTTGTCCTTGGCGAATGAAACAGATGGGGGCATCATCGGCCCCCGTCTTATCCTTATTACAAACATCGATGCAAGGGGGAGAAGATGTGCACGGAAGATTGAAATCAATGCCGCTGGTCGTTGCCTTCGTTCTGATACTGATAATGTCATTGAGTTCCTCGGCAGCGCCGGTCAAAGTGACCATGATTGCCGAAACTCGGGAAACGCATCTGCAGTGGCAAGAAGAGATGAAAGCCAAGTTCGAAGCCGAACATCCGAATGTGACCATTGAGCTGGTCAGCACTGCTGGGACGGGTCTGACGCAGAAAATGCAGGCTATGCTGGCTGCAGGATTGCCGTTGGAAATAGGGTACATGGATCCTTGGCTTATTGTCCAGTGGGCCAAAGAGGGAGTCCTGGAGGATCTCACCCCGTATATGCAAAGATCCCGGTCACAATTTGCCGACTGGTATCCGTCCGCTTTCGATCTGTATCGTTTGGGGGACGCAGTCTATGGTCTTCCTCAGGATCTTCAGATCACTGGCATTTTCTACAACGTAGATGCCTTTCACGAATCGGGCTTGCCTCTGCCCCGTGTTGATTGGAATCTGGCGGATCTCAGGGAGGCCGCTCGGCGTTTGACCAAACGTGCTGCCGACGGCACGGTCTCTCGCTATGGTTTCCGCATTCCAAACGGTCGAAACTTCCTGCCCACGATCTGGGCGCACGGCGGTGAGTTATTCGACAGCTGGACGGAGCCGACACGGTTTATCGGTAATAACGACAAGGTGGCTGCGGGTTTCGAATACCTGGCTGAACTCGTCAGCTCGGGTGTCGTGCCTGACAAAACCAACCATGGAAGGATTGATGTGACCAACGGTTTTATGGCCGGTCAGGTGGCCATGGTCCAGACCAACTCCATCTCCATCGCCCACTACGGCGCCATCAAATCCTTCACCTGGGACGTGGCTCCGCTCCCGGTAGGCGAGGCCGGCAGAATCCCGTTTATCAACGCCATCGGTTGGTTTATAATCAAGGACTCTGCGCATAAGGACGAAGCTTGGGAGGTCTTGCGTTACTTCACGACACCGGAAGCTTTGCGCCGTCGGGTAGAGATTGTCGGTAACGTGCCGCCCAGCGCCCGAGTTGTCCAGTCCGTCTGGATTCCGGGACGTCAAGCTCCGGCCAGCCGTCAAGTATTGTTCCTCGACGTAGAAAAGGCCGGCTCACCCTGGCCCATTCATAATGACATCTGGGCTCCGGTGGACAGACAGGGGATGGCAGCCATTTGGGGTGAAATCCCGGTCAGAAGCGCTTTGGAAAACATGGAGGCTATGATTACCGCCATCATTAAGGACTTCGCACGGAACTAGAGAGCGTCTGAGCTGAGCACTTGATCTGATCGACCCTCGCAGACCTTGCCGGTCTGGGGAGATCGATTCTGTGCGGCGACCGCCGCTTGCTCAACCGGCCTAATTAAGAACCTCTGTCGATGTAAGGCCGCGGCACCTGCTGCGGCCTTGCGTTCGTATGCACCCTATGATGCCCTTTGAGCCGCGGCACACCCGCTTTATTCAGGCATCTGAAGCAACACCTTGCCGGTGCGACCGGCTGCGAATTCGGCGAAGGCCTTGGCGGCGTCGCGTAGCGGGAAACGGTGAGTGACGAGCTTCTCCACGGCTAACCCTCGGCGGTAGAGCTCAGCCATCTGTTCATACTCGCTTAAATGGAAGAACCAGCTGCCCATCAAGGTGATATCCTGCCGGATGAGGTCTCTGCCGATATTCACAGGCACATCACCCTGTTCGCCAAGGGCCATGACCGTGCCCGCCTTGCCAACCAAACGGAAGGCCTGCAAGAGAGCGTCGGAGCGACCCACGCACTCGATACAGCAGTGCGCCATAGCGCCGCGCGTGATGTCTTTGACAGCGGCAATCGGATCCGTCTCACGGCTGTTGATGAGGTGACGGGCGCCGAGTTCCCGGGCCAACTCCAACCGCCGGTCATTGACGTCGACGGCAATCACCTCGGTGCCCAGGAAGCTCTGCATCAGGGTATTGCCCAGACCTATGGGGCCTACCCCGAGGACGACCACGACATCACCGGGCTGAGTACCGATGCGCTTGGCGGCATGATACGGAACCCCAAGCCCGTCGCCCGAGAGAAGCACGCCGACCTCGTCGGGAATATCGTCCGCCAGTTTCACCAGCGCATGCTCCGGCGCTGCCAGCAGCTGAGCATGCGTCCCGGGCGTCCCACGCCGCTTGTCACAATAGGTATACTTCCCCTCTTGACACCAGTTGCACTGCCCGCAGCCCCAGATGGCGTGTACGCCGACCCGGTCGCCGGGTTTGAGAGCCTGAGTGCCATTCGTTTCCACCACTACTCCCATCGCTTCATGCCCCGCATTGAAAGCCATCGGCTTGGAGCTCCGGTATGCTCCGAGCTCACTGCCGCAAAGAGCTGAGTAGCGGAGGCCGATTAACGCCTCGCCCGGACCGGGTACCGGGTCCTGAAACTCGCCGATTTCGATCTGTTCATTACCCAGAAGCCTGACTCCTTGCATCGTGCACTCCCCTTTCCCAACCGGCGACGCTTTGCGATTGTCGTTTCACATTGGGTTACTTGGCCACCCTATCATGGGGACTCGCTCTTATGGCATTATCGTTCAAAAGACGCCTACATAGATGATGCGACCGGGATCAAAGATGCAGGAGGGCTGACCCTTGCCGCTTATACCTCGATCACTATACAGACCAACCCGCTCCGCGGAGCAGGCCCCTGTTGCGAAAGAGATGGTTGGCTACGAACACCGTGCCCGCATGGGCTGTGGTCGGCTTCAGCTCCTCAGTCTTGACAGCAGCTCCCTGCGTGCCACACTCCCTACCGAGTCTTCATCGAGAATCACCGCATCCAAGACATGAGCGACATGGGGCGCCCGGCCCTCTTTCAAACAGAGATCGAGATTGATGTCGCCATCCACCAGGACACACAAGCCTTCTTATCTACAGGAGTGATGCAAAGCCGCACCCAACCGCGAAGAGTACTTCCAAGCCAGCAAAGACACTCCTGCAAACCTCTCGCCGCTTTTTCAACTGTAGAGCACTGAACGTCGAGTCTGCGGATGTGACCTCGCCTGAGATCAAAACGCAATACGTCTTAAGGGTTCCGTGCCTGGCCGTGATCGCCAGTGTCACATCGCACAGGTGGAAAGTCCCGGTTTGCCCGGCCATGGATCGGCGCATTCAGGCGACAAACCCGTTTTGCACGTCCAAGACGAACCGGAGAAGCGACAGCTTCCGTTGCCGCCCGGTCATCAACGACGACACCGGGTGCATGCGCCGTTCGAGATCCTCATCCGGGCATTCGCGGGATCGGACGGTTCGTTTCAAGTCGCCGACATGGTTTGGATCGCCTCCACTGCCCCGGTTCGACTACCAAGCGCAAGAGGTCAAGGAATCCCCGGTACTCCGGACACTGGGTCTACCACGTCCACCGGTTTCAACACGTCGATGTTGTGCTCAATCAGTCTCAACCTAACCATCACCGTTGCGGTAAGCCTGACGTACAACCGACTTCTCTCGCCGCAGGCAATCGCGCCACATCTGCACGAGCAACGGGATATGGGTGCAAGACACCACGCGCCGTTCGGAGCGACCCAAGGCGGTCGACACGAGTGTACCCAACCTGACGCGCTCGGCCCCACCTGCGGACGGGACTCAGTCTTATTACTTAACGATTTCTCGTTCGACAGCCCAAGTTGTCCCAAACCCAATCCAGTTTTCATTCAACTCAGTTTCATCTATGGCAGTATCTGGTTTCATGCGCTACTATGAACTTGGCAAGCAAAGGAGGGGACCTGCCATGTCGTTAAAAGTCGCCATTTTCGGTACTGGTGAGGTAGCGAGAAAGAGCTATCTTCCACAACTGGCGAAATGCCGGGACATCACCCTCAGTTACTTCAATCGCACCAGAGAGAAGGCTGTGAAGATAGCCGAGCAATACGGGGGCTGGGTGGCGGATTCGCCGGCAGAGCTGATGGCGGACGAGCCGGATACCGTATTGGTATTGACTCGCGAGAATCAACGCTATGACGCGGCAATGACCCTACTGGAGTTTAAACCGAAAAGGTTGTTCTTTGAAAAGCCGTTGGTTGCCCAACGCGACCAGGCCAACGTGGTGGAGGACGACTTCTTCAAAGCGAAAGAGATCCTTCAGCGGGCGCAAGAACAAGGCACAGAGACGGCGATGGTGTTCAATTACCGCTTCTTTGACCAAACGCGCAGAGCCAAAAGGATCATTGACGAAAGAGATTTCGGTTGCCCCAAACACGTGACAGGGCTGGTCCACTATGCCTGTTGGAGTCACTGCATCGACCTGATCATGCATTTTTGCGGCCCCATCGCCGAGGTGACAGCCCTGCGCAGCCGAGATGGGAGCTCCGGCGCTTACGCCATAACGGCAGCATTTCGCCTGGACAACGACGCTACCGGGACGATCATCGGCACGAATAACATTCACTTTAACCTGCCGCTGTACGAACTGACCTTTGCGTTTGCGCACGGTCGGTTGAGCACGCGCGACCTGGACGGCGATTTGGAAGTGCTCGATTACCGTACCAACATGCACGAGGTCTATGGGCTGAGCCGTATCAACTCTCGCTGGGATCAGTACCAGGCCTCGTTCGGCAAATCGCTTCATGCCTACCTCGAATCAATTCGGCAGGGCAGCCCGCCACCTGTTCCGGGAATCGCCGGGCTCTACGAACTGCAGTTTGAGGCGGCACTCAAGCGCTCTATCGCCCAGCAAAGGCCCGTGAACTTGGCAGAGGAGTTTCCGATCGAGCTGCCGCTCACAACCACATAACCGCCTCGACAGCACGTCTGCCAAGTGTCAGCCAACACCGCCTTCTAAAGTCAGTGCAGTGCCGCGACAGCTCGGCATGGCGAGGGTTGATGGGGAAATGGTGTCTCTAAAAACGAGGCCGTTACCTAAAGGTTAGAAGACCTATGTTGGCCTCTCTTCACTGTCCGTAAGCAAAGCCAACAGTCTGTCGATACCGAGAGAGCGCAAGATCTTCGATGGGGGGCATAGCCATGTAGGCCATGTACTCGCCGTTCTTGGAAGCCTTGACGGGTTGTCCGGAGTTGATGCAGTGGTATCTCGAAAGCAGTGCGAACCGCATGTGCGAGCTACAAGGAGGAAAGGCTCGAGCTTGACCGCAAAACGACCTGTTGTTGCACCGACAAAGCAGGCGGGAATGCTGTGGTTAGGCCATGCGCACCAAGTCGGGCTGCAGCCCGACTTGGTCGACGATCGGGGCTCTCATCTGAACCGGGCTGATGAATCCATGCGAAGGTGATAGGATGGCTGGAGGACTTGGTGGGGCTGTTGTTGATCGGCGGGGTCAGGAAGGTGCAAAGAAGACGGGCCCAGTCTCGGAGCGACTTGGCAGAAGGTATCGAGACTCTCCTGCCTTGCTTGCCCACGGTGCTGACACTCGCCGGTTTAACGATCGATCGCAAGGCCCGGCTTCACGGCGGGCAATGCGCCGCCGAAGATCGGCACTGCGACGGTCTCAACACAGAACTGCGTTCGACCCCCACGACAGCAATCCAAGTATTGGGTATGGGTAGATGAGTCTGGGGTTACGACGGCATGTGAAGTGCTTGACGGATGTCGTCGCAGTAGGGGTGTGGGGCTTGTGGGTCAGTTTTCCACAGGCCCGCACCCAGCGAAAAGAGCTAAAAAACGCTCTGCCTCCAATCAACCGGTGTTGGCGGTAGACCAAGCCGATAACGGGACCAGGATATCCTGCCAGATCGACTTCGCAAAGAAATCGGTATCTTCTTCCACCTCATAGGACCCTAACAGATTTGGGCCATCGGACCGAATTAGATAGGCTATGGAGGAAGGGTGTTGAGGTCTCCTATCCCGCGAGGATGTAGGCAGTTCCGCACCCTGCCGCATGGAGATCGAACGAAATCCCATAGTTCGGCGAAGATAAGTCGAACCCTCATGGGGGCCCCCCACAACATGCACTTCGAGACGGTAAACGAACATCTCGACGCAGATTGATGAGTCGCTGACATCTGGACGCCTATCGGATGAAGAACCAGTATCGGGCTCTTATTCTGTCGAGGAATTAAGGCTTTACCATCTGTAACCGTCACAACCGACGCCATAAGCCCGCCGGTTCAACGTACGTGATGCTCGCCTCTTGTTTTTCACGTCGCGCGCACCGCTAACAGCACATCGGGACGGTTAGTTAGAATGCCATCCACCCCACAGTCTATGAGCCGGCGCATCTCCTCTTCGTCATCGGCGTAGAACGGATTGACCTCCATATCGTGCCTGTGGGCCTCTTCGATCAGTTGTCTTGTCACATCGCGGTTACCGGGCTGTAAGATACGACAGCCTATAGCCAATGAGCGAGAGACGTAGGTTTCCAGGGGCTTTTTGCTGAGGTTGCAGATGTCTACTTCAGGGCAGATTTCTTTGGCTAAGACTAAGGTCTCCTCATCACAGGCGATAAAGCATTGATCAAACAGCCGGCGCTGCTTCAACTCCTCGATCACCCGCTCCACCAATATGGCCCCAGTTGCAGCGAGCGGTTTCAAGTGGATATTCAGTCTCACCCGACCGCCCAAGAGATCGAGCGCTTCGGCCAGTGTAGGTATGCGTTCGCCTGTGAATTCAGGGCTCATCCAACTGCCTGCATCGAGTTCTTTGATCTCGGCCAAAGTCATCTCTTCCACACGGCCTTGCCCGTTCGTAGTTCTGTCGACCGTGGGATCGTGGATGAGCACGAGCTCGTTATCCTTCGTAAGACGGACGTCAAACTCCACTGTATCGACATCAAGAACGAGTGCTTCACGAAAAGCTCGTAGCGTGTTTTCTGGATACTTCCCGGAAAAACCGCGATGAGCCACCACATTGACCATTTCTCTCACTCCTGTCCGCGTTAAGAATTACATCAGGCGTATTTGACTGCCTCTTTCCCCGACCACCGGAGGCTGTACGATAAGACAGCGTTGAATGCGATTGCGCAGCTCCTGAACGTGGCTTATAACTCCCACATTCAACCGTCCCATCTGCAGACGTTCAAGAGCCGTCATGACCACGTCCAACGTTTCGTTATCCAGTGAACCGAAACCCTCATCCAAGAAAAAGAATTCCAAAGGAAAGCGCCCTCTGAGTTGAATCTGCGATGACAAAGCCAGGGCCAAAGCCAATGAGGCCAGGAAGGTCTCTCCTCCGGATAACGTATTGACGGCACGTCTGTGGCCGCCGTTCATATCGTCACGGATGACAAAACTGCCGTCGGAACCGGACTCAAGAGCATAGCGATAGCGCGTCAGATGCCCCAAATGCACCGAGGCGTCCTGCAAAACCTGATCCAACTGCTCTTGGGCCAAAAAGTCGACAAAGGCGTTTCCCGCAAGAACCTGCCGCAAGTCTCTAAGTCTGCCTAGCCGCTCTGACAAAGCTGTCTCCTGCTGAGCAAGCTCCTGCCAACGTTTATGGTCATCCTGCAGCTTTTGCAGGGCATCCGCCGCAACGGCACGCTCTCGCAAAGCGCCATCTCGCGCCGACTTAACATCATCCAGACGTGTTTGCCAAGCTTCCCACTCCTGCTGAGACAGACTGCGTCCCTGAAGCTGTTCCTCCAGGCGCCGGCGCTCGTTTTGCAACCTCAGCCGATCTTGCTGATAGCGTTCAATCTCCTCACGCAAACGTTGCCGATGTACTTCGGAGCGCAATGCAGCTTCCGCCTCTTGGGACGTCGCAAAGCCAGCCTCCGCCAGCGCCTCTGCAAGCGCCGTCTTCGCTTTGCTTTCCCGATCAACGGCGCTCTGCAGACGTTCGACCGCCGCCGCATGAGCCTGCGCAGCCTCCTGCCAGACGGTTTGGGCCTCCAGTTCCGCCCGGGCGGTATTATCACGGGTGTCGGTGAGCATCTGTAGGCGCTCCGCCACCTGCCGGGCCGCCGCTTCCGGAGCTTCCTGAAAACCTACTATACGGACGATCTCTTCGGCCAGCTGTTCATCCTGCTGCCGCCACCCTTGCCGGCGCTCCTCAGCGACAGCTTTTTCACGCTGCAGCCGTTCGCGCTCCTGACGAGCCTGTGCGATCCGCTGTCCGGCCTCTTTCATACGCTCTTCGCAGGCCGTCAGTTGTTGCTGAAACGCCTGTATTTCCCTATCCCAGCGTTCCAATCGCGCGGCCGCCTCTTCCACTTCCTCAGATGAAGCGCCCGCACGCAACCTATCCCACTCGAGCTGCGAACTCCGGCAGTGCTCTTGCACTTCCGCAAGGCGTGCTTGCGCGCTCTCATAGGCTTTACGGGCGCTTTCGCATCGGACCTCGGCGGCAGTCAGTGTCTTTTGAGCCTCTGCGAGATCCTTGGCCACCGCTTGCCAATCTTCCTCCAGTGATTTCAATTCCAGTTCCCACAGTTGTAAGGCCGCTTCGCGTTCCTCAAGGCTCTGCTCTGTCTCAGTGACCGCTTTCTCCAGCTCCGTCCGATCCAGCCTTCGCCATCGCTCAGGCAAAAGCTCCCGGGCCTCTGTCAGCCGGTTACGCAAACCGTCCACTTCTAAAGCTGCCGAAGTATGGCTGTCCAAGGCCCCCTTATGCTCGCTTCTTTTTCGGATGAGCTCCTGTTGAGCTTCATCCAACGCTCGTCGGGCCGTTTCTACCGCCTGTTGGCACTCCGCAACCCGCTGCTCCAATGCGGCCAACTTCTCACGCTCATGAGCCGCCCTGGGCTGAGGGTGACTCCGAGATCCGCATACCGGACAAGGTTCGCCCGGAAGAAGATGAACCGCCAACGCAGCCGCCAAATCGTTCCGGTGAGCGGCTTCCTGTTCCGCCAACGCTTTCCGCAAGTCTTCATCGGCTTTTTCCAACTCCCGACCGAGAGCCTCCACAAAGGCGGCAGACGTCCGTTCCGCTTCGACGCTGTCTGCCAGGGCAGATTGAAGTCTCTTCAACTCCTTCTCCCGAGTCTCAAGTTCAGAAAGCAGAAAGGATACTCTCTCCGCCGCACGCGCATCCTCGTAGAACCGGCGACGACGAAACTCCAGTTCTTCTCTTTCCCACGGTCTTTTGCGCCGGTGCTCATCAAGACGGTTTTGGGCCTCCCGGTCCTCTGTCTCGAGTTTCCGCACCAAAGTCTCGACGTCTGCAGCTTCCTGTTCGACTTGCGCCAGGACCTCCTCGCTCTTGCGAAAAGCCCGGAGCTCCCTTTCCAACTGCTGTTGAGCATTCTCGAAGCTGCGAAGCGCCGCCATCGCCTCACCCAGACGTTTCCGTTCGTCAGGATCGACCGTGCGCTCAGCGATCTGTTCGCGAGCCTCCTGCAACTTCTTTTCCGCCTTGACCGCGTCCACCTCTGCCTCGGCTTCGGCTTCGATGTGCTCCCGAAGCTCCTGTTCCAGCCGGGCTATCTCTTCCTCGACGGACCGCAGTGCCTTGGCCAACTGAGTTCGTTTTTCTTGCTGTTCCACTGCCGCACGCAATGCGGCTTGTCGCTCAAACAGCAACGGTGATTCAGCCGCAAAGGCTTTCGCAGCCTCAGACCGGGCCCGCGCAGCCTGCTTCAGCGTTTGTTCTGCCCTCTCTTTTTCCTTCCAAGCGACACGCTCGTCCTTTTCCGCCTCTTCGCGATGCTGACAAGCCTCTTCATAATCTCGCAAAAAAGCGCGCACCCGCTCCGCCCGTTCAGCTTGATCGAGTTCCTGTTGCCTGGCTGTGATTCGCGCCTTTGATTTGCAGAGCTCTTCTTCCTGAAGGCTCACCTTCTCCAGTTCAACCTGCCATTCCCACACTCGTTGCCACTGCCTGACTTCCTCTTCCACTTCCTTGAGCTTGGCTACGGCCTCCACCTCAGCCTTTTCCGCAGCCTTCAGCCTGGCTTGAGCCTGGGCCACAGCCTCAGCCGATGCCTCTCCTATGGCGTTCAAAGCGGTCCGCACGCCCCGCAGATCAGCCTCGGTCTGTTTCAGATGAGACTGCACACATTCGGTAAGCCTCTTACCGTAGATCTCCAGTCCGAACAAGCGCTCCAACATCTCGCGCCGATCTTGCGGCTTGAGAGATAAAAACTGCGCGAACTTGCCCTGTGGCAGAACCACCGCCCGGGTGAAATCAGAGAGAGTAAGGCCCAATAGCTCCACTACCTCCGTCGTCACGTCCCGAGCTTTATCAGCCAAAACCCTGATAATCTCTTCACGTCCGGGTCTGCCTCCGTCCAGCTCAACCAAGCGCGCTTGAACAGTGGTCACAGATTCAGGAGTCTTTCCTCTGGCGAAGGTGCGCTCCACCCGATAGCGCTTCGTGGCCGAAGCGTCGCTCAACTCGAAGGTATAGGCCACAGACAGCTGATCACAATCCTGATTGATGATCCCCTGAGTGTTGTTCGAGGCACGATCCACCGAGCCGTACAAGGCCAGAGTCATGGCATCGAGAATCGTAGACTTACCGCTGCCGGTGGGGCCGAATATACCGAATACACCGGTGCCGAGCAACTTGGTGAAATCGATTTCCTGAGCTTCGATGTAGCTGTGCAGACCCCCAAAGCGGAGGAAGATCGGCTTCACTGATCATCGCCCCCTGTTTCTTCCGTCTCATCAAAGACCTCGGCGAGCAACTCCAAAAACAGCTCAACGGTCTGTGAATCAGGTTGTGCTCCCTTGCGCTGTCTGGCATAGAAGCGACGGAATTGTTCTTCATGAGTAAGAGCCTGGCCCTCCGCTGCGTCTTCGGCGGAAGCCGCCACTTCCTGTGCCGCGAAGACTGGCCGGATGTTGACTAAGCCCGGATGCGAACTCCGTAGATTACCGACCTGTTCCGGAGTCAAAGGTGAGATCAAATGCAACTCCAGATCGATCCAGGCTTCGGCATCACGCCCTTCGGAAATCCACCGCTCCACCTGCTGCAGACCTTGCTCTGCCCGCCAGCGCACAAGAGGACGTCCGGCACTCAGGTGTATCTCGCGCCAACTCATCCGCTGAGGCGATGCCTCCACCAGCGTCACCGATTTGGCCTGTCCCGCTTCTGAGAAGCTGTAGGCCAAAGGTGATCCCGCATAGCGCGCCGAGTCAACGCCTCTTATCCCCTGAGGGCGATGCAAATGTCCCAGAGCAATGTATTGAGCATTGTGCGGCAAAGCAGCAGCCTCCACCGTATAAGCTCCTCCGACCTGAATGGGCCGTTCCGATTCGGTCTCCAAACCGCCCGCCACATAAATATGGGAGACTGCCAAATTGACGGTATCTTCACGAAATCTGGTCGCCGCCGCACGAAAGGCCAAACCCACCCGGGCTGAATAGGCGCTGCGAGTGGCCTCTTCGTCTTCAATGCTATAGACCAAAGCTTCATCGAGTCGGGCCTGGGAAGGATACGGCAGAGCCGCCACCACCGCTTTTTCTTCAGTGCCCCCGGGGCCTGAAGCGAAGACAAGTTCACACCAACCGGGTCCGCTGTCGACAACCGGACCGCCCTTGCCCGCTGACAACAACGTCACATCTGCGGGTTTGCCCAAAAGCACTACGTTTTGTCGGACAGCCAAAGGTGCCGAGGCACAGAGCCGCTCGGGATTGTCGTGGTTGCCGGCAATGACCAGTACCCCGCGCTTGCCATCCGCGCTCAAGCGATCGAGCGCATCGTAAAACAGTTCTTCGGCAAAAGCAGGCGGATTGGCTGAATCAAAGACGTCTCCGGCGATGATCACCAGATGAACGTCTTCGGCATCGGCCAATGCACAAATCTCATCCACCATCTGCTCCTGTTCCGGCCGCCTGCTGCGTCCTTCGAGGCTGCGGCCCAAGTGCCAATCAGCGGTATGTAGCAAGCGCATCTTACCCAACTCCTTTCATCCAACAGGACTTCTCTTCGCCATGGGCCCGCCTCAACCTACAAAGATCCAAAAAGATCACATTTGAACGCAGCCACAAAGAAACAGTGGTGAAGCTTGAAGGGGGAGCTTTTGTGGCATGAATGTCATTTTCCAAAAGCCATGATGAAGGGCAATGACAAAGGCACCCGCAACGCAAGATGCCTCGCTGTAAGCGCTCGATCACTCATAAAAAAAGGCGTCAAGCCACATAGACAACCGGATGCCGGGTATTGACAGGCTGACCGAAACCTTTTGTGAAAAGCGAGCACAAGGGAAGTGTGACGGTCCGGAAGAAAGAATTGAAAAGCGTCTCAATGATGCAAACGCATACATCAACCTTAATCCAGTACCGGATAGGAGTGAGAGCCCGTGTCCGCAACGGAGCAATGGGTTTCTTATGAGGATTTCGGTGCCGTCGGCGACGGCATCACGGATGACCTGCCGGCGATATGTCGCGCCCACGAATACGCCAACAAACACGGCTTAAGCGTTCGCAGCAGGCCTGATGCAACCTACCATCTCGGTCGCCAAGCTTTGACGGCGATTGTCGCCACGGACACTGATTGGAACACATCCCGCTTTACCATCGACGACACGGACGTGGAAGATCACAGACGTCCGCTCTTTGAGATCGTCTCGCTGCTCGAGCCGGAAACACTCGAGCTTAAAACGCTCACCAGGGATCAAGACCATGTGGAACTCCGTCCTGCGCGCGACTGCTACGTCACCGTGGAAAACGCCAATAAACGAGTGTACATAAGGCGCGGCCTCAATCAAAACCGAGGCATAGCCCAGCGCGACTGTTTCATTCTCCGCCGCGATGGGTCGATCGAAGGCGCCATTGACTGGGATTACGACGTCATCACCCGTATCGAGGCCCGTCCCATCGACGACAAACCGCTCATCGTGCGGGGCGGGGTCTTCACCACCTTTGCCAACCGCATGAAACAAGAAGTTGGCTACAACTACTGGGCGCGTAACATCGTCATCTCCCGTTCCAACACCGAGATCGACGGTCTGACGCACTACGTGGTCGGAGAGACCGCCGTCGGCCATCCCTATTCCGGATTCCTCTCCGTGCGGAAGTGTGCCATCGTCACGTTGCGCGATTGCTTTGCCACGGGCCACAAGGTCTATCGGACCATCGGTTCGGCTGGAAAGCCCGTTTCGATGGGTTCATACGATTTCACCGCCAATGAAGTCGTCAACTTCCGCATGATCGGCTGCCGAATGAACCATATCCTGGATCGGACGCGCTGGGGCGTCATCGCCACAAACTTCTGCAAGAACATCCTCCTTGAAGACTGCGTCCTCTCCAGGATGGATGTACACATGGGTGTCTCCGGTTTCTACACGATCCGGCGTTCGACGCTGGGATACATGGGACTGAACGCCATCGGTCGCGGCACGCTCACCGTTGAGGATTCCACCCTCTATGGCAACTCGCTGATCTCGTTTCGCGGCGACTACGGAAGCACGTGGGAAGGGCCGGTGCTCATCCGCAACTGCCGCTGGATGCCGGCGTGCGGCAATAAGGTGCAGCCGATCATGTTCAATACCCGAAACGACGGACTGCATGATTTTGGATACCGCTGCCATATGCCGCGCGAGATCACCATCGACGGCCTGTTTGTCGATGATAGCAACCATCCCGAGGGGTATCAAGGTCTGTATCTGTTTCCTGACCCGTTCGCCCCTCTGGGTGATGCCCAGACTGACGCACCACCTTGGCAACGGCCGTTCCCGTATGAGCCGTGCCGCACGATCACGATCCGCCAACTCACCACGGCCAGCGGTCTGAGACCTCGTCTTTCGCCCAATCCCGAGTTGGCAAAGATCACTGCGGTTATCGAAGAGTCGGCCAGATAGCCTCATAATTCCGGGGCCGCCTCCGGCCCCGGGATCCTTTTTGTCCGTCCGATCACGACCAACGATGGAACGACAGACGCCTCGCCCCTGCCCCCGATACTCCGCCCAGCCAGGCTTGAAAACGGCCATCGCTTCGGCAGAGGATTCGACACCGAAAGATGACTGTGCCGACCCTTTTATTCGTCGGCNNCGCCGTTTGCCCGACCGTCCCGTCTGAGCGGTCAGACCTCAAGCTCGCATCGGCCGCTCGGGAGTAGTTCAAACGGGCCCGGAGTGGCATTCTTCTCGCGCCTTGTGTTGCCCAATAATCCACGTCGATGCGAAGTGTCGTATCGTTCGGCTGAGTGCATGTCTGACGCGGTATGCGAGCCTCCCTCAAAAACTCGGTAGTGACAAGCTCGCTCGCTACGTCGCTGGACCGGTCGTCACCGGGATCCATCCGCAGGATGACACGATCGCTTTCCTGATCCTCGACCACTTCGATCCGAAGTCGGTGAGTGAACTTCCCGGCGCCTTTCTCCTATTTTCGACGGCTCGGCGCTGCCGAAGAACACATTGAAGCGGACAACAGCTCGAGCGGAACCCAAGGGCCCCGCTCGAGTATAAATGTCAGGTACAAAGCCAGCGCTTCATCCAAGCGACCATTAAGGCCCGGGAGTACTCAGGCACATCGTGTCCGGCACCGAACAAGAAGTTGGCGAAGTTTTCCCCGGCGCCTAACAAGTCGTAGAGCTGCCAGAGTTGCCAGCCGATCTCCGGCATGTTTTCGTTGGTGGGAGAATACATGAGATCGCTCATCCCCGATACGTTGAGAAAAGGCCGCGGGGCGATCAAGGCCGCGAATTCATGCATATCACAGGGGACTTCATCGCGCAGGAAATACTCCCGCAATCGCGGGAAGTGTATATACCAGTGATCCCGGCTCCAATTCAGGCGCTTAGGATTATCCTCCCAGCTGGTCAGTCCGCAGCTGGAGATAGTCGCCTTGAGCCGTTCGTCGAAGGCCGAAAGAAAGATGCTTCCGTATCCGCCAAGTGAGTGTCCGACCACGCCCAGCCGCTCGGGATCCACATCCGGGACAACGGATAAAACATCCAACGCCCTTTGCCCGTCCCAGATGGCCTTGCCCATCATCGACCACTCAGGATAGCGTTCGTAAAAAGGCGTCGTGTCATAGGGCTGAAAGCCCGGAGGTTGCCTCTCCCCGGAACAACAATGGTCAGGAGAGAGAGTGATGAAGCCTTCCCGGGCAAAGAGACGTCCGAAATCACGGCCGGGTTTCTCGCCGTCCATGATCTGAGTGTCCTTAGCCGCCGCCGAAGTGCCGTGCAGGCAAAGCACGGCTGCGCCTTTTTGTCTCCGCTCAGGAGGCGGCACCAGCAGATGGGCCTTGACCTCTTCCTCCGGCTCCACCAGGTATTTGATCAACAGATGCCGATACTCAGGGTAGGTGTGTTCTTCCAGGATCTCAAAAGCCGGTTCAGGAGGCTCTATATCGGGAGCCTCACCCAAGAAGTAAGCCACGGTCTTTTCCAACTGTTGCCGGCGGAGGGCCCACTCATCCGCTGAAGTGATCTGTCGCAGCGAGCCGTCCGAATCGATATATGACAACAGCGGCCGAACCCGCATCCGGCGCTCTTTTCCCGTCATGGTTGCCACCTCCGTCGCTCATTCAGGGCACAGACGAACCTGTGCGCAGGTAAAAAGGACCCGTTCGGTGAAGGCGCTGAAGCGCAAAGTCCTCGCCCCTTTGGCCCTCACCACCCACTGCAAAGACTGCTCCTGTCTGGGGGCCAAATGCGACGTCGACGTCAAGCGCTTGCCGATGACAAACTCCACGGGCCCGTCCGCCTCGGCCTCGATCAGCAGATGCGGGGTAGCATATATGATCTCACCTTGCCAGGTGAACTGATCGAGTACGCTGGGGATGACCTCGCGACGCAACTCCGGATACTTCTGCACAATGGGGCTAAGCGGCATCAGTACATCCAGCATGCTGTAGATCCCGGCTCCCTGCATCATCACATCAGGGCCCACTCCTCCGGCGATCTCCACTTTTACCTGAGTGATTCCGCCCGGAGGATCATACCAATCGATGATGATATCCGGGTTCTCCTCTTCGAAAGCTCGTGCCCAGCGTTGAAACATCTCCACGCGATCTTCTTGCCGACAGCAGGTGCGCCAACGCAAGGTGACGGCCGCTTCCCCTATACTGGCCGCGGTCAACAAGAAGACGAGCACAAAAAAGACGATACGATTTCCGGACACATTCATCAATTCTCCTCTCCTGTAGCATCATGTGTGTTGTTACAGACAACCGGCTCACGGCTTTTGTTTTCTGGACACAGCAGCCTTGTCCTTTATAGAAGCTCATTGTGTCTTGTCTATTTCGGCAACAAAGGATAGCTGCCTTTAAATAAGGCTTTGACCGCCTGAAGAAGCGGCCAAAGCCTTATCTGCTCAACCCATATTGAGTCTCACATTCCGTAATCCTCGCGAAGCGACCCGTGACTCTTTTTCATTCCTTGATGAGATACTGTTGCGCCTGTCTATGCGCATTCTCCAAAGCCGTTCTGGGCGCCTCGCCGCGAAAGACACTGCTCACCGCGGCTCGCAGGATGTTCCAAATGGCGTTGCTGTTGGGATAAAGCGGCCACAGCACCGCGGCTTCATACATCTGTCCCAGGGGTTCATACAATGGATCCCGGGCTACGGCCGTGCGAAATACCCGCGTCGTCACTTCCGAGCGCCGCACGGGCGGGAAACCCGTCGTCACGGCCCACTCGGCATGGATATCCGGTCGCAGGAGGAACTCGATCAGCTTCCACGCCGCCTCGGGATGTTCACTGGCCGAAGCCAATGTCAAAGCGTCCAGACTCGACAACGTCCGGGGCGTGTCCGTGTTTTGAGGAGGCAGATCCATGGCCAGATCGAAACGGACCGTTTCCCTGAAAGTGAGCATTCCCCAAGGTCCCGTGGTCAAAGTCATGGCCCCCGTGCCTTTGGCGAAATCGCCCCCTACCACTCCCCGTCGCTGCAGATCGATCATGAACTCCAGCGCCTCAATGGCCTGCGGAGTCAAGAACCCGAAGTCGGTGCGGTCTTCGTTGAAAAGATCGGCTCCGTTGGTCCAGTAGAAGGCGTAGATCTGGTTGGCGTTGTCCAGGCCGAAGACATCGGGCACGCCGTCGCCGTTGACATCCTGCGTGAGCCGCAGAACGTGGCTCAAGAACGCATCCCAGGAGGACACCACACCCTCGCCGGTCTGCAGGCCTCGGGCCGAGAACGTGTCCTTGTTCTGAAAGGTGACCCGCTGCGGTCCGCCGGCAAACGGCAGCGCCCACACTTGGCCTCTATAGACCACCCCGTCCCATATAGCCGGGAAGATGTCCTCTTTCAACCCCGGAGTTCTGGCTAAATATCCGTCCAGAGGCTGCAAAAGTCCCGAATCGATCATATCAGCGATCCAGAAACTGCTGCCCAGTACAACGTCAGTCTGCACGCCTCCTACGGTGTCTAAGACCAACTTTTCCAGGTAGTTGGCAAAAGGTGCCGGAGACTCGTGTCTGACCTCGATTCCCGTCTCTTCCTCAAAACGGCGTAACATGCTGTTCAGCAGCTCGATGCGGGCGCCCGTGTAGCCCCACCAGGTTCGAAACGTGATCACCTCGCCGGCCTGAGCAACCAGCCCGGCCAACAGCACCGCGGCGATCAACGTGATCGCCTTTTTGCCGACAAACCTCATCGGGGTCCCCTCCCTTTATCGACGTTCGATCTCCGCCTTCCAGTCCTCAAGGAGTCGAGTCCACAGGGCATGAGTCTGCTCCAGAGCCGCCAATGGAGAGGTCTCCAATCTCCAGACCTTCAGGACCTGCGCTCCCAGCTCTTGTTGAGAGACGTCACGGGGCGGAGGAAACACTGAGGCCTGGATGTAGGGATCCATGGCGTACCAGTACTCGATGCCCGGCTGAATTTCTCTCATCCGATTGAGGAAATCAAGGCGGCCGCTGAAGAACCAGCTTATGCGCTGAATCTCATAGAGCACGTCGTCTTCGTACAGTGAGGCAATCCATTCCCAGGCCAGATCCTTATTCTTGCTGGCGGCAGTGATGGCCAATCCGTTGGCAAAGACATGGGCTACGGGTCTGCTCTCCGGCGTGCGCCGCGGGGCGAAAACACCCGTCCGCTCCATGATGTAGGGGTCCTGGGCGACCATGGAAGCCACGCCCGACGGGAAGAGCCAGCGCATAGCCTCGCGCCCTTTGACATAACCGCCCGACAGGACCGGCAGGCCATGCTGTCCGGCCGCATAGAGCTCCTGCAGGGTCTGCAGAGCATCAATGGCTTCAGGACGCATCAGATTGGACGTCATTTTGTCTGAGTCGATCTCCGTCACGCCTGCCTGACGCAAGAACCAGAAGAAATACTGCGCCGCGCCGGCAGGAGTGGTTTCGAGCTTGATCCCCTGTACGGCGACCGAATCGCCCTCAATGCGAGTAAGTCGCTGCGCGTACTGCTTGAGCTCCTCCCAGCTCATCGGCGGTCTTTCGGGATCAAGGCCGACTTCGGCGTAGAGCTCCTTATTGTAGGCGATGCCTCGCAGACTCAGGTTCTGGGGCACCACGTAAACCTGGCCGCGCCAGCTCAAGGAATCCCATAGCCCTTTGGAAAACCGGGACGTCAAGGGCCACCGGGCAAGGTAGCGATCAAGAGGCTCCAGCATGCCCACGGAGCCTTCCTCGTAGGGCGAATAAGCGCCGGTGCACACCACATCAGGGGGCGTACCTCCGGCCGTAAGGACGATGATCCTTTCCATACGCGTGTCCCAGTTGGCGGACAACATGACGACGTCGACGCCGTATTTGTCCTTGAACTCCGGCACGACTTCATTGCGCAGGTAATTCAGTAGCTCGCCTGAATAACCCACGGTCAAGAACGTGAGCTCTTTCGCCCATGCGACGCTGAATGTCAACGAGAAGATGAGAGCGAATAGAACGAATGAGCTCAATCCCACTTTTTTCACATCAAAGACTCCTTTCATTCCCCCAGTGTTCGATTGTCTTATGTTTAGACACGATGGATGGATAGTCCTTTAGGTGCCAACGCCTGAACCTTCCACGGTTCCACAACCTATCGGGCACCCGAGATCTCTCTATCTTCTTCTATCGCCCGTTATTTCAACTAGGAAACTCATGATCAAAAGGAGACCTCTAGTTACAGCATAATTAGTTTATTATGCTCTTGGGTTCCCAAGAAAGAAACTTGTCGGGAGGTATGAAAGGTGCGATCCAAGCAGTGGTTAGCCGGTATCGTTGTGATGGCTGTCTTGGTAACGCTGAATGCTTCGGCTTTGGCTGCCAAGACTACGATCACCTTTTCGGCACAAGCCAGCTCGCCGGAGAGATTCCCGGTCTATGAAACATGGGCTAAGCGCTACCACGAGTTGAATCCCGATGTCACCGTCGATGTAATCAGAGTGGCCGGCAACTACACCGAGTTCTTGCTGACTATGATGGCCGCCGGCACGCCGATCGACGTCATGTGGTTGGGAGCGGCGTTTTACACCTTTGCCGACCACTTGGAGCCGCTGGATGATCTGTATGCGAAGGATCCCGCCATCAAGGATATCCACCCGGGTGCACTCATCTCCTCGCGTTGGGAAGGACGCCTGCTGACCATACCTCACGGGATCAATTCCCACACGATCTATTACAACAAGAATCTTCTTAGCGAGGCGGGTCTGGGATTTCCCCAGGATGATTGGACCTGGGATGATGCCCTGGCCATGAGCAAGGCCTTGACCCGGGATATATCCGGCGACGGCGTGCCGGATCAGTGGGGACTGCAGATGTACTGGCCTCATATCGCCTGGGGTTACGGAGGTCCGCTGTATACCGACAACGGCAGATCGATCAATCTGCTGGATCCTATACGCCGCGCCGGGGTACAGCTGTTCGCGGATCTGAGATCCGGACGCAGCGGAGTCCACGCTCCAAGCGGAGACAGCCTGAGAAACGCCTTGGCCGAGACCGTAGCCATGGTGGGCCGCGGTGTCTTCGACGTTCCCAAGTTCAGAGAAGGAGCACACTTTGACTGGGATGTTGTCGGTCTGCCCACGCTCGTGGTCGGCAACGAACGGAGCCGCACCACGTTTATGAGTCCGGAGACCTGGGCGATTCCCGCCACGTCGCCCAATATCCCCATCGCCAAAGACTACGTGCGCTTTATTATGCAGCCCGAACAGTCCTTGGAGTTGCACGCCATTGGCGCGGTCATACCGACCCAGACCAAGATCGCCGCGCAGACGTTCTTGCGCATCTCCCCTCCCAAGAATATCATCGCTTTCGTAGAGGCGATGGATTACGGCGGAGCAAATCAGTATTGGGCACATCCGGCCAACTTGCCGTTTTTGAACCACCCAGTAGCTCAACAAATGTGGGCAGGAACCATGCCGGTTGAGGCGGCTTTATCCGAGCTGCAGCGTCTGTTCACCGCCATGATCGACGAGCATTTCTCCAGGTAATTGCGCCTTTTGGGGGGTGGGCTCTTAGCCCACCCTCCGCGCCTCTGATTCTTGTCGCTAACCGTATCCCACCACTCGTACTGTGACGTCCCGACTGAGCTAAAGCCGCGCTGCTTGTTGGGCAACCTCCGCCGTCGTAGGTTAGCGTCCAACGGCTGCGTCTCAGCCCAAGGCTGTCGATAACGGCAAGAACCGGACCGCAGGGGTAAGCAGCAGTCCTAACCGACAGATAGATCCGTTCAGGGAACGTCCGATCGCAGAAAGAACACGTTTGAGACAGATAGGCTGCATGGACCTCGGTGAGCGTTCTTCCAGTCTCTGCCGTTTTGGGGAACAGTCGTTCTCTACAATCTCGCCCGCCGGCGTCTATGGTGGTCTTTGAAAGCCTGGGATTTTTGACCATGTCTCTCATCCGAAGTTCCGGGTTGTAAGAAAGCGAAAACCCCGTTGTGCCGTGTTTTTGGGGCTTTGGGGACCCTTGACCCTAAGAGAAGTGGTCCCGTTCGATCTGGCTATGGATATGCCTCTTCAAACACGGACACCCCTCGGACATTGTCGAGTCTGGACGCTCTCACTTTGGCTTCCTCCAGTCAGCATCCGGAGACGGCGTGGAGACTGATCGAGTTCCTCCTGCGATCGGATATCCATGCCGAGTGGGCCGTGACGACGGGCTTCTCGCCGGTACGGCGCAAGGCAAACAGTATATGTATCGAGCCTCAGATGGGCGGGACGGTTTGCAGGAGGGCTCAACCGGCGGATCCCGGAAGCATGATCGATGTACAACCGGTTGACAATCCCGCCGCGACAGTCAGGGCATCACGGAGCTCAAGGTAATGATCATTTTTTGAAGAAAACGCCGTCAGTCTCACCCTCCTCTTCTCACCCTCCTCTCATGATCGGGACTGTATACAGGCGCGCCACTACGAGCCTGGGGACTCGGATCACAGTTGTCGAACAGACATGTGCTGCAAGGGGACCAAGCGACATCTCCGGTCCGGATCCCTGACAAGCAGGCATTATCCTTAAAAAAACGGCACGGAGGGTATGCTCTTTTCCCGCCCTCCGTGCATCCGCCTTATGTGGCCGTTTCCATCAGATGTTTGATGGTACCCAAAAGAACGGCATTGGCCATAGTGAATTGCTGTTCCATGGTTGTCGGTACACCGGTTTTTCGATCCAGGTTGTTGCGCACCTCGGAGACCAGCCTCAACATGCCCGGGCAGGTACCGCGCCAAAAATCCTGGAAAAACCGTTGTCGCTCCTGTCCTCGGTATGAGATGACAGGCTCCGGCCGCGGATCAGCTCCGACGGCGGACAAGGCTTGGATTATCGCTTTCGCCCAGGCCATGATCTTGGCTTGATCCTCCGGTGAAAGCTCGTCGAAATCCGCGGGCAGTATCGCCGCCGGAGGCTGTTCATGCTGATGCATGTCCAAAAAATGAGTATGACCGTAGCGAGCATGGAGCTCAGTTATGGCTTTGAAGTGCGTGGAACGACGGCTGGTATTGGGTTCCACGAAAAGATCATCCGTCAGTTGTTCGTATTCGATACCGATCTGTCGGGGCCGGTGTTCTTTCAGGCTCCACTCCGGATAGCGTCCGAATCGGCTGCCGTCGGCAGCAATGCCGAAGACTATCTTCAGGAAGGTATCGTCATCGTGAGCCCCATCCCAGCAGCGCTCTGAACGCTTCGCCCGCCCTTGCGAATTCGTGTCGGGCAAAAGGGTGATCAAGCATTTCTCCCTGATCTCTTCTATGGGCAGCTCCGTGGGCTCCCCATCCAGGTGCCGTCCCGCGATCAACTGCGAAGCCAGGTTGACCATGACCGCCGTGCCCGCCGGCTCATGGGCGTGGGGAACCGCTGCCATTAAGCGCACCGGAGCGTCTGAGCGGCCCCAGGTCAACCCCACAACCTTCTGACCTCCGTATTGTGGCCAGGAATGAAGCGCCAGCCGGTTTTTCGGATCTTCGGCCCATCGCTCGAACAACGGCTGCCACTCGTGCGGAAGGCTCATCCATCTTTGTGCTATATCCATTGCAGGTCCTCCTAATATAGGCCTTTACGAATCTGAACCGATTGCCGAGACTTGATTCCTCTCGCCTGTCAGGTTACCCTTCACGAAGGGTTCCATAGCACCTATTTGAGGAGACAGTAGGGTGTATCATCAGGCCGTGTCCCATGATGTCGACAGCCAACGGTTTGGACGCAGGAAAACGGCCGTCTTTATGCAATGAATATGTTGTATTTGCGGCTATAAGATCGGTTTTGGCAACTGCAAACATCACCTGCGGCCGCCGGCTTTGACGGATTTATCGAAACCAGGCGAAAACGATTGCGGGAGGGAAGTGAAGTGTTCACGATTCGATGGCCAAGAGGAACTTGGATGGTGCTCTTCCTCGGTTTGGTTGCATGGTCGGTGTCGGCGACTACGGTGGAGCTGATGTCAAACGGAGATTTTGAAGAGGTCACCTCTCAAGGCAGACCAGCGGGATTCGCTTTCGGCTATGTGTCGGGAAATGCCGAGATTGTCTCGGATAACACCCGGGCCCGCTCCGGCGAGTGGTCCGTCCGCATTACAAGCGACGGCAACGAAAGACCGGCCTTAGGTAGGTACGTGCAGCTGGAAGGCGGCAGGGCCTATCGCTTCACGGTGTGGTTTCAGGTGAGCGAAGGTATGCAGCCCAAAAACATCCGGACGCGTATTATGGCCTACCACGACTCACCCTACAACGAAGATAACAAGACAGCCTGGCAGATGAACTGGCTGCACGAGCCGCTCGACGAGGCTACCGTATGCTCTTTGGCCGGGCCGAATTTCCATATGGAGCCCCGGTCCTTAGACTACGACCCTTCGACTTGGTCGCGCCTCACGGTGGATTTCACCGTACCTGCGGAAGTGAAGACCATTCTTATTCAGATCTTCAATCAATTCGGGACCGGATCGATCTGGGTTGATGACTTGTCCGTTCAGCAATTACCTGCCGGATACGAAAAAGAGTCCGTCTCAGCGGCGGACTCTTCCGTCCTTCATACCGAGATTCTTGAAACTCTCAGGCAACAGCATCCCCGGATCATGGCCACAGCTGAGGATTTCGCCCGAATACGCCAGCTGGTTGAGGAAGATCCGTTGATGCGCCAGTGGTATTCATCCTTGACGTTTTCGGCGGACAATATCCTTTCTGAGCCCCCTTCGGAGTATGTGATTCCGGACGGCAAACGGCTGTTGGCCACGAGTCGTCAGGTTTTGGATCGCGTCGAAACGTTGGCTATGGCCTACTGCATCGAGCCGAACGAGCGCTATCTTGAGCGATTGTGGCAAGAGCTTCAGGCCGCGGCGAACTTCCCCGACTGGAATCCTTCGCACTTCCTCGACACGGCGGAAATGACGCGAGCCTTCGCCATCGCCTACGATTGGCTCTATGATGTGTGGAGCCAACAACAGCGGCAGACCTTGCGGGAAGCCATCATAGACAAAGGTCTTGACTCGGCACTGATGTACTACCACGGAAAAGCCCCGGCGGGCTGGCAAGGCGGCCACAATTGGACGGAGAGCAACTGGTGCTTCGTGGTGAACGGCGGAATCGCCACGGGAGCTTTGGCCCTGGCCGATGAAGTGCCTGAGATGGCGGGAGAGATATTGCAGACGGGGCTGTATTGGGTGCGCCAAGCCATCACGAGGTTCAGCCCCGACGGCGGTTGGGATGAAGGCACCGGGTACTGGCACTATTCGATTCGCTACCTTATTTCATACATATGTGCGCTGGAAACCGCCCTTGGAACGGATTTCGGACTGACTAAAACGCCCGGCATAGATCAAACGGGATTCTTCCCCGTGTATCTCACGAACAACAAGGACGAAACGTTCAATTTCGGGGATACGGGGATAGAAGCGCCACGGGCTTCGGAGCTGTTGTGGCTGGCCGACAGATTCGATCAACCTGCACTTGCCGGCTGGTTGCTGCACATCGGCGGTGGCAGCCCGGCGAAGAATCTCTTGTGGTATCGACCGGGCATTGATGAGGAGTCTACATTTGATCGTCTCCCCCAGGATAAACATTTTCGCGGAGTGGAGGTTGCTTCGTTCCGCAGCGCTTGGCTGGAACCCCAGGGCGGTTTTCGTGGCCTTCAAGGGAGGAGAAGTCAATCGGGGACACGGTCAGCTGGATGTCGGCAATTTCGTGTTGGACGCCTTGGGCGTGCGTTGGGCTGAGCAGACAGGCGCCGACAACTACAACCTGCCGGGCTACAGCAACCGCGGTAGCGGCCAGCGCTGGACGTACTACAGAATTCGGGCCGAAGGACAAAACACGTTGGTCATCAATCCCGGAGCGGGTCCGGATCAAAACCTGGCAGCCAAGGCGCCGATCATCCACCTGGCGTCACGGCCAAACGAAGCGGTAGGTATTGTTGACATGGACTCTGCCTATGCGCCCCATGCGCGTGTTCGTCGCGGGATAGCCCTTTTCGATCACCGCAGACAGGTCATGATTCAAGATGAGATCCAAGCTGACGATCCGGCGGAAGTCTGGTGGTTCATGCATACGAAGGCCAGTGTGCATATCGATGCCGACGGCAGAACCGCCACGTTGCAACGGGGCGGCAAGCAGCTGATGGCTCGCATTCTGTCGCCTTCAGATGCCGTTTTTGAGGTCATGCCCGCCCGACCTTTGCCAACCTCTCCGGATCCGCCCGGTCAGAATCCGAACACGGAGTTTCGAAAGCTGGCCATTCATCTTCAGGATGTCACCGAGACCACCCTAGCCGTGCAGTTTCTCCCTGTGAAGGATTCCGAGCTAGCCCCGATCCAGCCTGTTGTGGTTCCTTTATCAGAGTGGATGGAAGCCGAAACTGACATCTGGCCGGTTTTCCCCCGCGTCATCCTGTCCATGGACTCGCCTCGGGCATCGGAGAGAGTGGCGGGAACGGTACCGGTTGAGCTGCGCCTTGAAACACCTGCGGAAATCGAGGTCTCGGATGTGACAGTCACCTTTGCGAACCAGCTCATCTTTGAGGGTACGCACATGCCTGATCAGCTTCATGTCGACACGCGCCCCCTCTCGGACGGTTCCCACGGCCTGGGTGTACGGATCACGCTGAAAGATGGCGGCGAGGTCTTCCAGGAGTTTCCCATCCGGGTCAACAACCATTGGCATATGACGGATGCCTTCCAACCGCCCATTACCGGATGGTTGGGCACCTTTGATTTCTCGCAGACCTTCGCCGCCTCAGACGGATGGGGGTATGCAACCGAACAAAGAGACGGATTTTTCGATGACAATGATCGACGGGTACGTACAGGTCCGGGGACGGAGTATCTTATCTGGGAAAGCCACAATCTGGAACGTTACCAGCTCAGTGTGTACGCCCCGACGGTGGACATTGAAAAGACACTGCGTATCGACATCTCTCCCGACGCCGATAGTTGGCATGAGCATCCCTACGAGATCTCCGTCAAGGATCGGAACTCGGAAGGTCGTTTTCATCTGGTTGTGACGGGTCAGCTACCTGAAAACACCGCCAATTGGTTCCGGGTTACTCTGAGACAAAGCGACTTGCCGTATGAGGAAATCCAATTGGGTGAACTGCAACTGTGGGGCCGAAATTGGTAGGTCAGCGGCCAAAAACGGCCCCCCATCTTCTGCCAACTGCGACTGCTTGTCCGCCTCTTAAAGCCATCGTAAACCGTAGTATAGCGCCCCTGTCTTGACAAGAAAACCAAGCTCCGGCGAAGAAGCGATCGTGGGGGCCGCCCATCCGTCGACGCATCGGCTTTCGTCATAGCCGCGCACAGGACGTTGATGAAAGAGAGCGATGTTGCAGCTACTCATATGAGGGACTGTAATTCTTCCGTCATCACGTCCCAGGAGATACAGGTCCGGAACTAGGAGCCTGTCTGAGTAAAACAGTCGAGAGCACCAGGATTTGGGCCGATAATAGCCAATTGATGAAACATGAGTACTAAACGCTATCGTCCTTACCAACCAAAACAAACGCTTCTGTTTCCGCCTTCGCTTGACGATTGGTTGCCGGAGGATCATCCGGCCCGCTTCGTG
>LFTP01000276.1 GCA_001513395.1 Clostridia bacterium DTU080
GATCCTGACTGCCGACGCCGCGTCTTTGCGGAGCAGCTCTCCGGTCTCATCCGGCCTCATGAGCGCCGTCGCGAATGGCTCGACCGATTCACGTCGGATTCCGCGCAAGAGGCTTACCACTTTCAATCTGAATGTTGTCACTAACGTGTCAGGGCATTGGGCGGGTGGCGCTATTCGGTCTTTTATTATGAAAAAAGAAGTTCAATATGAACAGATGACAAGAGACCTATAACTTTGGCAACATCGCGGGATAGTTCAGGTCGCTGTTGGATCACCTAGGGCAAATGTGTCTCGAGTCATATTCGGTTGATACATTGTCTTATTCCAACCATGGTTTTCGAAACTGTGCACTCCCGAGAAGGGGGTCCAAGAAACCTGTAGAATGGTCTTGTTTCGTACAGTCATTTCTGCAGTGTGCGGGATCGTTCTCAGGATACAAGATCCAAGAGATCATACCGTGTGAAGGGTAGGTGAGACCCGGTTGCCCGGAGACGAGGACACAGCTGAGCGTAAGGGGTGTGGAGTCTTGGCTCAAAGAGACAGGATCAGCAGAGCGTTGCTGGTTCATGTTTTGTTAGCCCTAATGTATTGCTTCCCCGCTATGGGAAGCGAAAACGAAGTCGTCTTGATACATACCATTGAAGAGTTACAAGCCATCCCGGCGAACTCGACACAGACCTACATATTGGCCAATGATATTGATGCGACGGTGACGGCGTCCTGGAACGACGGAGCGGGATTTGCACCGATCTCTGCTTTCAGGGGAACACTCGATGGTCAAGGACACACCATATATGAGTTGACTATCAACCGTCCCACGGTGAATGATGTAGGCCTCTTCGGGCAGGTCGATGCCAACGGCAAGGTTCGTAACCTCAACTTGGAGAACGTCTATGTTTTCGGCCTTAGTAATGTCGGTGCCGTGGCAGGAAGACTGCATGGGGAGATTTCAAACGTCTCGGTGAGCGGTGTCGTGGAGGGAAACAATCAACGCGCCGGAGGAATCGCTGGTTGGGGCAGAGGCAAGAGCGTCATCAGGAATGCGCACAATGGCGCACGAGTAGTCAGCAAGAAATACGTAGGCGGTCTGGTCGGGAACACTTCCGGGCTGATCGAAGGCTCCTGCAATACGGGTGACGTTGCAAGCACATACCGTCGCGATACCACGATCGGCGGTTTGGCCGGATATGTTCCGGAAGGCGGGATGATCAAGAACTCCTTCAACTCAGGAAGCGTTTCCGGCATCAACTACGTGGCGGGATTGGTCGGTCGCCTCGATGCCGCGAGCACCGTGATGCATTCATATAGCAACGGGTTTGTAACAGGGGAGGATCCTGAAACCACCCACGGTCTGATCGCCGCTAATGAGCAATCGGATCACAGCAACGTTGTCTCCAGCTACTGGGATACGGACCGCTCGGGCCTGTCCGTCAGCCGCGGGGGTAGGGGTCTGACCGGCGAACAAATGAAAGATCCCGATTTCTGGTTGAACGAGACCGATTGGGACATGGATCACATGTGGGTGCTCTTGGAAGGGATGAGCGCACCCTCACTGCGCCACTTTCATGATACTGAACCTGTCGACAGTCCCGATCGGGTTGTCTTTCAATCACCGGGGGAGGCTTCGCTTGGCACGTCTTTACCCATACCAGTTTTGTACGAAGATGTGCTCAAATACCCCACGGAAGCATGGGGATCGGCAGAAGCCGTAAGAACTGCAGAGGAGATCATCTCCGCCATCACGGCGGGCGAGTTTGTGTTGGGCCTGCCTCGTAATGTAGATGCCTCATCGGAGCGCATCCTTCCGACGCAGATGCTCATTTTGGCGAACGTTTACGCCGCTACGGGTAAAAAGGAGTGTCGAACAGCCTTCGTTGCCGCTTTCCATGGGCTTGTCGATGCCCAATATCCCAGCGGCGGATGGCCCACAGCATTTCCTCAGTATGCCAAATGCGATCTACAGGGCTTGTACGGGGACAAGTACGCTGATTCTTCGTGGGACGAGATCCCTTCCTTGCTCACTCTTATCCTGGAACGGAAACCGCCCTTTGACACAGATATTGCTTCCGATATCGATCCGACTCTGGTTAAGGCTGTCCTGCAACGCATTCCTCCTCGAGACGCCTTGCGCATCTTCACGTGGTCGGATTACAGTTCGCGCCCTGCCACGTGGTGGGCATCGGAA
>LFTP01000232.1 GCA_001513395.1 Clostridia bacterium DTU080
ATGCGATCCTCAAAATTGCGAGACAGGGTGCGAGCCGCTGCCGCTGAGTAGATACCGAGGGCAACTGTCACGATTAGCAACAGGAGCAAGGGAGTATATTGCCTGGCGTTGCGGGCGAGTTGTTTGGTCGTCAGTGTCCAGGATACGCCCCGGAAAGGTCCCGTGATCCATGACAGGAAGTGCATGATGTAGGGGAAAATGCGTAAGACGAACAATCCCGCTCCCAGCAAGAAGATCACCGGAACGAAAAAGAGCATGGGATCCATCAATAACGCCAGTGCCTCCCTGCTGCTTTGAGTCTGCAGCGTCATGATCAGGCGTTGCTGTGTCAGAGTTCGGTAACCGTAGAAAGAGGTGCCCAAGAGAATGAAATCGAGTAGGAACCTTTCCCACAACGGCTTGCGCTGGCTTCGGACAACTTCCTGTTTGAAGGTGACGATGCTGAATCGAGAAGCTCCGATCACCGGAATCAGACAAGCCAAGACAGACACGGCGACGGCGATCGCACCGTAACGGTAGGCGTCGGGTACTATGCTCACCGGCAGGGCCCGACGGTCCACAAAGGACAGAAAACCGGCGGAAGCACCCATGACCCGGGCGATAAACAGACCGATAAACGGTCCGATGACAAAGGCCACTCCTCCCAGCATGAGCCATTCGACGAGAAAACTCAAGACAACCTGGAAAGCACTGGCTCCTCGGCTGCGAAGCATGGCAACTTCGTTTCGTCGCCTGGATACCGTCAGGCTGGCGGTGAGGATGATGTAGTAGAAGACCATGCCCAAAATGGGAACCGACAGGGCGCCGAGGAAGAGAGCTATACCTCGGGCTGTCTCACTGAAATACTCAAAAATGCGTTGCGGAGAGTTCCACAGCCGCGTTTCGGGCATGATCTGAGCCACATTGGTCTCCAGCTTGGCCAGGGCACTGGCCAATTCCGGCAGCTGATGCACTCGGACCGATTGGTGATCAAAGATCCAGTTCCAATCCCAGTTGGCGTCGGTGAGATTGCGCTTTCCCGCCAGCTCTTTTAAGAAGACCTCTTTGTCGACGAAGAAGGTATGATCAAAGGGCGGCGCGTAGATCCATTCGGGATGGTTGAGGTATTCATCGGGGGTTCGGAAGACTCCGACCACGCGCAGCTTGACTGGTATATCACTCAGCTCACCCTGGGGCGCCGGGTACCAGTAGATGTACTCCTCGCCGACGAGCAGATTGAGTGCTTCGAGCGTTTCGACATCTACTACGGTCTCGATAACTTCATCTTCTGATACCTCGGTACTGTACCAGCGGCCGTCGATCAAGCGCGTGCGCTCTTGTAACCCTTTCATAAAGGAGATGTCGGCATAAGGCGATTCGGGAGGCTCCAAATCCTCACGCACGGGCTCAATGCGGTTGATACCCAAACCGCCGGCTTCGCTGTAATAGATATGCTCAAGACCTATGAGGTCCTCGATGTTCTCGTGCAGATACTCGTCAAGCTCATAGTACTGCTCGAGCGTGATCTCCGGGCCGCCGCGCCGCGACCAATGACTGACCATTACGCTGTAGGGCGGGCGTCCGTCACTGGAGGCCAGCCAGCGGCGTAAGAAAGCATCCTGCAGAGAGCCCGAGCTGTATATGGGTATGGCGGTCACAATTCCGACGCCCATGGACAGGCCCAACAATAGGCTCAACTCAAGGCGCCAGTTGTTCACAATATTTTTTATGGTCGTCCACAGGATTGCCAGTAACCTCAATCCAGCACCTGCTTCCCATACTAGCTATTTCCCAATGACGAGCATGCCTTCTTCTAAGCCGTCCAAAATCTCAACATGGGTCGCTCCGCGGATGCCGACATCGACATCGATCTCGCGGCGTGTCTCACCTTCCAAGACGCGCACATAGGTGCGTCCCATGAACTCACGCAATGCAGCTTTTGGAATCAGTAAAGCGTCCGGCTTTTCTCGCACCACGATGATGGCCGTCATAAGATCGTTCATACGCAGGCGCACTCCCGGGTTTTGAAAACGAATGCGGACACGGCGGTCACGCTCGGCCCCGGTGGCGGTGCGTTCCGCGTATGATGGAATCTGAGCCACATAGCCTTCTACCCAGTTGCCTCGCGTCACTTCCACCCTGACCGGTTGGCCCGGGGTGATGCGCTGGAAGTCATCCTCGCTATACAGCTCCATGTGGATTTCCAACTCGCTGGGATCAGCGATTGTCAATACCGGTTCGTACTCTTTGACCGTCAGTCCGGCCTGGGTGTAGGTTCGCACGATGACCCCGTCATAGGGAGCTCTGATCGTGGCCTGATTGATTTGCTCCACAAGATAGTCATGTTTGACCTGCTCGCGTTCAACCGCCAGACGCTGCATATGCAGGTCCGGGCTGTCTTTGCGACCCTCAATGAGGGCTAGCTCCTCCATTCGCTCCAGACGCAGACGGGCTTCCTCCAGCGAAATCTTGGCCAGTTTAAGTTGGTGCTCAAGATCGCCGATCTCTAACTGAGCCAGTATTGTACCTTCCTCCACCTGCTGCTGCAGACGGACGTCCATAGTCTTGATGCGCCCGGGACGAGTGAAGTATAACTGGGTCTCCAACACGGGGGCTACGCGTCCGAGACCTCTGATTTCTTCAGCTATGAAGCCTCTTTCTACCTCATAGGTCACAATCCGTGAGGGTGGGGGATCTTCCAATACCGGAAGTACATACTCTTCCTCTTTGGGAAACAGCGAGCAACCGGTCAGACCTAATAGAAGCACAAGCAGCAACAAGGTGCGGGAGAAGCGCATTTGTCCAAACCCTCCCAAGTCAACAAGTCATCCGGATTCTAAACGATTCGGCCGTCTTCGAGAGTGTACACCTTATCTGCAAAAGGTGCGGCGCTGGGATCGTGAGTGACCATACAGACTGTGATGCCTTCATGTTCTACAATGTCTCGAAATAACGTGAGGACCTTTTGGCCAGTGACGGTGTCGAGTTCGCCTGTAGGTTCGTCAGCCAGCAGCATAGCCGGTCTTGTAGCCAAGGCTCGGGCAATGCAGACGCGTTGTTGTTCGCCGCCTGATAGCTCAAAGACGCGATGGCGGGCCCGTTTCCACAACCCCACCATCTCCAGGCATTCTCTGACTCGCGCTCTGCGCTGACGACCCGGAGTTCCGATAATGCGCAGCGGAACCTCGACATTCTCATAGGCAGTCAGAGTGGGCAATAGGGCGAACGACTGGAAAACGAAGCCGATCTCTTTACGTCGCCATTTAGTGAGGGCTCTTTCTGAAAAGGCGCTCAGATCCCTGCCGCGAAAAAGCACCTTGCCTTTCGTAGGGCGATCAAGCCCCCCGAGGATATTGAGCAAGGTAGTCTTGCCGGAGCCAGAGCGGCCGCTCAGCACAACAAAGGTGCCTTCGCGGATGCTAAGATCAATTCCTCGCAGTGCCCGAACTTCCTGATTGCCTACACGAAAGATGCGTTCCACACCGACCAGTTGAGCCACATATTGCTCCTCGCTCACATCGGACGGCGCGGATCGTTCTTTCTCATTATCGATAGGTAGATGACCAGTCATATGTTAACGGGACCTCCCTTTACCGGGAAGCACCGCGGGCGGTGCGACCCCGCCGAATCGCCTTGGCGATGATCAAAGGCGCTCTTACGCCGGACGGTCGGCGGAAATGTCTTTCTGCCACATATTACATTAATATTAACGTTGTGTGGCCCGATGCAGAAGTGTTGGTCGCATCTTGGCCCGCCCCTGCGGCAAAACTCCCCTGAACGCGGTGACGGTCCTTTCGCCGGCCTGTCGGACCGCTTCGACCTTGTGCCGTTAAGATCTGCAACGTTGCATCACTCATCGGCAAAGCGGTCCGAAGCACCTGCACACTGATCGGCTATGCCGCCGAGCGTCATTGCACATGATCCACCCTGGGCGGTAGATCGACGCAAGCGCTCAACGGCCGTGACCTTACTTCTTAACTGACTTCGCAGACCAAAGCAAGTTTCCTGCTCAACATCGCTGCTACTTTTGCTTTTGTCACATTTTATATGCGAAGTTACCGCCCACGGCGGTCATCGGGAACGGATCAGCGGCTTATCTCAGATCTTCGGCCAGCCGGGATAGGACTTCAGCGGCTCGGGACTCATGCCGTTTGATAAGAAGGACCCGTTCTCTCATCTCTNNGTTCTCTCATCTCTTGGAGTTCATCGGGAGATGTGAATGCGGCGCGTACGTACGAGCGATCTGTATCGCGGATCAGGGAACGAGTGGTCTGACTGTAGCAAAAATCCAACTCAGCGAGGTGAACGGCACTTGTCATCGGAAGAAACTCGCGAATGTCCGAAAGATAGCGCAAAGCGGCCATTCGGGCATCACGCGTCAGTGTGGCCAGCCGGAGATGGCATATCCAGGCGTCTGGGTCTTCATGAGGCGCGAGGAGGAAGTCTGCCCACAGGTCGTAGACTTCGTTTTTGGGGAGCGGAGAGCACAGTACCAAGCTGAGGCGCGCGATATCACCGGCCGAATAACGCGGCGGTTTTGGATTGTCGAAGTAAAGGGCTACGTGAGGCGGTTGTACAAGCAGTTCCAAAGCGCTGCTGCGGGTATGGAAACCATAGAATATGTCGTTTTGCCAACCTACGATCAGACCCCATAGATGAGCATAGGCTCCGGGCCAACCGCCAAAAACCATGGTGGGCGTGCCTTGGCGCAAAAGAAGACGTATTTCCTCAACCGCTTGATCGTCCCAAATTGTCCCGGCGATTCTAGGCGTAGTCTGAGTGCAAAGCAGAGTGGTCTGGCTTCCTTCTTGTGTCCTGCAGTGCGGCTCGATATCGCTCGTGTTTGAATCAGAGCCGACAACATTCCATTGCACTCCGAGGGCGTCGCCGACGAAGGGAATCCGCACCGCGAGCTCTTCCCATTCTTTTTGTTCGTTGTATTCCCATGGGACTGATTGAAAAGCGACACCGGTGATCCCTGCCAATGTTGAATAGGAGGTCGGGCGTGCCGCTGCTTTTAACGCAGCCTGCAAGGCGAGCAAAAACGAGTTCGCCTGCGCTGGCGTTTCGATCGACACTGTACAACCGTCAATGAACAGACGGTCCTGCATAGTTGGGCTCCTTTCTTGATCACTCAGCCTCTTCATGGCGCATAGATAATCTTCCTGGTCGCATTCGCCAGAGCAGGTCCTTCAATTTTCGAGTGTGTGAGGAGAATTCCTGCCCTAGCGATATGGAGCATTCTGGTTCGAGGCTCAGTGCATCAGCGGAAGGGACATATAGGATAAACAAGGAATCTGTAAGGGTGAAGAATCGAGGGGGATGCGGCCGTGTTTCAACGGGAAGTAGTCAGCGTTTCTTTTTTGTTCGTGGCGCTGTTTCTGAGTGTGATGGCATTTGGGTGTGATGGCGCATCTGTCAAAATCGATGGCATAGAGCCCGAGGTCGGATTCACCTATTCGTCTTCCTTCCATCCGGACGCCTTCTCTTTCAGGATATCTCATATACCGTCTGAACTCCAGAGCCTTACCGCCGTAGTCGAGGTCATGCAACAGGGCAAGCCGATCTGGATCAGTCCACCTGTGTTTCTTAATCGTTCGGCTCACAGTAACGACATTTTTGCGACGGTTTCCGTTCCGGCGGGTGTACCTTTTGTGGGCGGCCTGGAGTATAGGTGGGTTGTTCATCTTTTTGATACTCAAGGAAAACGCGTAGCCAGATCATCTCGTATGAGCTTCAGCGTGGAAAACGATCCGCCGGTCGTGCGCATCATATCTCACGGTGATGACATCCTACAATCCTTTGTGGGAGACATCCTCCTTTTGGAGGCTGACGTGTATGACGCGGAAGATGAACAACTCGGCTTTCGTACTGAAGTGGACTGGTGGGTGAGCGAACCCGAAACGGACTCGCCGACTCGCGTTGCCTCCGGGCTCACACTGAGCTATCCCGTCAACGTTCCCGGCGCCTATGTGTTTGAAGCCAGAGCCGCCGACAGATTCGGCCGGGTTGGATCGGCTCGGGTAGAGGTGGTCGTCGAGGCGGGTCTCAGGCCTGCGTTTGTGCAATCCGTACCTGTGATCAGAGATATCTCATTCGAGTCTTTGCCGATATGTCCCCTCGAAAACGACGATCTTCCCAGGGCGCGGCTTGAGGCTGTGATTACCGCCAATGCGACGGCAGAAGACGGCCCTGAGCTCTTTTTCCCGGAAGATTACCATTTCTTTTATGTCGGCGACGTCATAGAGTTTGTTGTTCGGGCACCGGAAGAGCGCGGGTATGAGTGGTATTGGTATGCCGACGGTGTTGAGGTAGGTCGCAACGGTACCTATACCCACATTATGACCGGAGAAGGAGATACGGAGATCACTTTAGAGGTAGTCGACGCCCACGGAAGGGGCGCCTCAGGCACTACATATCTGGTGGGGATTCTCGATCGACAGCCCCCTCAGATCAAGCTGGAGTCCCCTGTCGATGGCGCTACCGTACC
Organism: Clostridia bacterium DTU080; assembly: GCA_001513395.1. Taxonomy (GTDB): domain Bacteria; phylum Bacillota; class Limnochordia; order DTU080; family DTU080; genus DTU080. The sequence goes on from LFTP01000232.1 coordinate 6,470, forward strand.
GATTGGCCAGCGCGTACACCTTATCGCGGAGGCGGAAGATCCGGAAGGTCCCGATAGGGTGCTGCCATTGAGATGGTTTGTGAACGGTGATCAATTGCCGTCTGAGGTTACGGCTTTTGTGCCGGAAGAAGAGGGCGTTTACTCCGTCACCGTGAGTGGCCGGGACAGAGCAGGCAACTACGTGGGAACCAGTGTTAGGATCATAGCGACCGATGCGGAGGATATCCGACAGCAGGCCGCAGAGCCATCTTCGTGGCGCCTCGCTGATCTGCGCCTACCTGCCGTAGGGGCGGCAGGTCGTTATCATGACCTAGCGGCTTTGATAGATGATACGCAAGATGAACGGCTTACCGTCACTTGGTTTGTTAACGGGGCGCCCGTGGCGGCGCGATCTTGGCGAGGAGCCGGTGAAGCGGTGCTACCGGTGTGCTTTCCCTATGCCGGTGAGTATAGCGTGGCGGTAAGAGTTGAAGACCGCTTTGGAAGAACACAGGAGCTGGCCAGTCAGCTTATGGTCATCAATCCGACGGGTCCAACCATAGTCTGGCCTTTGGCACGAGGCGAAACCACGCTCTTGTTGGGTAATCCGGTGTACTTCGAGGCCATCAACCCACCGGCGGGGTCTCTCATTGAGTGGATCTCGGATCAGGACGGCCTGCTTGCGGAAGGCAAAGCCGCCTTTGAGGCGGAGCTTTCGCCCGGATTCCATGAAATCGCCCTTTGGGTCGATGATTTTGTTACCACGGTGGAAATCATAGTCGATGACACACTACATGCGGTGAGTGTCCAACCCGTGGTGGCGGCAAGCACCGGGGGGCTTCAACCCGAGGCAAATCCGGTCTTCTTGGAGCACGAGCCAATCGATGAGGCCTCAGCTCACGTGCCGCAGGTTGTGCGCGTCGGAGTACCGGATCACGCGGCGATACGGAATATGAGTCTGTTCTTGCGGCCGCAAGGATCTCAAAGCTTTTACCGCCTACCCATGATGCGTTTCCAGGGGGAGTATCGCGTCGTTATCCCCGCCGGTCTGATGCAACCTGGCGTCATGGAGTACTTCATTGAAGGAGTAACCGCTGACAGGCGGACAGTGAGTTATCCTTCGATTGATGCGGTTCGTAAACCTCTGCGTATGGCGGTTCATGAGTCGGCAGCTTTTGACGTTGCGCAGCAGAGGAGAGGTTTTGACTGGCAAGGACGGCTGGAAGCGGTCGGTGCATCTTCTCAAGGCTTTTTCGGTGCGGCGGATATCACCGGAAGCTGGGGCCCGGTTGATCTGCGGTTTCGTTTGGACTCTTCAAAGGATCACGAACACGAAGTGCGCTATCAAGCCCGCCTTCTTCAGGTGGCTTTGGGCCATGTATCGTCCGCAGTGGCACCATTGGGTTTGGATGAGACATATCACAAAGGGATCGACATGACCGTGGGTCTGGGTCCGCTCTCGCTACAGATGGTGCACGGACATATTACAGACAGACTGTTGGAGGGGTCTCGGACTCGGGAACTGGCAGCTCTCCGACCGAGGCTTTATACCGAACCGCTTGATTTCGCACTTAGCGTGGTCAAGATCCGTGATGAGAGCTTACCGGACCTTGAGGGTCCGGATCCTGAGGTAAACTACGTGATCGACGGCCAGGCTGGCTTGGGGTTTTTCGGCAGGAGACTGGCCCTGGAGGCGGAAATGGCCTTGAGCCTTTATCACGATAACGCCCGAGGAGACTTGTGGAGTGTCATTGACGACTATCGCCATGATCCTGATCTCGATCCGTATGTCAAGACCGCTTTGCGCTTGCTCGATGAAATACCGGATCGGCTCCGGCCCTTCTTCCAATTGCCCGATCCCCACTACGGAGTGCCAATGATGGACGTCGGCGCCCAGGTGGGGTTGAAGCTGGCCCTGCCTTGGGCCGAGATCAGGGCTGAGGCTTTCCGCTTTGGCAGAGATTTTCATACCGTGGCCGGTTTGGGAGCGTCGAATGCGGAAGGGTATCGAGCGGGCTTTAGCACCGGGCATCTGTTTGATGCCATCCGTGTGGAGCTTGACTACGAGCGGGGAACGGACGAGGTGCCGTCGCTTCTGGATCTTCTCAATGATGAACCGGTCAATGAAGGGCGCACTCAGTACACTTCCTTCGGCACGCAACTCAGTCTGGGACGTCCCGGAAACGCCCGTTTGCATCTGCACGGCAGGCTAACGGAAGAAACAGCGGTCGGGGAGATCAAACCCGATCGTCGGATCTCCGTTTGCAGTCTTCAATTCGGCGATCGGATTTCCCACACCCCTTCTATGGATCTGCACTACGCCGTAGCTGCGGAGTTAAAGCGATTTGATACCCTGGTGACGGGAGATTCCCGTTTTCAGCCGGGTTTGACGGCGAGTGTGGGATTCACGGTCTGGCAGCCGAGGCTGGGGCCTGTTGCTGTGCATGATCTGAGGGCGCAAACCGCCGTATCGATTGAACACATCAAGGATACCGCGGAACAGGAGAATTCGTGGAAAGCTGCTGTGTCGGCCTCGGCGCAGACCCGGATCACTCCGGTGATTGTCATGGGTATTTCAGGAAAGAGCGTTCATCAACCTCAACAGCCGTCGGAGACCACTGTCTCAGGGTTCTTCAGGTGGCACTTCTAGTCTGTCGGTAAAAGTGTGAAGGCCGCATTCGATCTTGTTGCTGCCCGGCCACCGACCGGAGCGTGCGGCTGTTCCCGCGACAGTGGGTTGTGTACACTGTATACATCCTATGCTTCGATAACCCTGGTTGGACAAGGGGTTGTAGGGCACGTTATGGCGCAT
>LFTP01000036.1 GCA_001513395.1 Clostridia bacterium DTU080
CCCAGAATCTCCACCAGTCTTTCCCCCGCCGCAACCGCCTGCGTGAAACTGTTGATCTGGTAACCGAGCTGTTGCACGGGAGAGACAATATACCAGATGAGGCTGAAGGAAGCTACCAGATCACCCATGGACATGCGCTCCAAAATGACCTCTCGGCCCCCGACGTACAGCAACAAGAGCATGCTCATGTTTCCGATCAGATCCATGGTCGGGAAGAACTTCTTCCATATGGCGACCGTCTGCATGTGTCGATCAACAACGTTATCGACGCGTTTGGAAAAAATCTCGATCTGATGGGGTTCCCGGGCAAAACTCTTGACGGTTCGTACACCGGTGATGTTTTCTTGTGCCGCCGTGCTCATATCGGCAATAGCCTCGCGCAGTCGCGAAAAAGCAGGGTGGACTACGCTCCTGAAGCGGAAAGCGGCAACGGCCAAAAAAGGTGTAGTGGCCAGGGCCAGCAAAGACAGACGCCAGTTGATCGAGCTCATCATGCTGAAGCCAAAAATGATCATGAGCAAGGAGCTCAGTAGGTTGGCAAAGCCGAATGACACGAACTGACGAAAAACGGCGACGTCACCCACCAAGCGGGCCATAAGATCGCCCGTGCGGGCAGTGTCGTAGTAAGCAAATGACAGTGACTGAAGTTTCAGGTATAAGGCATTTCGTAGGTCAAACACGGAATTGGCCCCAAAAACATGGCCCAGGTACCGCCGTCCGTAACGACATGCACCTTGTACGATGGCGACGCCGACTACACCCAATGCCAGATAGGGCAGCTCATCGTAATGACCTGAGATCATGACGCGATCCACAAGCATACGCAGCAGTTGCGGACTGACCAAGCCCAAAGCGCTGGTCAACACCACAAACACCAGTGAGGCTAATCCAAGATAACGATAACGCCAGTAGTACTTCCTGAGCTGTAAGAAAACCTCCACGACTGCGCCACCCTCTCCCCCTACGCCAGGTTGTCCGTTATTCATAGTAGTTTTCGACACAAACCCTGATTCCCTGCTTGGGTCGAACGCGTCCCATAGCGGGCAGTGGCGAGTTGCTCTTCCCGCTGAAGAGATTTGGTGGTATAATGCGGGTTAGCCCAAAGGAGGTTACAGCAGACATCTTGCTGTCAAAGGGACCGCAATGGGCAAGGAGTGACGTGGGGTGAGCGTACAAGCCACCATTGAGCAGATGCAGAAACAAGTACGAGAACTGGCAAAACAAAAAGCAGCTGTCATTCTCGCGCACAACTACCAGTTGCCGGAAGTGCAGGATGTTGCTGATTACGTAGGTGATTCACTGCAATTGGCACGTGCTGCGGCAGATACAGACGCTGAGATGATTGTGTTTTGCGGAGTCCATTTCATGGCGGAAACCGCAGCAATTCTCAATCCGGACAAAAAGGTGTTACTTCCCGACCTGGAGGCTGGCTGTTCGCTTGCTGATACCATCACGGCTGAGCAGTTGCGGGCCTGGAAGAGTGAGCATCCCGGGGCCGTCGTGGTCTCCTACGTCAATACCTCAGCTGCCGTTAAGGCCGAGACTGACATTTGCTGCACGTCAAGCAATGCCGTGCAGGTTGTCGAATCGATCCCAGCCGACAAAGAGATTCTGTTCTGTCCGGACATGTTCCTCGGCAGTTATGTGAAGCGCCTGACCAAACGTGACAACATGCATATATGGATGGGCGAGTGTCACGTGCATGCCGGTTTGCGACCCGAAGACATCGAGGCAGCTCGGGCGGCTCATCCTGACGCGGATTTCTTGATCCATCCTGAGTGCGGTTGCGTGACGCAGTGCCTGGATTTCCTGGCTTCAGGGCATATCAGTGCCAAGAACACCTATACCCTGTCCACCGGGGGCATGCTGAAGCACGCCAAGGAGACGCCCGCTACCGAGATGGTGGTGGCCACGGAAACGGGAATTTTGCATCCTCTGCGAAAGCAGAATCCGACTAAACGTTTCTATCCCGTCAGCGAGGATGCGGTTTGTGAGTATATGAAGAAGATCACGTTGGACAAGGTGCTGCGTTCTCTGCAGGAGGGTATCTACGAGATTACGGTTCCGGAGGATATCGCGTCCAAAGCGCGCCGGGCGATTGTGCGCATGCTGGAGATCGGTTGATAGCCCCTGAAATTCGAGTTGCCGGAGGGCAGGCCGTGGCACGTCCTCCGGCTTTTTTTCACCCGACTCAGAGATCAGTCTTCATCATCGGGGCGCAATTCGACCAAACCGTCACGAAGGCGAACGAAATACTTGCGTTTTTCCGGAGAAAAGCTTATATTCTCGATTTCTGAGAAGGGAATGTGAACGCAGTCGGCATCACTGCAGATGATGAGGGAGGACGATTTCGCTTCCACGGTAGCATTGGTGAGTCTGGCTTCTTTACCGTGTTGAAGGGCTTTTACTCGTACCGGGCCGAAATTGCAGACATCCTGCACGAACTGATTGATCGCTTTGCTGTTCAATGGAACCACTCCTAATCATCATTCTGTCTTGGTTTCGGCGGGGTGGCCTGGGCGTGGCTGTCTGCTCTGCCCTGCTCGATCCGTGAAAACTCGGCCGCCAGCCGTGGGATGTGGGGCAACAGGGCCTCACGGGTATTCGGTACCGAATCATCCAAGACGAGTTGGAGAAGACCCTTCAGTACGTAGCCCACGATGGGGCCCGGAGGGGTATTGAGAATCCTCATTACGTCGTCGCCGTTGAGACACAAATCTTTTAAGTGCAATGCTCCCCCTTCGCTCAACACCGTCTCTAATTTGGTCAAGGCTAGATCGAGCCAAGGAGCGTGCGACCCTCCGCTCGCCAGATGATCAGCATGTCGCAAGGCCATCACCTGGCGTACCCATTGCTCATCGTAGGCCGACAGCCAACGCCGAATGTTTTTTCGGGTGACCGGGCCGTGCGCCATGTGGTGACGGATCAAAGAGACCACCCGTTCCACTGAGCGGGTATCAAACCGTAAACGACGAAGCACTTCCTCGGCAATCCGTGCGCTTTCAACCTCATGTCTGTGAAAGATCACTTGTCCCGTTTCGGTCATATCTCGCGTGTGCAACTTACCCACATCGTGCAATAAGGCAGCCAGTCGCAACAACGGATCATCAGGACACATGGCCACGGTTTGAATCAGATGATCAAGAAGAGTCGGGGCATTCGGTTTACCCTGGGGCAAACGATCACTGCCTCGCAATTCGGGAATCACTCGCATGAGGATACCCAGCTCGTACAGCATCCACAGGCCTCTTCCGGGATCGGGGCTGGCCAAAATACGTATGAGCTCGTCCCGGATACGTTCATTGCTGAGATACTCGACCAGGTGCGCGGCACTCTCAGCGGCTTCCCAAGTTTCATTGGCCAGGTCGAAATCCAGTTCGCATGCAAAGCGGACAGCGCGCAACAGCCGTAGCGCATCTTCATTGAATCTGGCTCGGGGATCGCCTACGGCGCGAATGATCCCCTTGCGAAGATCGGATAGTCCGTCGTAGGGGTCGATCAGTCTTTCACTGACAAAATCCCAGGCGATGGCATTCATTGTGAAGTCGCGGCGGGCCAAATCCTCGTGAACCGAGGATGAAAAAAACACACCACTGGGGCGGCGTTTATCCAGATAGTCGGCATCCCGGCGAAACGTGGTTACCTCGACGGGCTCCGGAGTGCAGACAACCACCGTGCCGAAGGCGGCGCCTACTGCTACTGTCTTGTCGAACAGGCTTTGGATCTGATCGGGTACGGCATCAGTGATGACGTCCCAATCGTTGGGTTGACGACCCAAGATAGAGTCCCGTACGCAACCACCTACCAGAAGGGCTTGGAAGCCGTTTGCATGTAACACACCCATGACATGCGCAACATGGGCAGGTGTGGATATGCGAAAACGTCTGTCCAAGTCAGTCCCCTCCGGCAGATGATACTCTCAGAGTGTGTCTTTGCAGTATGTTACATGAAGCTCCGCAAGAAGTTCGCGCTCTCCCGGGCCACTACCTGAGGCTCTTGGCCTTGGAGATCGAACACTTCAACCGACAGGTATCCCGTATAGCCGCTCTCTTTGAGAGCGCTCACAATGGGTTCGTAGGGTGTCTCACCTTTCCCGGGAGGAATCATGCCGGCGTCGTTGACGTGTACATGGCGCAGATACTTAGCATAGGAGCGGATAATCTCCTCCATCGGCAGTTCTTCGGAGAGCATCGCCCGTACGTCCAAATGGAGAGCTAGCCCCGGCTCATCGATCTCCTCGATCAGCTGTACGGCCTCTCCGGCGCTGACGATAAAATCGGTTTCCGCCGAGGTCAGCGGTTCCAGACAAAGAAGCAGGCCGCGCTGGTGACATGCCCGGGCCCAGTCGGCCAGTGCCTTCTTGGCGAGGTCTCTTGCCCGTTCAGGCTCCAGGTGTTCGGGGCGTTGTCTTTGTTTCGGAGATCCGAAAACCAACACCTCGCCGCCTATATCGGCGCAGAATTCAGCGAGGGCTTCCAGATACGGTTTTGTGACCGCACTCGCATCCGGATCATACAAGTGGAGTCCTTCGGGACCCAATAGCAGCCAGTGCAATCCGGCGATGGCGATCCCGTGTTCCGCGGCTACATTGCGGATCTTCTCGCGCTCTTGTTTGCTGATGGACTCCACGGATTGGGCGAAGGTGAAGGGAGCGATCTCAATGGCATCGTAGCCTGCCTCCGCGGCATCGCGGCAGACATCATCCCAACTCCAATCCTTGTATACGTCGTTACAGATGGCGATCTTCATTCGTCTCCCCTTCCACGCCCCGCAGGAGGAAGACCCCGCAGGTGCGAAGATAATTCTCTCTGAATAGATTCCATAGCAAATCGGTGGGTCCTGCCTCGCCGAAAGTCAGTGTGATTTGAGACCCCGGTTAAGGAGAATGAGCTGTGATCGCTGAGACGGTCTTCGTCGGTACAGAACTGCTGCTCGGACAGATAGTCAATACCAATGCGGCCTATCTGGGTAAGCAACTGAGCATCCTTGGAATCGACAGTTACTACCAGTCTGTCGTCGGTGACAACCCCCGCCGCTTGGCAGCCTGTCTCAAGCAGGCCATTGAACGTTCGGATGTCGTCATCGCCTCAGGCGGACTGGGTCCCACTATGGATGATGTGACCAGAGAGACGGCGGCTGAAATCACCCAACGCCCTTTGAGGTTTGATTCCGACGTTTGGGAACGGATCAAAGGCCGCAGACGCGGGACCATCCCCGAAAACATGAAGCGCCAGGCCATGGTACCGGAGGGAGCCATGGTGCTGCCTAACGATGTAGGCTCCGCACCTGGGCTTGCCATACCGGTTTGCGGCGATAAAAAGCTGATCATCTTGCTTCCCGGCCCGCCGCATGAGCTTCAGCCCATGTTTGAACGTTATGTGATCCCGCTTTTGTTGGAACGCCTGGGTGAGCGGACCACGCTCGTTTCACGCACTCTGCGCTTTTGCGACATAGGTGAGTCTCCTTTGGAAGAGCGACTGAAAGATCTTATTGCCAATCAGAAGGATCCCACTTTGGCCACATATGCCAAACCGGGCGACGTTCAGCTGAGGATCTCGACGAAAGCTTCTTCCTACGAGGAGGGGATGAGGCGCATCTTGGCGGTGGAAAATGAGATTCGCCATCGGGTGGGCGAATACATTTACGGTCTGGATGACACCACGCTGGAGAAGGCCGTAGGTGAGCTTCTGAAGCGATGCGGTTGGCGATTGGCCATCGTGGACACCCAAAGCGGAGGCGCTTTGATCACCAGGATCACCGATCCGACGGGCAGTGAAGCATGGTTCGCAGGGGGATTTGTGGCTTCCTCCCCTGCTCAGGCTCTCACTCATCTGCGTCAAATGGGAGCCGCACCTGCAAGGTCGGACAAAAAAGAACAGCTGAGCCCGATGGAGTGGAGCGATGCTCTCCTCGTCGCTACGGATGTCTTTGACGCCGACGTCATGGTCACTCTATTACCCGATGAAGAAGGCGGTACCTTCATCGTTGCCATGACCACCGCGGGCCGTCAGTGTTCGACATCCGTAGGCGCAGGACGCGGCGATCGTGAAACCTGGCGCTGGAGATTGAGCCAGTCCGCGTTGGTGCTGTTGCGCCGCTTGATGGCAGAGCACATACGAGATGTGGCTGGCTAACCGTTTTGCGATCGCAAAGCCTTCGCTAAAGCGCCGATGTGCTCCGGCGTTGTGCCGCAACACCCTCCGATCAGCGAGGCACCCGCGCCAAGTAGCTGCAATCCCCATTGGGCGAACTCAGTAGGCTTGAGCGGCCATTGCGTGACGGTACCCGTTACGGTCGGCAGACCGGCGTTGGGAAGAGCGCTGATGGGCAGGGGCGTGTGCTCCCGGAGCGTCTTGATCACCGTAAGCATTTGTTCAGGGCCTACGGAGCAGTTAGCACCGATGACGCAGGCTCCCGCTTCGGCCAGGCGAGATGCGGCCTGCAGGGGATCGACGCCCATAAAGGTTCTTCCCGAGGCCTCGTAGCTCATCTGGGCGATGACAGGCAGACCGCATGCTACGGCCGCTTCAACCGCCAGGCAGGCTTCGGTGAGATCAGCCATCGTCTTCACGATACAAGCATCGGCTCCGGCTTGAGCGAAGGCTTCGGCCTGCAAGGTAAAGGCGGCACGCGCCGTTTGTGGACTGATGTCTCCGTAGGGCTCCAAGAGCTCGCCCAAAGGTCCAATGGCGCCCAAAACCAGTGCTTGCTCTCCGACTGCCTCACGGGCGATGACGACTCCCTGTCGGTTGATCTCAAGCGCTTGATCCGCCAGACCGAAGCGGGCCAAGCGTACGGGATTGGCTCCGAAGGTGTTGGTTTCCACCAACTCGGCGCCGGCGGACACATATGCTTGGTGTATGTGAGCGACAACGGCCGGAGCAGTCAGATTGGCGAATTCCAAGCACTCTATACCGTCCAGGTCATGTTGAAGCAGCATCGTGCCCATGGCGCCGTCCAAAACCAATGTCTTCTCTTGTTCCAACGCGGTCAGAAAACGTCTACTCATTCAGATCCCTCGCTGTTGCCTTAGAGCCGATCTCCTGTACCATAGACCCAATAATGAGGTGGACATATGCGGACCTTGATCCTTCTTGCCGGAGAACTTTGCATTGACGCCTGGGGAGTCTTGCCCGAACTCTCCGGCCCCTGGGACTGTATTATCTGTGCCGACGGCGGCGCCTACCACGCCCTTAGACTCGGCATCGTACCCGATGTGGTCATGGGAGATTTTGACTCCTTGGCCCAAGATGACATTGAGGATATTGGCACTACAACGACCATTTCCTTCCCGACGGCTAAAGATAAGACCGATGCTCACTTGGCCGCCGACGAGGCACTGCGTCGCGGCAGCACTGAGGTTGTATTAGCCGGAGCTTTCGGCGGTCGGTTGGATCACACTTTAGCCAACATCGGTTTGTTGCGGCTGTTGCACAAGCACGGTGTAAAGGCGATGGCCACTGACGGTCGGCAGACGGTTTATTATGTAACAGATGAACTCATTCTGACAGAATCACCGGGTCGGATTGTCTCCGTTTGGCCCCTGAGTCCCGAGGTGCACGGTGTCTCCCTCACCGGTTTGCGCTGGCCACTGGAGCGCGCTCGCCTTGAACTGGGAGACACACGCACAATTAGCAATGAGTTTGTGGGCGGACCGGCCAAAATAGCTTTGGAGGTTGGTGAGCTTTTGGTTATCGTCAATCGATTTCCTCCACATGAATGCCATGGCGACGCAACAAGGCTGCCGTGACGCCTGCACCTGGACGCGTCGTGCCGCGGAAAGCTCCGTCGTAGATGGCGCTCACTCCACACGAAGGACTTCGTGCCTTTAAGAGGGCCCGCTTGATGCCAAGCTCCTGACACAGCTTCAAGGCCGCCTGTGCTCCTTTCAAGAATTGGGCGGTGACGTTCGTGCCGCATTCCGTTCGAACACGTGCTTTGCCGTCCAGGACGTCCTCGCCGTCTCCATCGACGATCTCAGCCGGTTTGCGAGGAGTCGGCAGACCACCTGCCTGTTCAGGGCAAAAAGGTATGAGTTCCGCTGGGCCCACATCGAGATCTCGCGCCCGGCAATGTCTGCCGTCGTAGCGGCAAGTGTAGCCCAATAGACAAGCGGAAACGAGGACTTTTTCCATGCTTCATCTTCCCTTCACTTTTATGACGTGCGGATCTACATGGTAGGAATTGCCGTATCCAGAGACAAAATATGAGTCGGATGACTCGAAGGGTGTGAGACGCGTGTCGCGGCAAAGGCTTTGGGTGTTGTCGCTGGATGTCGGTACCTCTTCCGTCACAGCGGGCGGTTATGACTCCGCCGGGCGGCCGTTGCCCGGCGTCCAGGCTTCGGTGCGACATGTCCCCGTCACCACTTCCGACGGCGGCTGCGAGCTGCAAGCTTTGGAGCTCGTCACTCGATGTCTCAGGGTCTTGCGGGCCACGTTGGATGCGGCAGCTTTTGACGATCCGCCGAGCGCCGTGGGGTTTTCTTGTTTCTGGCACAGCTTGATTGGGCTTGACGGCCAGGGCGAAGCCATCACTCCGGTGTTTCTTTGGGCCGATACCCGTAGTGTACAACAAGTCGAGTATCTGCGGCGGCAGATGGATGAAAAAGCATATCATGTCCGCACGGGATGTGTCTTTCATTCCAGTTATCTTCCTGCCCGGCTGCTTTGGTTCCGACAGCAAGAACCCGATCAATGGTCCCGGATAAGATATTGGGTATCCTTTGCCGACTATTTTTACCTCCGGCTCTTCGGGAGACTGATTACCAGCCTTTCCATGGCTTCAGGAAGCGGGTTGTTTGATCAACACGAGTTGGTCTGGGATGCCTGGGTGTGTGAGGCCATAGACCTCGATCGCCGGCTATTGCCTCCGTTGGTCGACCTTCATCAATCTTGCAGTGGGCTGCGCGGTGAGTATAGGAGCTATCTTCCCGAATTGGCCGACATCCCCTGGTTCCCTGCCGTGGGTGACGGAGCCTGCAGCAATGTCGGTTCGGGATGCGCCACTCCTCAGCGCCTGGCTTTGATGGTCGGCACCAGCGGTGCCTTGCGCTGCATTTTACGGACATCTTGTCTGGATATACCTGCGGGCTTGTGGTGCTATCGTCTGGACGATAGGCGCTTTGTGCTCGGCGGTGCGTTGAGTAACGGAGGTAACCTGATCACATGGCTGCGTGACTGTCTGCAGTTGCCTCCTGCTGAGCAGCTGGAGCAAGAGCTGGCCAGCCTTGCCCCGGACAGCCATGGGTTGACCCTCCTGCCCTACTGGGCGGGGGAACGATCACTCGGCTGGGCGGCACATGCGACGGGAGCGATCGTAGGGATGCGTTTGCATACCAAACCGGTGGATGTGATGCGGGCAGCGATGGAAGCTGTGGCCCTTCGGTTTGCTGCCATTCACGAGCGCCTCAGAAGCGTCGTGCCCCAGACTGAGCTTTTGGCAGCTACCGGTGGGGCTCTCTTGCGCTCACCGGTGTGGATGCAAATCATGGCAGATGCGCTCGGAACCGGGGTACAGGCCTCGGCGGAGCTTGAGGCGAGTCGGCGCGGAGCGGCCCTGCTGGCCCTGGAGAGTCTGGGAGCGCTCACTGACGTTGCGGATGCACCTGCATCGTTCGGATCGTACTATGAGCCTCGGAAGGAGTTCACGAAGCAGTATCAAGCGGCGCGCCTACGGCAGGAGAAGATGTACCGAATGCTGGTTCAGGGCTCTCGTCACTTATGATTCCGATCCCGTTCGGCCTTCATCTTCTGTCCTACAAGACGCCAGAAATCAGGGTCTTCCATTCCGGCCCGCCACAGGGCAAACCCTCTCAACCCGTAGCGCTGCATGATGTCCAGCTTCCAGGAGCTGCTGGAGGCGTTTTCAAACCACACTCTGTGCAAGGCACCGTCGGCGCCGCCATATCTGTACATCGGTACTTGAGCTTCGTTGTCCCATCTCAGGACGGCTTCGCCTCGCCATACCGGACCCATGGCAGTCACATAATCCAAGTAGACGGGGTTTTTTTGACCGCTTGTCCACCGAAAACCGTAAGCAGGGATACCTAGAATCAGTTTGTCTGCCGGCACTTCACGGACCGCGTGTTGCACGACGCGTTCTACCCATCCGGCGGAGGCGATCGGGCCGTCGGTTTCGCTGGCCCAACCGTGTTCATCATAGGTCATCAGCATCAGGCGGTCGACAAGAGCTCCCAAAGCGGCGTAATCGTATCCGCCGGACCATCCGTTCCAGGGATCATCGCCGGTCTTGGCCGGCACGGACAGACTGACGCGGATGTTTTCGCGGCGCAGCGCTCGGGAGATAGTCCCGACGAAGGCCGTGAACTGATGCCTCATGGACGGAGGCACGAATTCGATGTCGATATTGATCCCGTCGAATTCCATGCGCTTGGCTAACTCGACGAGGTTATGGGCCAGTTGTTCGCTTAACCGGCGATCCGTGAGTAGGTGGGTTACGACTTGCTCACTGATGGCGCTTGAGCCGTAGAGGAGATTGTGAAAAAGAGCCTCCACTTTGACGCCGTGATCGTGCGCCATACGAACGGTATCCTTGATTTCTTCTTCGGGGCTGTTCCACATGGGGATTAGCCGGGTAGGGTCACTTCTGTCAATCTGATACCAAAAGCCCGTGACGAAGCTTAGTTTGTCGTGATGCTGTCGCAATATGTGTTTTGAGCCGGGTATGGCTCCTTCGTCACCGCAGTAGTAAATCACGACTTCTCGCTCGGGCAAAGCATTGGCAGAATCTTGATGGTCATCTGGAAGAGCAGGCAGCTGTTCTTTCCGACCGGGAAATAGGCCGGGCAGCCAGGAACAACCCGACAGTATCGTCAAAAGGCATATCAGCAGAATGACAGTGCTCTTTCGCAAGGACGTCTCCTCCACCGGGCGATTTAACCTGTGTATCTAATAACAGGCATTACGTCCTGGAAGAGATGGCGTCCTTCAGGAAAGAAATGCTATGGAAGTGGCGATCGTGGCTGTAATCATTC
>LFTP01000322.1 GCA_001513395.1 Clostridia bacterium DTU080
GTGGGAATCAATGGGCATTTGGCCTTCAACGAACCTCCCGATCCTTCGCTGGAGATGACGGCCGAGGAGTTTGCCGCCTTGCCTACCCGGGTCGTCGAGCTCGATTACCGCACCCGGATCTGCAATGCCATCTCGGCGGCCGGAGGCAACATCGAGGCCATGCCTCGTTTGGCGATTACCGTAGGCATGAAGGAGATTCTCGCCGCCCGCAGCGTGCACATCTATTTGAACCGAAGCTGGCAGGCCGCCGTAGTCAGACGCATGATCCACGGTCCGGTGACGGCGCAGGTGCCGGCGTCTTTGCTTCAAAACCACCCCGACGTGCGCTGTGTGATGATCCCCGAGGCAGCTGAACTGCCCCTGGCGTTTTCAGAGTAGCTCTTTGGATTGACAACTGACAGCGACTTTGGCGAAGAGGGGAGGTATTTTTGTGGACGGGCCGTCAGTTCTTTTTATTCGCAACGGCACGATAGTCACACCCCGGGTCGTCCGGCCTGACGGAGCGGTCTTGATCGCCGACGGGCGCATCGCTTGGGTCGGCCCGGCTGAGCAGGCTCCCGAGCTGTCGCTAGCCGCCCAACAGATTGATGCCGAGGGAGGCTACATCGCCCCCGGTTTTGTGGACATCCATCTTCACGGCGGAGGCGGGGCGGACTTCATGGATGCCACCCCGGAGGCCGTGCGTACGATCGCTCGTTGTCATGCCTCCGGCGGCACGACGGCGTTTGTCGGCAGTACGGTGACCACGTCCTGGAAGCGCATGATGGCTGTGGTGGATGTGGCCGAAGAGATGACCGGCCAAGACACCGGCGGTGCCGAGCTGGTCGGCTTTCACATCGAGGGGCCCTTTTTGGCTCCCGACCAGATCGGGGCCCATGATCCCGAACTACGCCGTGATCCGCAAGATGTGCCCTACGAGGAGCTGTTGGAAAGAGGCAGCGGAGTGAAGCGCATCACAGTGGCCCCGGAGCTGCCGGGGGCTTTGGAACTCATCCAGGCCGCGGCCCGGCGGGGCTGGCACATCGCCATGGGCCACAGCAACGCCGTGGGAGATACGGTTCTCAAGGCTATGGGGGCGGGTTGTCGGCACGTAACGCATCTTTTCTCATGCACCTCGGTACTGCTCAACATCCGAGGCAAAAAGAGCCTCGGCATCAATGAGTATGCGCTCATCTACGACGATCTGACCGCCGAGTTGATCGCCGACGGACATCATTTGACGGGCGAGCTGGCCGCTTTGGTCATCCGCCGCAAAGGTGTCACGGGCTGTTGTCTGGTCACCGACGGAATGCGGGCCGTGGGCATGCCTCCGGGCATCTACAATCTCGGCGATCTGACGGTGTTGGTCGAAGAGGGCGTGGCCAAGCTGCCCGACCGCTCGAAGTTTGCCGGAAGTGTGGCCACGATGGCGCAGTTGGTACGACAAGTGGTCAATCACGGCGGGCTGGGCATCTGCGAGGCGATCACCGTCGCCTCTTTGATGCCGGCTACGCTGATTGGCATCGATCATCGCAAGGGTTCTCTGGACGTAGGTAAAGACGGTGACATCGTCGTTTTATCTTCTGACTTGCAGGTGCGCTACACGATCGCCAAAGGCCGGATGGTGTATTCCGCATCTTCATCCTGAGGTTTTGTTCAATGGCAGCTAAGGAGCGATATGACAGATGAAACTCTCGGTCAGGTTACAAAACTTCAATCTGCCCCCGCAAGAGGCTCTTCCTTTGGCCAAAAAGATGGGACTCGACGGCGTACAGCTGACCATCGGTTCCGGTCCGCACGCTCCGGAAAACCTCGACTCAAAGGCCCGTCAGCGGCTGAAAGAGACCGTCGCCCAATTAGGGCTGAGGATCACTGCCGCCGGTGCCGGGGGTCCCGAATTCGTCTACGACGATCCGGAGCGACGCCAGGCGCTGTTGACCCGAACGCGGGAGGTCATGCAGCTGGCGGCGGATCTGGAAATACCGGTGTGTATATCGCATATCGGGATCATTCCGGAAGATGAGTCCGATCCTGTGCGGGCGCATATGGTGGCCGCCGTGTCCGCCGCGGCGCAAATCGCCGCCGATCACGGAGTCATCATGGCCATCGAGACGGGGCCGGAATCGCCGTTTGTCCTCAGGTCGTTTATTGACCAGGTCAACTCCCCGGCGCTGAAGGTCAACTACGATCCGGCGAACTTCGTCATTTGGCCGGCTCTGTTGGCCAAAAGAAGCGGCAAGAAGTACTGCGAACGTGAGGCGTTGGAAGCTTTCATCCCGACGGAAGGCGTGAACGTGCTCGGCCCCTACATTGTTCATGTGCATGCCAAGGACGCTTTGGTGGAGCCGTCCGGAGAGGCCCGGGAGACACCCCTGGGCGAAGGATGGGTGCGCTGGAATCGCTTCTTTGATCTGTTGGACAGATACGGCTTTGACGGCTACATAGCCATTGAACGGGAAAGAAGCGGTGACAAGCTGGCCCAAATACAACAAGCTGCGGACTACCTGCGCTCTTTGGAGCTGCATCGGAAATGAGGGGTGATACGGTGAGCGACGTGGCCAGATTGATCGTTGAGGATTGTCGTTTTTGCCCCATGTGTCGCGATGTATGCACATCGGGTGTGGTGACCGGTCTGGAGTCAAACACCTCACGCGGCTATGCCCTTTTGGCCGATCGCTGGTATACCAGAGGTGTTCTGCCCGAGGGCGGAGCTGACGCCTTCTATGCCTGCATGCAATGCGGACTGTGCAAGGCCACCTGCGTGTCGGACCGCGATCTGCCCGACGCCATATTGACCTTGCGGAGTGAGTTTGTCGAGCGGCATATGCAACCTCGCAACGTGCGCGAGGCTCGCGCCAAGGTGATGAGCGCTCAAACCGCTTTGAACGGCGCTTCCGGAATCAGCCCATACCGCCCTGAGCTTGGCGGGATCACCTTTGCCGCCGGAGGTCTTTTGACCCCGGAAGGGATAGGCCCCCTGGTGAAGGCTTTGCGAGCTTTGGCCGAGAAACACGATCAGCCTTTCTCCGTCCTGGAGTCGGAGATCGTGTGTGAACACATGCTTTTTGATCTGGGTTATCGCGATGACGCCGTGGCCGCGGCCGGAAGATTTCTCAAACGCCTTCAGGAAAGTGGCGTCAAGACGCTGATCACGGCTTGTTCGCAATGCTACGACATGTACGTGCGGCGCTATCCGCAGTGGGGGATCACCTGGCCGGAGGATGTGGAGATCATCCACCTGGTGATGTGGTTGGAAAAGCTGTCTTTGACACCTCTGCCCGACGCTGCCGCGACAGGTCGCATATGGCTCTACCACGACGATGCCTCCCTGGCGCGCTGGAGCGTCATGCACGATACGCCGCGGGCCGTATTGGATCGACTGCTGCCCGGGCGGTGGCTGGAGTTTCCCCTCAATCGTGAGCGGGCCTACGCCTGCGGAGCTACAGGCGCCATGCCGCTGGTGAGAAAAGACATTGCCATGGGCGCGGCCGAGAGGTTGTTTGACGCCGCGCTGGAGACGGCGGCCGCACACGAGGCGACACCTTGCATCGTAACCGCGTGCGCCCGTTGCAGCGATCATTTGGACGCTGCCCGCAAGGCTTTGGCCGCTCCGGTTGAAGTGCGTCACTTAGCGGAGTTGGCGGCCGGGATGATGACAACAGATGCGGAAGGGGTTGCCCCATGATGAACGCCAATCTGCCCCACACTTACCTGCAACCGATTCTCGAAGCTGAACTGGAGAGCGTCGTGGGTCCGGACGGTTTTCGCTCCGTGGACGCCGATTGCCTTTGCTACTCCGTCGACTACTACTGGGTGCCTCGGGTCTGGTTCGACAGAGACATGCCCATGCCCAAGCCGCAATGGGTCGTCATGCCGCGCACCGCTCAACAAGTGGCTGACGTGCTGCGCATCGCCAACCGCTACAAGTTGCCCGTGGTGCCGTGGGGAGGGGGCTCGGGCTCCCAAGGAGGGGCCTTGCCCGTCCAAGGCGGCATCGTCCTCGATATGAAACGGATGAACTCCATCGTACACTTCGATGAGAAATCCCTGACGGTGACGGCACAGACCGGGATCATCCAACAGGATCTGGAGACCTGGCTGCAGCAGCGCGACTGCAGCATGATGCACTTTGCGGCCTCCATCCGCAGCGCTACTTTGGGAGGTTTTCTGGCCCATCGAGGCACGGGCGTGCTGTCGACAAGATACGGGAAGATCGAGGACATGGTTTTGTCCTTGGAAGTCGTGCTGCCCACCGGAGAGATCATTCGCACCGCTCCCGTACCGCGGCATGCCGCCGGCCCTGATCTGACCCAGTTGTTCGTCGGCTCGGAAGGAACGCTGGGTGTGATCACCGAGGCGACGATGAAGATCCATCCGCAACCGGAGGCCAGACATTTCAGGGCCTATCTCTTTGACAACCTCAGCATCGGCCTGGAAGCGGGACGGAGGCTGATGGTGGACAGGCTGTATCCGTCGACTATACGGTTGTACGACGCCATTGAGACGCAAAAGGTGGTCAAGCGCGTCCTTGGACTCGATGTGGACGGAGCCTACATGGTGGTGGGCTATGAGGGTCATCAGGTGCCGGTGGAGTTTGCCCTGAAGCGCACGCACGAGATCTTCACCGAACTGGGGGCGCAGGATCTGGGCGAAGAGCCGGGATGGCACTGGTGGGAGCACCAGCTCGATTTCTACTACCCGCCGCACACTCTGGATCTGCCCGAGGCTTTCGGCACCATGGACACCGTGGCCACCTACGACAAGATTGAGGGCGTCTATCTGGCCATGAAAGAGGCGGTCGAGGCCATTTCACCCGACATCATCTTCATGGCCCACTTCTCCCATTGGTACGAGTGGGGCTGCATGATGTATGACCGCTTTGTGATCAAAGAACCGCCCGAGGATGCGGCGGAAGCGGTCCGGCTGTACAACCGCGTCTGGCATATCGGTATCGAAGCGGCGCTGAAAGCCGGCGGCATGATCAATGAACACCACGGCATCGGGCTTAAACTGGCCCCGTTCATGGAAAAGCAGTACGGACCGGCCTTCAAGGTCTTGCTTGAACTGAAAAAAGCCCTTGATCCCAACGGGATCATGAATCCGGGTAAGCTGGGCTTTCCTTTCACAACGCGACCGTTTTAAGGTAGCAACAATGACGCCGCCTCAAAAAAGGCGGCGTCAAAGACAAGGAGGAGAGAAGTTGAGCCTTTTGCGCCGCTACAGCTGCCAAGAGGGCTATACGCCAATCGTCGAGGGGGAGATGGAAAGGATCGGCTTCGGCCTGCTTAGTCTGGGAGAAGACGGCTCATACCGGGGCCAAACCGGGGATAAAGAAGCGGCACTGATCGTGCTCACCGGTACGTGCACCGTCGAGGGCGAAGGTTTTTGCTTTGCCCAAATCGGAGAACGCCTGTCAGTCTTTGCCGGAAAGCCCTATGCCGTCTTTTTGCCTGCCGATACGGCCTTTGAGATCAGGACCACAGACTGGGCGGAGATTGCGGTCTGCACGTCCCCTTCGGATGTCAAAACAGAGCCGGTTTTGGTCCGTCCTGATGATGTGATTCACAAAAAGCTGGGCCATGCGGTGTGGGAGCGCGATGCTTATTTCATCATCGACGATCGGGTCCCGGCCAAGAGTCTGTATATCGGAGAGACGATCCTGGCTCCGGGCAGATGGGCTTTTCCCCCGCACACACATGATGTCGATGATCCTCCCTATGAGGTGGACATGGAAGAAGTCTACTTCTATAGGGTGAGGCCGTCGGACGGTTTCGGCCTGCAGATGGTGTATACGCAGGATCGCTCGATCGATGACAGCTATATCGTCCGGGAAAACGACACGGTGCTCATACCGAAAGGATACCACCCGGCCGCCGCTTCTCCGGGCAACGCTTTGTACATCCTGTGGATCATGGCCGGTGAAAAGCGGCTCTTTCTTTCCAGGCCCGAGGAGAGATACGCTTGGACGGTCAACTGTTAGCGTGTTTGACGATAAAACGGGGTGACGGGTATGTCTGGGCAATATCTGCTCGGTATAGACATCGGCAGCGGAGCGTGTAAAATCACGCTCATCGATTTGCAAGGCCGTCCGGTCTATACCGCGGCGCATGAGTATCCGACGTATTATCCGCAAGCCGGGTGGGCGGAGCAGAACCCGCCGGATTGGTACGAGGCCGTGTGCGCAGCCGTTTTGCAGATGAAAGAGAAAGGCTTTGTCTCCTCAAAGATTGCGGCCGTCTGTTTGAGCGCCCCTACCCATACGGCGGTTTTGATGGATGAGCATTTTCGCGTGCTCAGGCCGGCGATCTTGTGGACGGATCAAAGAAGCGCCCCTCAGGCCGAAAGACTGGAGCGTGAGTTCGGTCAGGAGATCTTCGAGGTCACTTGCAACCGGGTCGATCCGGTCTGGACGCTGCCGCAACTGCTGTGGATCAAAGAGAACGAGCCGCAGGTCTGGCACAAGGTGGCCTACATCCTGTTTGCCAAAGACTATGTGCGCTGGAGACTCACCGGCACCTACGTGACCGATTCGATTGAAGCCGTAGGCTCGATGCTTTTCGATGCCCGAACAAAGCGTTGGTCTGAGCGGCTTTGCACTCTGGTCGGCCTGTCGACTGAAAGACTGCCGAAAGTTGTGGAGCCGACCGAGGTGGTAGGGTGGGTGACGGCTGAGGCAGCGCGGGCGACGGGTTTGCAGGAGGGCACCCCGGTCATCGCCGGGGCTACTGACACGGCTCTGGAGGTCTTCGGAGCCGGGGCGGTTGAGTCCGGACAGAGCACGATCAAGCTGGCTACGGCCGGCCGGATATGCGTGATCACCGACCGGGCCTGTCCTCATCCGTATCTGTTCAACTATCCGCATGTGGTTCCGGGGAGATGGTATCCGGGAACGGGGACGAAATCCTGTGCTTCGTCTTACAGGTGGCTGAGGGATGCCCTCTACGGGCATGAAAAGGCGGCGGCTTTGGAGTCGGGAGCCAATGTCTATGAGCTGATCGATCAAGAGGCGGCCCGGGTGCCCGTGGGATCGGAGGGGCTTTTGTTCCAGCCGTACCTGTTGGGCGAGCTGTCGCCCTACGGCGATCCGTATCTGAAAGGGGCGTTTTTCGGCCTTACCATGCGTCACACGCGGGCCCATTTCGCCCGCGCCGTGCTGGAGGGTGTTGGCTTTTCGCTGCTCGATTCCATGTCGGTCCTTGAGGAGATGGGCATGGCACCGCAAGATCTGCGCATCATCGGCGGCGGGGCAAGAAGTCCTCTGTGGCGTCAGATCATCAGTGACATCCTCGGTCAGTCCTTGACGCAGCCACTCACCGCAGACTCGTCGTTTGGCGGGGCTCTTTTGGCCGGGGTGGGGATCGGTCTCTTTGAGGACGCGGCTGCGGCGGCCAAGCAGTGCGTGAAGACGGCCGGGCGCACGGAACCTGATATGGAGAATCACGCCCGCTACAGGGCGCTTTTTGAGATCTACAAAGAAGCGCACGACAACATGGCCGCAACGTACAGGAAGCTGTCCGATGTCGTTGGTTCCTTTTGAACGCTTACAGCTTTGTGCGGGCGATCTCACGCTCCATGCTGCGCAGCTGAGGGATAAAGCGTTCCATGTCACCCAGGGCCAGGTTGGCGTGCAAGGCAGCGATGATGGCCAGCTGGGCGATGCGGGATCGCATACCGACGACGGGGAAACTGTCGCTTTCGGGAGCCGATAGCAGGCAGTGGTCGCACTCGGTGGCCAGAACGGAGTTGCCGTAGCTCGTCAGGGCCACGGTGACGGCACCTTGGCTTTTGGCAATGCGAATGGCGTCGACGACGCACTGGGAGTTGCCGCTTTGTGACACCCCGATGGCCACATCACTCGGTCCGAGGGCAGTGGCTGAGATGATCTGCATGTGGGAGTCTTCATAGGCCGTCGCTTGCAGGCCCAACCGGCGCAATTTGTGATGGAAATCCCGGGCTACGGCGGCTGAGTTGCCGGAGCCGTAGATGTCTATCTGGCGGGCCTCGCGCAAAAGCTTGGTCACGGTCTCGAAAGTCTCCGCTTGCAGCAGCCGGCGGGTGTGCTCCAGCGTCTCGACCAAGGAGCGGAAGGTTTTGTCAATGACGATATCAGGGGTGTCGCCTTCCTGGAGACCTTGTTGAATGGTCTCCACTGGCGAGACCAAGTCCTGAGCCAGGGTGATCTTGAAATCCTGAAAACCCCGGAAGCCCGTCTTGCGGCACATGCGCATGACGGTAGCCTCGCTCGTCTCACAACGGGCGGCCAGTTCCGTGATCGCCATTCTGATCACGCTTCGAGGGTTTTGGCAGATAAAATCGGCTACGCGTCCTTCGGCATCCGCTAATTCCTTGCGAACGGCCTGAATGCGCAATAGGGCGGTGGTCTCTGCCGCAGGTGCGGGTCTGTTGGGCATAGCGGCTACTCCTTTCTCTATGGCATTTGAGCAATTCGTTTTGTGAATGACTCTCTCCTGCCCGGGGTCAAGATTGGGCAATAAATGTCGGCGTCCTTGTCACCAAGTCGGCGAAAAGGAATGTCTGTATCCGTAGGGAAGTCAAGAAAAACCTGGTTCTCGCAAGAGAGGGGTCATCTGTAAAAATGGATCCAAAAAGGTATTCAGTCAGACTGGGTGTGTTGCCGACTGAGCGTTACGGCTTCGGCCATCACGAACGGATGTTGGCGGCGAAACAAAGGGTGACAAAGAAGCTCGAAGATCTGGGTATCGACATGGTGACGGTGGACGGGGTGACGGAAAACGGCACGGTGCACGCCCTTGATCAGGTGGGACCCGTCGTGGCCGCTTTGGAAGAGGCCGGCGTGGATGCGCTCTTTTTCCCGCATTGCAACTTCGGGAGCGAAGAGACAGTGGCTCACATCGCCCAGCGGATGAAAAAACCAGTCCTGATCTGGGGAGAGCGCGATCTCGATGAGCGCCGCGAGGTGAGCTCGATCACCGATCGTCAGTGCGGGCTCTTTGCCACGGGTAAGGCCCTACGGCGTTTTGGAATCCCGTTTTCATACATTGAAAACTGCCGCGTTCATGACCCGCAGTTTGTGCAAGGCGTCCAGCGCTTTTTGGCCGCCTCAAGGGTGGTCAAAGCCTTCCGCGGCTTACGCATCGGTCAGATCGGTACCCGGCCGACACCCTTTTTGACTATGATGTGCAACGAAGGCGAGCTTCTGGAGAAGTTTGGGATTACTGTCAGCCCGGTCAGTCTGGTCGACATCATTGAAGATGCTCGGGAACTGATGGGTTCGGCTGAGCAGCGGGAGCAAGCCCGCGTTTTTCAAGAGACCATACCGGTCTTTGAAGTCGACCGGGAAGGCATCGATAAGATGGCTGCCTTGAAGTTGGCCATCTCGCGATGGGCTGAACAAAGCGGTTGCAGCGCGGTGGTGATCCAATGCTGGCAGGCGTTGCGCCGCTCGTACGGCATCGGGACCTGCATGGTCAATGCCTTTTTGACCGAAGAGGGCCTGCCTGTCGCCTGCGAGACGGATATCCACGGGGCGGTGACCTCGGTGTTGTTGCAAGCGGCGGTCGGCGGCAGCACTCCCACGTTTTTTGCCGATCTTACAGTCCGTCATCCGGAAGATGACAATAAGGAGCTGTTGTGGCACTGTGGACCCTTCCCGTTTGCTTTGTGGGACCGGATAAGCCCGGTCAAGGTGACGGCGAAAGGGCAGGCTTTTTGGCGCATTCGGGGCGGGGATATAACCGTGGCGAGATTTGACGGTGACCGCGGACAGTATGTCCTTGCGGCCGGTCACGCCAAGGGAGTGGACGGACCCGAGACCTGGGGGACGTATCTGTGGATGGAGGTGAACGACTGGCCTGCTTGGGAAAGGAGATTTGTCGAAGGGCCGTATGTTCACCATGTCAGTGTCGTTCACGGTCATGTGGCGGATGTGTTGGCTGAAGCGGTTAGGTTCATCGACGGTTTGGGCTTTGAACGCTTGCCGTAATTGGACCACAAGGGGTTGGCACCATGGGTTTTGAGATGGTTGGCTTAGGGTTGTGCACACATGATTATATAGCCGTTGTGCCGCGCATCCCGGAGTTTGAATCCAGTGTGCGCATGAGAGCCGTAAGCGAGCAAGGAGGAGGGCCGGCCGCCACGGCCACGGTGGCCGCCCGTCGATTGGGAGTTGACGCGGCCTTTGTCGGAGTGGTGGGTGATGATCATTCCGGGCGGTTCATCCTTGAGGAGTTTCGGCGCTACGGTGTAGACATCAGTCAGATGAAAATGCGTCCGGGCGAGACATCGCAGTTTGTTATCTGTTTGGTGGAAGAATCAACGGGCAGGAGGGGTTTTGTCTCCAGTCCGGCGACCGTCAGGCCGCTGCAAATAGATGAGATCGATCCCGGACTAATCCGCTCGGCCGGATTCTTGCACCTGGACGGCAGATTTCCGGAGGTGAGCATTGAGGCGGCAAAGATAGCCCGTGAGGCAGGAGTCACCGTTGTCTTGGATGCGACGACGTTTTCGGGAACCAAGGATCTTTTGGGTTATGTGGATATCCTCATCACGTCTAGGTTCTTTTACGAGGAGATCGCCGAAGGTGAGAGTCCTCTTGACGTGGTTCCCAGGCTACTTGATTACGGAGCTCGGGAGGCGATCATCACGCTGGGAGAACAAGGCTGTGTCTGTGCCGATGAGAAGGGCAGTTTCCACTTGCCTGCTTTCGATGTGCAACCCGTGGTTGACACCACGGGCTGCGGCGATGTCTTCCATGGGGCTTACATAGCGGCGAAGTTGCGCGGCTACGGCCTGCGAAAAGCTGCCCAGTTTGCCAGCGCCGTGGCGGGGTTGAAAGTGAGAGCTCTCGGCGGAAGGCAGGGCATACCGGACATAGATGAGGTTTTGCAGTTTTTGCAACAAAGGCTGCCCGATGAGTGGGCCAAGCCCTCATCGCAGGTGTCGTGATTAAATCCTGGCGTTGGGTCAGCTAACACGGGAAGTCGGTTCGAAAAAGAAGGAAGGGACTGGCAGTTGAGCTTGGCCAATCAGTCTGATCTGTTGCGTGAGGCGCAAGCGGGAGGCTATGCCGTCGGAGCATTCAACGTGTTCAATCTCGAGACTGCGCAGGCCGTGGTAGCGGCCGCTGAGGCCGAGCACAGCCCCGTAATCCTGTTGATGTACGATTCTCATTTGGATCACTTCGGTGTGGAAGAATCAGCGGCGCTGGGCCGGATGCTGGCGGAAAAGGCGCAAGTTCCGGTAGCCGTTCATTTGGACCACGGAGCCAGCTTTGCCCGGGTTGTGAGATGCATACGGGCGGGGTATACAAGTGTCATGTATGACGGATCACGTCTGCCTTTCGATGAGAACGTAGCGGCGACCAGGCGTATTGTCGAGATAGCCCATCATGTGGATGTATCAGTGGAGGGGGAAATAGGGCATGTGGGCAGGGCCGCCGAGGGTGAGGAGCGTATCGAGGAGTGGCTCACTCGCCCGCGAGAGGCTGCCGATTTCGTGGAGGCCACGGGGGTTGATTGCCTGGCCGTGGCCATCGGCAATGCCCACGGTTTCTACAGGGAGGAGCCCAAGCTGGATTTTGCCCGCCTGGAGGCGATCAACAGACTGGTGGATGTGCCTTTAGTCCTGCACGGCAGCAGCGGGATTCCTGAAGCTGATCTGCGCCGGGCGATTGAGCTGGGCATCCGCAAGGTGAACGTGGGTACTGAGACGCTGACCGCGTTCGGAGCGGCTCTGCGGGACAGCCTGGCGCAGACCTCGGGGCCGATTCGGGGACTGGGGCAGCTGTCCGATGCAAGAGCGGTCATGCAGGGCAGAGTGCAGTCTTACATGCAGATATTCGGCTCTTCAGGAAAGGCGTAGGGGTGGGGTAGGCGGAGGCCTACCCCACCCCCTGCAGTGTAATGGGGTTTCCTGTTTACCAGCCGGTGCATAGAAGCTGGACACCCTGAATGGCTGTGCTTCACTGCTTTGATCCAAGCGTGGTCAGCGGACGGATCCTCATCAAGAGAACCCCCTCAGTACACAGGTTCCGGCGGGGGCCCGTGCTTATGTGGTCAGTGATGTCGCTGAAGGCGTTGCAGTGAATGTGATCCCGGGAGTCGGTCTACGCGTTGGTCGTGGTGCCTTGTCACTTGATTTGAGACCATCTACAGAGCGCATGATGCGCTTTCGCCCAGGATATGGCATTACCGGGCTTGGGGTGTCGGAATCCATTACCCTGAGTGCTCCTGGGAGCCGACCGGATATGTCCGATCTGGGGTATCGTCAGACAGGTGGGATAATCGTAGACTGGCTCCTTGGTCTACCCGCAGGCCAGCACCCCCCATACTGGGATCCTTGCTTCAGGGCGCCCCTGACAAGGTTTGGATGAACCGAAAACCCATGCTTGTCTGCTTTGAACCTTTACTTGGAAAAAAGATGATATCCAAAGAGGGAATCGGGCAAATATGTCTAATGCGCGAGTTGTTCCTGTTGTCAGGCAATCTGTGGCACAGCGCAACGGGCAATATCCAAACGCGCAGCATACTTGTGTTCCCCTCATCGCAAGACGGCGTCTTCACCGCTTGCTTTAAATGCACTACCAAACATATGATGACGGAAAATAAGGTGCGAAAAGGATAACGAGTCATATGAAGCAACATCACATTCGGTCCGCTTGTCCAGATCTGTCAGGGAGTTGTGAGTTGGCGGTAGGACAGTGCGACATATAGGCAATCCGATGTGCCGCCGTGGCGGAGTCCCAACGAAAGGCCGTAGCCGAAGCCTGAATTCAACAACTGGTAGATAAGAGTAAGCATCATCATTTGCAGGAGACTACAGAAGGGGAGAAGGTGCTTTCAATGATGCGAATAGTAAAGCGAGTCTCTGTTGTCGCCACTATCTGTGTGCTTGGTATCGCGGTTGCTTCAGTTCAGTCGTTCGCGGAACAGGAAGTGACGGTTTGGCTGTGGACGGCTCATATGACGGAAGATCGTATGGCGTGGAATGAAAAGTTCACCGAGTCTTATCAAATGCAGTATCCGGGTTGTACAGTACGTTTCGAGTTCACGGCCTTCGGACCCGAGCCGCTAATAGTGGCCACTGCCGCCGGAGCCGTTCCAGATGTCAGTCTGGTCTCAGCCGCTTATGGCAGAGACTTATATGAGGCCGGGGTGATGCGGGATCTGAACGACTTCGTAGAGCGTACGCCTCATGTTAGCATGGACAAGTTCATCCCCGCGGCCCAGATCTTTAATCAAAAGAATGGCCGCGTTTACGGTATACCGTGGAGCATCGAAGCTGAGGCAATCCTGTACAACAAGAACCACGTTCTGGAGGCCGGCCTGGATCCCAGTCCCAGCAGCTTGGCTACTTGGGATGCTCTGCTGACCTATGCGCAAAGGCTTACTCAGATAGGCGCGGACGGTACCATAATTCGCAGCGGCTACGAACCATGTCATTCGATGATCTGCTTCACCAGCTTTCTCTATTCCAATGGTGGGGAGTTCTATCGCGAGGACGGCGGAGCGGTTGCTTTCAATAGCGACAAGGGAGTTCAAGCAGCTGAGTTCATGGCCAGCATCAAGCAACAGCATGAGGTGTTTCGTTCGGGTCACACAGTGCTTGATGGCACAATCGCATCCATGGGGCACAAGCACACATCAAGTACAAGGAGGGGATTCACCGAATGGCTTATGATGGCTCCCATTCCTAAAGGTCCTCAGGGTGATCAGCCAAGGGGAGCTACATGGAGCAACATGTGGGTTATCCCTCGTTCCGCTCCTAACCCTGAGCTTTCCTGGACCTTCATCGAACACTGGTTGAGCCCCGAGCTGCAGGAGGCGGAGTTCTTACACTTTGGTGGCATACATCCGCGAGCACCGCTAAAAGACTTCTTTAGACAGAGGGCGTTTGTCCAAGCAAGCAGGACTGTTCCTTATATGGAGGCTATGTCCGAGATCTTTCTCAATGCCAAGCCCATCGCCTACATCCGGCAAACGGAAATAAACTCGGTCCCTGCGCCTCGGTTGACGGATGCAGTGCATAGGGGGACTCTCGTGCCCAAGATAGCACTGGATGAAGCTGCTCGCCTAGCCAACGCGATCTTGCAGGCTCAATGACGGAGAGAGTCTGTTGCTACAGTTAAGACCATTCTTGGTTTGCGGAGGGGCTGACCCAAAAGGGCAGCCCCTCGCATTTCGTGCGCCCGGCATGGCGCGTTTACTCGGGAGTGAAAGTCTCCTGCAGGGCCGATGGGGGGAACTGCTAGGCAGACGGCGCGGGTGTCCGGCGTGAGGTGGAGTCTGAAGGAAGCCGCAGGCAAATCGCCAGTCTAACGAACAGGAACGGCATAGAAGACGCCCGCCCTGGGTGAGAAGGCGAATGTCTTCAAAGGCCCATACCCATACGGAAAGTGTGGTCGTATATGAGGCAGGCATAGGCGTGAAGGCAAATGCGCATTACCCGGGAAGGGGGCAGCCGGAGTCGACGGCATGTCCGTCGATGAGCTGCTTCCGCACTTGCATAAGGTTGGTCCCGCATCCGCGACATCAGAATCTCGTGATTGACGCGGTCGAAGAACTTCGCCAAGTCTATGTCCTCAAACCAGCGCTCGGAATACCCAACATACGGGGACCGTTTCCTTCGGGCTCATCTGCGGTTCGTTTGAGGCTCCATCCCCTATCCCGGCGGGTGTTTCGGCCGAAGACCCTGGATGAGTGCATTCCGGAGGAACACTTGGCTCGAGTGGTCAAGGATGCTGGGGACAGCATCGATATGGACCGTTTCTTAGGAGACATGAATGGGTCGGCACAAGCAGCTGTGATACCATGATGATGCTTGAGGGCCTGATCTATGGGTATGCTCAGTGCGTCTATCGAGCCGCCGCATTGCCCAAGCGCGATTTCCGAACCGATAGTCGGTTCGGTTCAGAGGCGATGAGGGGCGTAGTCGAAGAAGTGTTCACTGAGGTGGTTTTGCTCCTGGTTGAGTCGGGGCATGCCAAGCTTGAGGACTGCTTCGCCTACTCCGCATGCGATCCTTTTAGTTGCCAAAGGTTCGGTTCTCGTTGTGCCGGGAGCAATCAACGAATTGCCGGAAAATGTCTGCCTCGTCAGTGGACTTAGATCCTAGCAAGACCAAGCCATTTCAAACAAGGGAAAAAGGACTTGTCTCGTTTTTGCCTTTCGCCGCGAAAAAAACATGCGCGATCTGAAGGAGATGTGACACATGTGGAGAAATAACGGGCCATCAATAAGACTAGGCGTAACTGTCAGAACTTAACCCGTTAGCAAAATGTACTGGATATTCTTGGTATACAACATGGGGGGATGGGGAATGCGGCGACGCAAGTTGCTCGGACCGTTCATCCTGACGATGACGATTGTCCTCCTGACTACCGTGGGTGTCTATTCTCAGAAGACCAAAATCGTCTTCTTCAACTGGTATGCTACTCCGTCGGCAAACCAGGTGGAGCTGGACATCATCGAAGCGTTTGAGAGATCTCACCCACATATTGAGGTCGAGAAACAAGTTCAGTCCGGAGCTGCGCTGATGTGGGAGAAAGCACTGGTAATGGCGGCCGGAGGAGTACCGCCGGATGTCGTCAACGTGAGCCTTGCGGTGGGGCTTCCCGCGCGTCGCAGCGGTATGCTGCTTGATCTGAGACCGTTTATCGAGCGCGACAGATTCGAGATGACGCATTTTAGACCAGGCTATGAGCTCACCTTAGGCCCTGACTGGGCTTGGGACGGCAAGATCTATGGCATTCCATACGGGTTTGGTCTGCTCAACATCTTCTACAACCGCGAGATGTTTCGGGAGGCCGGTTTGCCTGAGCCCTATAAAGGCTGGACGAAATCGGAGTTTTTGACCGCAGCCCGGCGCCTGGCCAGGGATATTGACCAGGATGGTAACCCTGATGTTTTTGGCTGTGCAGCGCCAGGTCTTCACTACAGCCCGTGGGTCTTTTTGGACGGAGGAGACTACGCTGATCCGGATTCCGGAAGGCTGACGGTAGAAGAAAAAGAGTTTGTATCCGCTTTGGAGTGGATCGTACATGTCCGTACCAACTATCCCGTGTTTGGCGGTTCCCGGGATCACTTCTTCGCCTCGGCGATGGGAATGACTTTTGAATGGGATTCTTTTATCGAGAATCTCAGAACTCGTGACTTGCCGTTCGAGTGGTCAACCACCTGGATGCCGCGAGGCGGCGAAATACCACAGCCGATCAGTTATGGCCAAGGTCATATCATGGGGATCATGACGGGTTCGAAGCATCCTGAAGAGGCCTGGGAGTTCATCAAGTTCTACTACTCCCCCGAGGCCCAACAGCGACTCGCTGAGGGCTTTCTCTTTCCGATGACCATGGAAGGTATGAAGTCGGTTACGAAGCTTCTGCACTTCCCGTCGCATCTAAACAAAGACGAGATCCTCCGGCCCTATGCTGATGTAGGGATCTTGAAGACGGTGCCTTGGTGGGTGCCGGGTGTAACGGATGCTCTGAACAAGGGAACGAGCCGCCTGTCTCAGCTTCTCTCAGGTGCCATGTCCATACCGCAGTGGATCGAGCAGTTCAAGATAGATGTGGCGGCTGCGGCTCAAAATCTCTGACCCACTCGCTGCCACGTGGGGTTCGTCGTGTATCCGTCCACGAGCATCCGACTGGTTAAGTCGGACTGCGGAAATCCGGCATGGACTATATGCCGGCGACGGGAGATGTGAGCACGCCGGGGCGGTTGTTTAAGCATTTCGGAGACAGACAAGGCGATCACGGATGCCTATCGGCGCCAGTCCAAAAGCGGAATACGGCACACACATTGCATCGGCAAGTCTGGCTGCCTTAGGCACAGAGTAGAGGGTGGAGATCTCACTGGCGGAGTGCAACGGGATTCTGTACTGATCGGGACGTGGAGACTCGCAGAAACGGTGGTAACCCTCTTTTGAGTTTCGACCATCAGCATTTCAGACACTCACATCTCCGACTGCCATACACCCAAGCGGTAACGGAACAACGGAAATGAGAGCCACGGGGTTGCCTCTTGTGATGGCAGGACGTAGGAAGACACGGAGGTGTTGACCATGAGGCCGATTGTGGTGCTACTTGTTCTTCTGACATGTACATTTGTTGCCGCTGCAGGAGCGATCACGGACGGATCCGGACTGGCCATTATTCAAGGCGGTCAAGCACAGGCAGTGATTGTGATCAGCCCGAATGCTGACGATCAGACTCGAAAGGCAGCCAATGTCCTGTCAAATTATCTGTGGAAATCCACGGAAGCTCGAGTGCCGGTTGTCATCGATATGACGGCGGGCGAGGGATATCGCATTCTTGTTGGCGAGAGTGCCCTTTTGGCTGATAGCCAGATCGCCGTAGCACTGCAGGATCTTGATGAACAAGGTTTTCTGATTCTCTGTCGTGATGATTACATAGCCATCGTCGGTCCCTCAGTGTGGGGTACACTGCATGGAGTCTATGACTTCCTCGAACGATTCGTGGGCGTTCGCTGGCTTTTGCCCGGACCTGACGGAGAGGATGTCCCGAAAAGGCGAGATGTGGTCGTGCCCCGGGGCGATATCAGGGAAGAGCCTGCCTTTTCCTATCGCACGATCAGTCCCATCCGAGGTTCACCTGACAGTCCCGGGGCTATGCAATGGCACAATGAATGGGCACAGCGCAACAAGCTTCAGGGAAGCTACGATGATCGAATCCGATTCCACCACAATCTTTACTCCGTCTTTCCGCCGGAGAAGTACGGACAGACTCATTGCCAGTTGTACCCGGAATGCAAAGTCCCGGGACCTGGACAGCATACGGGATGGCAGCCGTGCTTTACGGCAAAAGAGAGTGTGGATATTGCCGTCGCCGAGATCATTGCCTATTTTGACGCTCATCCCTATGAGACCTGTTTTTCACTGGGAGTAAACGATTCCAGGGGGCACTGTGAAGCCAATCCATCCCATCCGCATTACCCTGACCGGTTGAATTCCATCGGCATGGTCGATATGTCGGACATCTACTACGCCTGGGTCAACGAGGTAGTGACCAGAGTTCTCGAGGTCTATCCAGACAAGTGGTTTGGACTGCTGGCCTATGCTGACGTCATGGATCCGCCATCGTTTCCGCTGCATCCCAGGGTCATACCTTTCATCACCAAGGATCGCTTAGCTTGGATTGACGAGGACGTTCGCACTGCTGGTCACAGACAGATGGATGCTTGGAACGCGGTGGCCGCTCAGGTGGCCTGGTACGACTACATGTACGGCGGGGCGCATTATGTCGTGCCTCGCATTTTCAGCCACGTCATGGCCGAGAACTTCCGCTATGCTAAGCGCAACGGTGTCGTAGGAACATACACCGAGATGTATCACACGGTGATAGACGGTCCAAAACCCTGGCTTGCCGCCCGGTTGCAATGGAATCCTGATCAAGATGTCGATGCGTTGCTTTGGGAGTGGTATGAAAGGGCGGTAGGTCCTGCTGCGGCACACGATCTCAAGGCCTTTTACGATCTGTGGGAGCGTTTTTGGACAGTGCGCATCAAGAAGTCTCCCTGGTTCGCCAGGAGTAAAGGAAGGACGTATCTGCTTTTTACCGATCTGGAGTACTTGCACTTGGTGACTGATGAAGACATCAACGAGAGCAAGCGCTTGCTTGCCTCGGTTGTAGCCAAAGCGGAGACGCCTCAGCAAAAGACTCGAGCCAGGCTTATCCAGAGAGCCTTTGAGTATTGTGAGGCTTCCGTGGTCAGCTATCCTCGGCGGACGTCACCGCCGCAAGACTACCTGGCGGCTCTACGTATGTTGGAAGATGTGGCGGCTACATTGCCGGAACGATTGAACGTGGCTCAAGAACGCTATGAATTGGTGGATGAGTTTCGCTCCCAGCCGCTGTTGAGACTTCCGTCCGAGAGCCGTATCCACGCTTGGAGCGGATGGCCGGCGGAGGAGTTTTTCCATCTGGTCGATTACCTACAGGTCCATGAAAGCAACGGAGGTCCCGTGACGGAACGGGTGAAAGCGATGGCCCGGAACAGTTCCCACCAACTGCGAGCCTTTGCTGAGTTGCTCTTGCAAATCCTTGACGGTACATCGTCTTTGACACTAGCTCCATCTTTTGAGGATCCCATCGAGACCGATCGGCGGTGGAGTAAATGGATCGTCAGTACGGGAGATATACGGCGCGTTGACGACGTGGCATATCGCGGTCGGGCCAGTCTGCTCATTGAAGGCATGTCCCGGGGCGGTCCGCATCAGACGTTCGACGTGCACCCCGGATTGGCGGCTGTGTCGGTTCACTACTATGTGCCGCCCGGCTGCACGGAAGGCACGATTCAGTTGACTCTGCATTTGAAAAACGCTCAGGGAACCAACCTGATCAGCTATAGGTCAAATGTGATGGATCTTTCATCGCATGCAGGAGAGTGGGCAAGACTCGGGCTACTCGAGGAAATACCGGGCCATGTAGACGGAAACAGAGTAGTCAAAGCCCAGGTAGTGGTCACGGTTGACGGGGCTTTGAACACGTCCGTCTACGTGGATGAGGCAGTCGTCTGTCATAGTAAGAGCTCCGTACCCATCTCGGATTACGAGCAGTTCATTGAGTTCGCGCGCCTGCGCGGTGATTCCCACAGCAGAGGGATTCAAGGCATGTTGGACGCACAAGTATCGTTGCCGCTCGTCGACCCTGAGGCCATCGAACGCGTTGAGTTGCGATTGGATGATGATCTCGTCTACATCGGGGCGAGACTGCCCCGAGCGGGTGAGGTTATGATTGACACTCGGGATCTGCCGGATGGTAGACACGAACTTGCCGTGCGCATTGACGTGGAAGCTATCGGTAGACTGGAGAAATCCGAGGTATTTGTGACGCGCAACTACTGGACTCTTCGCGACCCCTTCGAACCCCCGAAAGAGCTGGGTTGGTTCGGTGCGTTGGATCTTTCAAAGACCAGTGATGAATCCGACGGCTGGCGGTATGCTACTGAACGCCCAGAAGCGTTTTGGGGAGACGCCGATCGAAGACTGCGGATTGGAAACACCACGGAGTACTTAATCTGGGATACTCCGCGTTTGCGTGAGTACCGCTTTATCATGTACGCCAAGCATCCGGATATCGGTGAATTGATAGATGTGGCCGTCTCTTTGGATGGCATTGGTTGGGATTCAGTTCCCTATACGATCACGGATGCAGGACGATCGTCAGAAGGATGGCATCGACTGATGATAGGAGGGGAGATCTCGATTCCCAATGGCGGGAGGCAATGTCGCTTGCGGTTACAGATTCGGGAGTCCCCGCAGCATGAAGAGATACATCTTGGTGAGGCGGAATTCAGGGGACTGAACGAGTGAGTGCACAACAGCAGTGTCCCTCTTGTACGCTCCGGTATGTTCACTGGGGCCGAAGAGCTGACGCCGTCTGGACGGGGCAGTCAAAAAACCTGTGGCAAAGACGAATCGGGTAACAGGGCGTTTGAACTGGGACATGGTTGGACCATAGAGGGTTGCTTGAGGCGCATCGGGCAGATGGCAGATCTGCCGCGATAGAAAGCCCAACAGTCGAATGGGAGAGTGCCTTAAGAATGCTTGATGTATGCGGACACTGAGCGGAAAACGAGCCAAGGACAACGCCTGCGGCGACAATGATCAGAAAAGGAGATTGTAAAGCCATGAAAAGGCCATATGTACCGCTTCTTTGTCTTGTCGTGGTGTTTATAGTTTTCGGAGGCGTCTGTAGGACTTCGCTTGGGGCTGGCATTGTTCATCTCTTGTATAACGGTCATGGTCAAGCTTATTGGGACTATATGCACGATGTAGCAAAGAGCTTTCAGGAGCAGAACCCGGATGTCAGCATCGAGATCATCATCTGCGCACATGACAAGGTCTACGTCATGCTTGGCGCCGGAGTACCATTGGATGTCATAGATCTTCCGGATTTCGGCTACTTGTCGCTAACCGGCACGTTCCTGGATATGATGCCGTCTATGAAGCGAGACAATCTGGAAAGGCACTACCATCAGGAGATCATCGACCAGATGAAGGCGCCCGACGGGGGATTGTACACTTTGCCGTTCTCGATCGCACCCCAACATACGATTTACAACAGGGATCTCTTCCGTGCCAGAGGTGTGGCCACTCCTGATGAGCTGGGTGAAAACTGGACTTGGGATACCGTACTGGCCGCTGGTCGCAAACTCACCTATGACAAAGACGGCGACGGCATTGTTGACGTCTATGGCATCGATCGGGCCATGAGCATGTGGCAAAGCGGGACTCATCAGGCCGGCGGCAAGTTCTACGACAATCCATATCTGCCTACTAAGAGCCTGTGGACCTCCGATCCGGTGCGTAAGGCGGTAGAATTCGTGGGCACGATCTTCCGAGAAGGTCTCTGTCCGCATTTTAGAGTGTCCAACTTCAGAGAGTACATGATATACGTTGGGGGCTCGGCGATGGTTTTCGTCGACTCGAGCGGCACTATCGGTGCTTACCCCGACTTCTTAGACTATGACTTCGACTTCTACTTGCAGCCAAAGGGCCCGATGTATCGCGCTGCCCTATCTCAGCCTCAAGGGCCGCATATTCTTGCCACCACTACTGACCCGGAATTAACCTGGCAGTGGGTGAAATTTTGGGCTGTTGACAGAGAGAACGTGAGAGACTGGATGCGAAGGACACTGCGCGTCCCCCTCTTGCGAGAATTGCAGCGTTCCTACGCCGAGGCTTCAGGTTTCATCAACAA
>LFTP01000132.1 GCA_001513395.1 Clostridia bacterium DTU080
CAAACGAGCAGCCTTTATGACACTGGGGTGTAAGGTTAACGCGTATGAGACTCAAGCCGTGGCGGGTATGTTTCGCCGGCGCGGCTATCGGATTGTCGGCTTTGATGAAGAAGCTGACGTTTATGTCATAAACACCTGCAGTGTTACCAGCACCGGGGCGCGAAAATCGCGTCAGATGATTCGGCGTGCCATCCGACGCAATCCGCAGGCCATAGTGGTGGCCATGGGATGTCATACTCAGGAGGCGGCTGAAGAGGTGGCCGGCATTCCGGGGGTAGATGTTGTAGTCGGCACTGACGGCAGACGGCGGATTGTAGATTTGGTGGAAGAAGTTATGGTCACCGGTCAACCCGTTAACGCCGTGAGCAGAGTAGGTCGGAGCCGCGACTATGAAGAGATCCCGGCCACTCATATTGAAGGGAAAGCCCGCGCCGTGATCAAGGTCCAAGACGGCTGTGATGAGTTTTGCTCATACTGTGTTATTCCGCGCCTTCGAGGACGCAGTCGCAGCCGCCTTTTACACCATGTGCTTCAGGAAGCCCAGGATCTGGTTGCGGAAGGCTACGGGGAGATTGTGCTGACCGGGGTTCATTTGGGAGCGTACGGCGCGGATTTGGATCCTCCGATCACCGTCGTGGATCTCGTACGGGCTGTGGGAAGTATACCGGGATTGCTGCGTCTACGGTTGAGTTCGCTTGATCCTCATGAGATCAGCGACGAGCTGATCGAAGTCATAGCGGGCAATCCTCGCATATGCAGACATTTGCATATTCCCGCTCAAGCGGGCGATGATGCCATACTGCGGGCCATGAGACGGCGAAACACAACGGCGGATTACTTCCGATTGGTGGAGCGACTGCGCGGCGCCCTGCCGGGTATTGCCATCACGACCGATATAATCGTCGGCTTTCCCGGGGAGACGGAGGCGGACTTTCAGGCCACCTATGAGTTTTGCCGGGCTATAGGTTTCAGCAAGATTCACGTCTTTCCTTATTCAAGGCGGCGCGGGACCCGGGCGGCGACGATGGAAGGCCAGGTAGAGGCGGCGGTCAAAAAAGCGCGGGCGCAACGCCTGCTGGAGCTGAGCGACACACTGGCCTTGTCGTATCATCAAACGCTTGTCGGCAAGCCGCTCGAGGTGCTTATTGAAGCTCCGTCCGACAAATATGCGAACTACATGCAGGGGCTTACTGATACCTATGTACGGGTGCATATGCCGGCCGGACGGATCACCGAGCCCGGAGCCATGGTGGAAGTCGTGGCCGCGGTCGCCTTTTCTGACGGACTAAGGGCCAATGAGATGCCGATACTGAAAAAGTGTAACAGAAATATGGGGAAAAACCAACATCAGGCAGGAGGCTGTACTTTTCCGGCGAAAGGAGATTAGGCGTATCACGAGGCCTGTCGCATGCCGCGACATGCTCGCGACATGAGGAAGTGAGATCGAACGATGGCAGAGCATGATTGCATTTTTTGCCGCATAGCAAAGGAAGAAGTACCCGCTGACATTGTCCACGAGAACGAACAGATCGTGGCTTTTCGGGACATCAATCCTCAAGCACCCGTGCACGTGGTAGTCATCCCTCGCAAGCATATTGCTTCGCTCGCGGCGAGTTCTGCAGATGACGTCGCTCTTTTGGGAGAAATACTGAAGGCCGCCAAAGAAGTTGCGGAGAAGCTGGACATTCAGGCCAGCGGTTACCGTGTGGTCAACAACTGCGGTCCTGATGCTCAGCAGAGCGTGCAGCACATTCATTTTCATGTGCTGGGCGGTCGTCGCTTAGGTTGGCCCCCGGGATGATTCGCAGTTGATATTCGCACGGCGGCCGTATATGCTGAACGTTGTAAGTCGTGAGATCCCAAAGGGCCGTGAACGCAAGAGTCGGGCGCGAAAGGAGGGATCGTAGTGGCAGAGGTTCGTGTCGGTAAAAATGAATCCCTCGACCGCGCTTTGCGACGCTTCAAACAGTCTTGTCGCAGATCAGGAGTACTGGCTGATGCTCGTAAGCACGAGGTTTATGATAAACCGAGCGTAAAGAGAAAGAAAAAGGCGGAAGCCGCACGCAAACGTGCTATGAGAAGATCTCGCAGAGATTCCTGACGAGCGAGTGCCGGGTATGGGATGTGATGGCAGGCCACCCTTTTTCTTTACGGGTGGCCTTTCTGTCTAGGGAAGCACAAAGGATGTGGGCATATGAGATGGTCAGTGAGATGTACCGTGCTATTGCTGATTGTTCTCAATCTGTGGGCGATGTCAGCGATGACTGATACGGTCAAGCCGATCTATGTCCTTTCGGTAAAAGGACCGATCGAGCACGGCGCCTCGGCTTATATATGTCGCGGGGTGGCTGAAGCCGCCGAAGACGGCGCCGGAGTATTGGTCGAGATCGATACCTGGGGCGGACGCATAGATGCGGCCATACAGATGCGGGATTGTCTTGTCTCATCCAATGCCCCGGTGTGCACCTTTGTTGCCAGGCGGGCGTGGTCTGCAGGAGCCTTGATCGCGTTAGCCGGAAAGAAGATGGCCATGGCTCCCGGCAGCAGCATCGGTGCCGCCGAGCCGCTGCCCAGTGACCCGAAGACCGTATCCGCATGGCGCGGGGAGTTTGAGGCCACGGCAGAGCTTTTTGATCGCGATCCCATGATTGCGGCCGCCATGGTCGATGCTCGGGTTGTCATTCCCGGAGTCGTGCGAGAAGGAGAGATCCTGACGCTGAGAGTGGGCGAGGCAGAGAGATTGGGGTTCACCGATCTGGTGGCCCCCACACGCGAAGCCGTCGTCCGTTCGTTTTTTGAGGGCGAACACTCTCTGATCGACGTGCCGATGAACTGGGGGGAAAAAGCGGCTCGCATTCTGACCAATGCTACCGTCGGAGGACTGTTGCTGGCCGTGGCAGCAATAGGCCTTTTAGTCGAAATATTCACACCGGGATGGGGATTACCTGGGATCGCCTCCCTGGCGGCATTTATCTTGTTTTTTGGAGGACGTCTGGTTGTGGGTCTTGTGGGATGGGAAGTCGTTTTGCTCTTCATGGTCGGTCTTGTCTTGTTGGCGGTTGAGTTGTTTGTGTTACCCGGGTTCGGGGTTGTGGGGTTGACCGGTATAGCGGCCATACTGACCGGGTTGTTCTTTGCCTTCCCCGATCCACAGACCGCCTTGCGAGCCATTGTCCTCGCGGGAGTATTGACCGTAGCGGCCGGATGGTGGTTGTTGAGGCGCCTGGCCCAAGGCGGCAAAGGACCTTGGGCGCGGGTGGTCTTGGGCAAACGCCAGGAAGCTGAGGAAGGTTATGTAGCGGCAGGGGAATACTCGGACTTGTTGGGCAAGGAAGCCGTGACTTACAGTGTACTGAGACCGTCGGGAATCATAGAGATTGAAGGGCGCCGGATTGACGCCGTGTCGGATGGAACTTGGATTCCCGCCGGTCAGCGTGTAGAGGTAGTGTCCGTACAAGGTTCGCGTATCGTTGTGCGGGAGATCCGGGAAACGGAGGCGTAGGGCATGCCAGAGATCTTTCTAACCGGTATTCTGTTTTTAGCTATCGTTTTTGTCTTTGTCTTGTTC
>LFTP01000125.1 GCA_001513395.1 Clostridia bacterium DTU080
GTACGGTTCTGTGAGAGGGCTGACGCTCGCCTGATCAGCGAGCGTCACCCTACTCGATGTATTTGTGCACCAGGTATGGCGCCTTTACTTGGGTGTGGATGTCTCCTGCGGGCCCCATCGGGAAACGGACGAGGCTCCGAGTGGAATGCGGGAGCCTCACAGACGAACGAAGCCCTCAAGAACTCTCTCTTCTGTGCACTTGGACTCGTGTCGCTGCTCAATTGGTATCAACGCTTCCGGAAGCGCCACATGAACCGCCGCGGTACGGCACAGTATGACCGGAGATGCGCTAGGAGGCGGGAGTGATCCCGCCTCCTATTCCATGGCCGTTTAGTCTGCCAGTACGCCGTTCAAGATGCGCTCCATCTCGGTGACCAGCCACTGGCTGCTGACTCCGCCTCGCATGAACTGATTGACCAAGGGGTTGATGGCATCTATGGAGCTTTGCCACTTCAGAAAGATCGGTCGGGCCGCTCTTTGCATGTCCTCCAACCAGACCTGCTGGTTTTGCGGCGGGGTGTCATTCAGGAATCTCGTCGAACGCAAGAGCGGTAGCAAAGCGGGGACGATTCGCCCGGAAGCCATCTCGATGGTCTGACCTTCGGGACCGCCCAGCCATGACAGGAACTTCCACAGTACATCGGGATCAGCGCCCGTATCAAAGGCCATCCATCCGGAGCCTCCGTGTTCAGGTCGTCTTACCTTTTCCACGGGGAACGGGCGTACATCCCACGTGAATTCGGCAGTACCGCGTAAATTGGGTACTTCATAGCGACCGCTGAAGTAGGTTGCCGCTTGTCCGCTGTGGAACGAGGCTGATTGCCCGAAGGGCGGGATAACCTGATGCAGCAGACGCAGGTCGCGTACCCACTCGAAGGCTTCCATGACATTGGGATCGTTAGCCGTCGATCTTGTCGGGTTGCGATAATGATCCCACAGCTGACCGCCGAAGATCTGCACGGTCGCCGACCACGGGAAACTGGCCGCTACAAATTGGTCGAATATTCCGTCGCCATTGAGGTCTCGGGTGACGCGACGTCCCAACTCGAGATACCCGTCCGTCGTAAGCGGGACCAGTGGGTCCGGAACGGGCACACCGGTCTTGTCCAGCATATCGACATTGATGTACATCGACACGGGAGTGAAGTCTCTGGGAATGGCATACAGTTTTCCGTCAAAGGACAGTGACTCCAAGACGATGGGCACAAAATCCCGTTCGCGCAAACCGCCGGGCCGATCCAAGAAGGGCTTGAGGTCGATCAACACGCCCATGTCAATAAAGGGCGGCAAGAACTGATAAGCAACCAGGGCCACATCAGGAGCGGTGCCCCCGACGGCCATTACCGTCAGACGGTCGTAGTAGGCGCGTCCGCTGGCAGTGGGCAGAAGCTCAATGGCTATATCCGGGTTGGCTTGTTCGAAGGCTCGCGCCGCTTGGACGATCCCTTCGTTCATCTCGTAAGTGCCGGCAAAGGCTAAAGAGAGTCTGGCTTGAGCGGCAAATGACGGCGAGATGGCTGTCACCATCAAGCTCGCAATCAATAAACACTGCAGCAGAAAGCCTTTTTTGCGACGACGGATGTTCATTGGTCCAATCACCTCGTTCATTTTTTATGCTCCAGGAGTGATGACTCCCGATCTAACGTCATAGATCTCGAGTCCATGACGGGTTTCGACAAAAATGCGCAGATCGTCTTCTCGCTCTTCCACCCGTACCGTCTCCACGGAGGGTGTGCTGTCGAGATCAAAGACGGCTACATACCATGCCTTGGAGGCCTGCTGTCTGACGAGCACCATATCCATGGTTTCGGCGGGTGAGACCGCGGGACCGGCCGCCGTGAGCAGCGTATAGGGAGCGCCGGTCGCCACGCGCAGGTGGACTTCTATGCCGCCGTCATTCCACGCCGCATGAACGGTTTGCCCTTGGTCATATTCATAGGCCACCACATTCTGCAGGCAGCCGTAGGCCGCGGAGGAGGCCTTGAGCTCGACTGATTCACCTTCGTCTTCAGTCGTGACGCTCAGCCTACCCGTGTTGCGGTAGACCCAGTCGTAGACGCGCTCGGTGTCCGACTCCAGTCGGTCAACGACGATCAACCGATTGGCCGTCAACGCTACGCTTCTTTGATGTTTCAGACCCGGATAGACATCGCTGACGGTGGCCGCCGCACCGGCGAAATCACGGCTTTCTTCCCACCAGTCGAGTCGGCCGCCCATGGAGTTGCGCTGTGATTGTCCGTCTACGGCCACGGTGTTGTGAGCCAGTGTCTGTTTGTACCACGTTCCGTACAGCGAAGCTCCGTAGGAGGGGGAACCCAGGTCCGGTGAGATCAGCTTTCCTCGGGAGTACAAAGAGAACGAGAGTTTATCGGCATGTCCGTGGGGGCCGCTGTGAGGACCGTACTTGAACAGCACATAGTTGCGACCGACTCGCAGGGCCGCCAGACCCGAGGCGTCATAGAGGAGGCTGTTGCGGTTGCCCACATCGACGACGGGTGTTGCCGGACGGATGTCATCGGGTCCGTACAAC
The DNA here is from genome assembly GCA_001513395.1 of Clostridia bacterium DTU080. Lineage (GTDB taxonomy): Bacteria > Bacillota > Limnochordia > DTU080 > DTU080 > DTU080. Next base: position 2,531 of record LFTP01000125.1, read on the forward strand.
AAGGCTTCGATGCTGTTGCGCTGCTTGCCCATATACCGATAGGCCAAGTTCAACAGGTTGAGGAATTTGGGTTCACCGAAGACAGCGTAAGCGAACTCATACATCGCCAGGTTACTGCTGCTGAGGATGCTTCCCCCGCCGCTGTCGTTGATGGCAGGCAGATTAAGCTCCGGATCGAGAAGACCCAAAGGTGCCTCAAACATGGCTTTTATGGGGCTGAGATCGCCGATGGGATAATCCGCCGCCAACAGGCTCATCAACAGGTTCTTAAAGGCATTCAGAGTGTAGAAGTGATATCCCGTGGAACCTTCCCACCATAGGCCGTCTCTGCGGATGCCCAGCAGCTGTTGCTCAAAGCCTGAGTACCAGTTTGATAGGGCATAGCGGACCAGGGATTCATCGTTGAGCAACAAGCCGACCGTGGTCAGGGCCGCGTTTTGCCAGGCGTGGATGTTGCTCAAGCTGATCCAGGTTTGCGGTTTGAGAAGATCGGCCGCCGTGCGGAAAAGGTTGGTTTCTATGCTCTTTTGCTGTTCGGGAGTGAGCAAAGATGTATCCCGGATCAGATCATACGCCCGGGCCAGGGGTAGAATCCAGACCGCTTCATCCAAAGCCTGCACGTGTACTCGGCCCTTACCCACGAATTGCTCCACTGAACCGCCGCGGCCCTTGATTTCCATCCGGGGATAGAGGTCTGCGTAGTCGCACAGTATGGTCGCTGCGGCCTCACCGTATTTGGTCTCTCCCGTGAGGGCGTAAACCAAAGCAAGCGTCTGAGCGGCGGCGGAAATCCGATCGTGTGTGATGGAGCGCCACACCCCGTCGTAGGGCTCTCCGGTGAAGTACGTGTCATCAACGGGGCTGCGGTGCTCGTGCGGTCGCTTCGGATCGTATACCAGGCGCGTGCCGTAGCGCGGATCGACGTAGTCGTGGCCGTAGGCAGTCGGACCTTCCGGCACGCTTAAAGGATCTTTCAGCCAAGCGTCGGCCTCACCTTGAAGGCGGTGAAACAAAACCCGGGCCCAGTTGAACTCTTCGATGCGCTGACGGGCCCGCTCCAGTTGGGCCTCGGTGGCAAAGACGTATCGACGCTCTGATGGGATGTGATCAACCGGTTCAGTGTACATGATGCGCTCTCCTGTGGCACTGCGAGGTGTGATGGATTCCGAGGGTACAAAACGGAGTTTGCGGATGTAAAACTCAGCGTTCGGTTCTGTCGTCGTCAGCAAGAGGAAGACTGCTTGGCGATCTTCGTTTCTTTCACCCCAATTATCGGCGTTTGGCTGGCGCAACGGCAAAACTACCGGAACCCACTGATCGACAAGCGGCGGTTTCGCGACCACCCATTGGGCTTGCATTCCGCCGTAAAGCGGGTAATCTTGCAATTTGAACTCCATCAATGTGGGACTTCCGCCCACGACCTTATACTCGAAGGCGATCCAACCGAAATCGGCCGCCTCTACATCGACATCATAGCCGTCCATGCGGTATAAGACGAATCTTCCGACCTTGTCGATAGTCCAAAGCATGGCCTTGGTTCCGTCTTCGTCGGTCACCACCTGTAGCGAGCCTGTCTGGATTTTCCAGGCCTCTATGTCCTCCAGTGTCTCGACCGGCACCGCTCCTTCCTCGAGTTCTTCGGCGGACACGGGGATCATAGCAAGGAGTGAAAACAAAAGGACCGTCAAAAAGGCGGCAAGTTTTCGGTTTGTCTTATTGTCTTTCACAAAGCGTTTTCGCTGCACTAAAGACCACCTCCGCATTTGGGAATCGGACTTTCACAGGCTACATTTAACAGTAAATTCAAGGGCCGCTGAGCACTTTCCTTTTTTATGGCAAAACATCCGGTCTATCTGCATGCCGGTCGCGTCAACCCGAAAACCCATGGTGTTTTTGGTCTTGCGGTGATGCAAATCGGTGGGAGTCGGATATTTCTAAGAGCGTCCGCAGCTGAAGGCAGACGCTCTCAGAAGGAAGTGGCAAGATGGCCGTCGGATCGGACAGCCGGCGCCTGCTCGGCACTCGTCGGCTGTCCGGTTGATCGAGGCTACCAGGGCTTTTTGGCCCACAACTCCGCCAGTCTGGCGTTTTGCTGTTCGACGGCCACATTGAGGGCTTGCCGTACGGACATAGTGGTGTTAATGATGGCATTGAAATCAATGGTGAAGCTGCCGGCCGCCGGATGGTTGGTCTCTGCTCGGCGGGCATCTTCGGCGACGATCACCCAGTTTATCGCTTGGATGTCTGGTACGTCGGGGGCCAGGAGAGTATCACGGGCTTGTTTGGTGTGCGGCGACAGTGCCCAGTAATACATCTTGGAGGGGTCTCTGGCCACTTCGTATCCGGCCGGCGAGGTGAGGGTCTTGACCAGATGCCAGACAGTGTCGATTTCTTCACAGAAAGGGGTGATACCATAGTAGTCAGCGACCATGACGCTGGTTCTGCTTACCGGCCCTTTGGGCAAAAGCAGAACTCCGAAGCGGAAAAGGTCGGTGACCGGACGGCTGAAACGAGTGGTATTGAAGAAGGCTATCCGACCACGGTTGAAAAGATCCGAATGGATGTTGTGCCCCGACTGGGTACTGGTGATTCCCGGCTCCGCCAGCTGGCCCCCGACCACCTTTGGGGCTACGTTATGGGTGATGTAAAGATCGGTCATGAACTCAAAACCTCTGATGGCGTTTTCGCTGTTCAGCGTGGCGGTCCGCATATCCGGGCTGTACAGATCGCCCCCGGCTCCCCATACCCAGGTGGGCCAGCGATGATGGTGGGTCCAGGTGTCGGAAAAACCGAAGTAGTCGACGTGACCGTCTCCGTCACTGTCGAAGGTCGCCTTTTTGGTTAAAACGATCAGGTCATCCCAAGTCCAATCCGGATCCGGAGTGGCAATACCGCGAACTTCGAGCAAATCAGCGTTGTACATCGTAGCCACGGCTGACCAGGCCCGCGGCAATCCGTACAGGCCCTGTTTGTAGCGCAGCGTGTCGATCGTACTGGGGATGTAGGAACCGATGTTGAAATCCCTGTCTTTTTGTATCAAAGGCGAGATGTCTTGCAGAAAACCGTTGTAGACGTACGAGGGGATGGTCGAACTGCTGGCGTGGATGATGTCCGGCGGAGTGCCCGCGGCAACCATGGTCACAAGTTTAGCCGATCCTTCGCTGATGATGGAGACCCGAACATCCTGATACTGCGGATACATCTCCTTCCACATCTCGACTCCGGCTTCGTTCCACTCGGGGTTGTTGGCGTGGGGCATACCGAACAAGGTGATCTCTACGGTCTTACCGGTACTGATGGCACCGGCGAGCATCACAATGAGCAGTACGATCGCTAACAAGCAGCCAGCTTTTACTTTTCGCACGGTCAAGGCTCCCTTCTTAGGTGTTAAGCGACACGACATATACCTGACAAAAGCACAGACGAAGTATACAGTAAACAATTTCGGGATTTAACAGCCAATCCCTTTATATTAAGGAGTTGATGGCATCTAAAACGCTCCGCAGGGAACGCTTCTTGTCACCGTACATCTATCGGCGTCGGATGAGGCAAACCACCCATGAGGAGTGATGCACAAGATGGAAGCGGGATGGTATTTTGACAACAGCTATGCTCGGCTGCCGGAGCTGTTTTTCTCACGTCTTGATCCGGTCCCCGTAGCCGCCCCTAAGTTGGTGGCGTTCAACGACGCTTTGGCCGAGGAGCTGGGCCTCAATGCCGATGTCTTGCGCGCTGACTATGGCGCCGCGGTGTTTGCGGGCAATCACGTGCCGGACGGGGCGGCACCCCTGGCGCAGGCTTATGCGGGACATCAGTTCGGCCATTTCACGATGCTTGGGGATGGTCGGGCCATCCTGCTCGGAGAGCAGATCACCCCTGAGGGGAAAAGATATGACATTCAGCTGAAGGGATCAGGCCGAACTCCTTATTCCCGAGCCGGTGACGGTCGAGCCACGTTGGGACCGATGCTTAGGGAATATATCATCAGCGAGGCCATGCACGGGCTGGGGATTCCGACTACGCGCAGCCTGGCGGTGGTGACTACGGGAGAGATTGTGGCCCGGGAAACGCTGCTGCCCGGGGCGGTTCTGACTCGCGTAGCGGCCGGTCATGTGCGTGTCGGCACTTTTCAGTATGCCCGTGTGTGGGGTACATATGAAGATCTGCGGACCTTAGCCGACTATTGCCTGCAGCGACATTATCCTGAGGTAGACCCTCACCACCCTGATCGTTACTTGCGATTGCTGGAGGGCGTGATACACAGACAAGCGGAGTTGGTCGCCAAGTGGCAGTTGGTGGGCTTTGTCCACGGCGTGATGAATACGGACAACATGACCATTAGCGGCGAGACCATAGACTACGGACCTTGTGCGTTCATGGATGTCTATGATCCGGCAACGGTGTTTAGCTCCATTGACGTGCGGGGGCGCTATGCCTATGGGAATCAGCCTGTTGTGGCCGGATGGAATCTGGCCCGTTTTGCCGAGACCTTGTTGCCGCTGCTGGATGAGGACAGGGAAGCGGCGACGGAGAAGGCCCAAGGATTGATCGATGAGTTTTCGAACATCTACCGACGACATTGGTTGAGCGGCATGCGGGCCAAACTCGGCATAAGCAATGACGAAAAAGAAGATGAGCAACTCATCGAAGAGCTCCTTGAACTGATGCATCGCCACCGGGCTGACTACACCAACACCTTTCGGGCCCTTACTTTGGAGCGATCTGAAGAGGTGCCCATGTACGGAACCGATGCCTGGGAGAGTTGGTTTGAGCGCTGGCGGGCTCGTTTGAGTCGGCAACCTTCCTCGCCGACTCCGTCGGAGTTGATGAGAAAAGCCAATCCGGCCATCATTCCGCGTAACCACCGAGTGGAAGAGGTCTTGTCAGCCGCAGTGGCTGAAGGGAATTTCAGTGTCATGGAGCGCTTTTTGACCGTCCTGGCCACGCCTTTCGCTTACTCGCCTGAACAAGATGAGTACGCCGTATCGCCGAGTCCGTCGGCCCAGCCGTATAGGACGTTTTGCGGAACGTGACCCAACTTGAAACAGGGCCGCACCGGCAAGGGAAATACGTCTGCGGAGACGAAGAGATCTTTGGTTGGCCGCTTCGGCGAGGTTCTCGGAAACGGCCGGATGTCGGACGGTAGGTGAGTCCGCCGTCATATATTCGCATGAGGTTACAGTAGATGGGGGTGGCAGGGATGAAAGTGCATGTCAAGGTTTGCAATATCGCAGAGGCGCAGGTCGATGCCATCATCGTAAATCTGTTCGAAGGGGTCAAAGAACCCGGAGGAGCCACCGGGGCGGTTGACCGTCAAATCGGAGGCCTGATCAGCAGGTTAATCGAAAACGGCGAGCTGAAGGGCGAACTCAACGAAACGGCTGTCATTCACTTGGCTTCGGGAACCCCGTATCGAAAGGTAGTGGTTGTCGGGCTGGGCAAAAGCGAGGAGTTTAACCCCGAACGGGTACGCCAGGTCACCGCGACCTCAGTTAAGGCGGCTGCAAAAGGTAATGTGCGAACCATTGCCACCGTGGTTCACGGGGCGGGTATAGGCGGG
>LFTP01000218.1 GCA_001513395.1 Clostridia bacterium DTU080
GAAAGCTGGAGCTGCCGTGATTCAAAAAGGAGGCTGACCGGACGATGCAGATCCAAACGACAGCACCCGGTGAGTAGCGGGAGAAGAAGGTCGATCACCTGCCGCTACTGACAACATCCGACGGGACACTGATCAGTTCGAAAGAGTCGTGGGAGCGGCAACGGGCCGCGATCGAGAGATCTTGGCTGGAGTATTTGGGGACATCGCCGTTTGTCGATCTGCCGCTGGATCCTCAGCTGAAGAGCGAAGAGGATTTCGGAACATATACGGGAAGAGTTATATATCTGCAGATGGAGCCTGGATACTTCGAACAGTGTTATCTCATGGTGCCCAAGAATCGCAATCGCAAAAGACTGCCGGCAGTGGTGGTCTTTTACTATGACGTGGATGTGCCGGCAGGGCACAACCTGGGCAGTCCGCGCTGGAAACCCGGACTGGAGACTCGGCACTTCGCCCGTCATCTCGTCGAACGCGGCTATGTAGCCTTCGTGCAGCGCTGGGTTTATGAGGGCTACGTTGAGCTCGTCGGTGCCGACGGTACGGGACTGCAGAATCGCTACGCACGCAGCGTGAAGCTTTTCCAACGCAAGTTCCCCGGATGGAAGGGATTGGGCCGGGTGGTTTGGGATGCTTCGCGTTGTGTGGATTATCTTGTCAGCACGGAATTTGTGGATCCGGAGCGCATCGGCTGTATGGGCCATTCTCTGGGAGGCAAGATGGCTCTGTATGCCGGGGCATTTGACACCCGTTACAAAGTCGTGGTGGGCTCCGATCTGGGAATCGGGCTTTCTTTTTCCAATTGGGACGCTCCGTGGTATCTGGGTCCGGAGATTCGCAAACCGGACTTTCCTTTGGATCACCATCAGCTGTTGGCTTTAATGGCACCGAGGGCCTTTTTGTTGATCGCCGGTGAAGATGCCGATGGCGATCGCAGTTGGCCCTATCTGAACAGTGCTCAGGAGGTCTACAGCTTCTACGGAGCTTCTGATCGCATCGGGATGTTCAACCATCGCTCCGGACATACACCGACCGTTGAGGCCAATGAAGCTGCCTACAGTTGGTTTGACCGCTGGCTGTGATATCACACAAGTGGGGGTTGAGGCGAGAATGAAAACACGAACCGGTGGTTTTCCGATCGGTTTCATCCGCGGTGGATTGCGTGACATCAAGCAGATCGATGCCGTGATCGCTTGGGCCAAGGAGCACGATTTGGAGGTCATCGATGGCATCGCCGCCGAAGAGATCCCGGCCGTTCAGGCGGCAGGTTTGCGCATCGGCACCATCGATTTGCCGGGTTGGAGAGAGCTGATCAGCGCTGATTCCGGCAAGCGGACCGAGGCCGTAGCGTCCAAGGCAGAGTTTATCCGCAACAACGCCGTGCACGGTCCCATAAACTATCTGGTGGTCATGGCTCCCGAAGATCCTAGCCTGCCCAGAGCCAAGAATTTCGAGTTTATGGTCGAAAGCTACAGCGCCCTGGTCCCCGCACTTGAGGAAGCCAGAGCGCGTATCTCAATCGAAGGCTATCCCGCCCCGGGGGCTCTGTGTTGCACTCCGGAGACGCTGCGAGCCTTCTTCAAAGAAGTCCCCTCGTCCGTGATCGGCATCAATTTCGATCCGTCACACCTAGTGCGTATGAGAATAGATTACCTAAGATTCTTGGAAGAGTTTGCGTCAAGAGTGGTTCACATTCACGGTAAGGACACCGTCTTGCTCACGGAGAACTTCTATGAATTCGGCATCGAGCAACCGCCTACGTTTGCCAAACCGATTCGCTATGGCAGCGTCATCTGGCGCTACGCCATCCCGGGCCACGGTGTGGTGCGCTGGACGGAGGCCTTTCGCATTCTGCAAGAAGCGGGCTACCAAGGTTGCGTAAGCATCGAGTTGGAGGATGTCAACTTCACGGATTCGCTGGCTGACAGACAGCTGGGCATTCTCCAGGGAGCGCGCTTTTTGGCCGGGTGCTGAGCGGCTAAGGTGCTTATCCTTTGATGCAGGCGATCGGCAGGCATTCGGCGACGACTTTGGCCAAACCGGCGTTAACGACGGAGTCGATGATCTCTTTGGACTCCTTGTAGGCACTTGGTGCCTCGTCGATAACCTGCTTGAGATCGCGCTTGTTGAGCATCACCTGGTTGACGGGCAGCGAAAACGGAAGTTCCGAAAGCTCTTCTTCCGTGTACGTGAGGCTGGCTTCAAATTCTTCTATGGTGATCTCCCGCCGGGCCTGATTGCGTGACATAGTGCGGCCTGCGCCGTGGTTGACGGTGTAGTAATTGACCAGTCCGCTGGGCAGTCCGACGAGGATATAGCTACGCGAGCGAGCTCCCATGCTTCCGGGTATGATCACCGGATGGCCGGTGGAGCGATAGCTGGGCACATTGCCCATGTGACCGGCCGGAAGAGCCTTTGTCGCTCCCTTACGGTGCACGATATATCGCTGACCGTTGTGTTCTTCGCTGGCACAGAAGTTGTGCGCGATGTCATACAGGAGTCTGACATCCGCCGGTTTCACCCCGTAGATCTCGTCAAATGCCTGACGGATGGCCCTGCGCATCAACATGCGATTGAGCCGGCTGACGTTGAGGGCGAAGGCTTGAGCCATCATGTAGGCGGCGCCTAAGGGTGTATGCAAGGGTATGTAGGCCACTTCCGGGTTCGGACGCGGCAAGGAGCGGGCCTGCATCTCGGCCAACATCAGCTTCTCGTACTCTTGAGCGATCTGATGGCCGCCGCCTCTGGAGCCGCTGTGCAGCATGACGACTACTTGACCGTCATGCAGGCCCCAAGTGCGGGCCAGATCCTCCATGCCCGGAACGATTCTGACAATCTGCAGTTCGAGGAAGTGATTGCCTCCGCCCAGAGTGCCGACGGTGGTATAGGTGCGTTCCCAGGCCCGGTCGCTGATGTGTTTTTTGGGATCCTTGAGCTTCAGGCCGGTCGTCGAGGTGGCTACCCTGACGGCGTGCAGGTGACCGTCTTCGATGTAGGGGATTTCATCATCCGCTTGCAGCATGTTGGCCAACTCACCGCGTACACCGGCCGGACCGGCTACGGCCGCGTCCCAAAGCTCGTCGTTGTGCAGCTTGTAGGGGCTTTTTTGCCCTTCCCCGGGCCTCACGGCTTTTTCGACGATTTTCATCCAGGAGCGGATCGTGGGCTGATCGTGGAGATCCTCAGCTTGCAGCGGAGTGAGCTGTACACTCACCCCACAGCCGATGTCGACACCGACGGTCGAGGCGGAGATCATGGGGTTTTGATTGAGTTTGGCCACCATAGTGGTGCCGATTGCCGTACCGCGACCGAGGTGAGCATCTGCCGTATAGCCCAGGTGGGTGAGATTGGGAATCTGCGCCGTCTCCAGTACCTGGACGAGTAGGTCTTGTTCAAGTGTCTCCACAATGGCCCTACTGGCAAAAAACTGCGGAGTAATGGGAACCGGAGTATCGGAGATCAGGTTCCATCGGCTTTGATCCCGGTCAACGGAGACCAGCTTGCCGACTTTCGTGGGAATGCTATACATAGCTCTCACTGCCTTTTACTGTGCTTTTGCGGGTTCGAGCCTAGAGCCGTGCCCTTCCATCTTATCGAATATGTGGGGGCGAGCCAAGTTGGCAGGGACTTGGCAGCTCGGTGACGAAGGCAATGAGGCAAGATCATCCAAAAGAAGGGGAGTAGGCAGATGGCAAACGGTCTTAAGCGTGTAGCGACGCGCATGGCGGACAAGTTGCAGGTCATAGTCTACGAGACTCGGCAGGATATGGGTGCGGCCGCCGGTCGGGCGGTGGCCGAGAAGATACGCTCCTTGCTGAAATCGCAAGAGCGTGTGAGCATGGTGTTCGCCGCCGCACCGTCACAGAATGAGTTCCTGGATGCGCTGACGGCGGCGGAGGGCATCGATTGGTCTCGGGTTACGGCCTTCCACCTCGATGAGTATATCGGTCTGCCCGCCGATGCGCCTCAACGTTTTGCCAAG
>LFTP01000345.1:0-332 GCA_001513395.1 Clostridia bacterium DTU080
CCGCCGGTCGTTTGCTGCGCAAAGAGAAGATCGGGATGGCAGTCGGACGCGTGCTTAACAAGTACAAGGTGGGAAAGCACTTTCAGATAGACATTGATGAAGGACGATTCAGCTACTGCCGGAAGCATGCTGCGATCGAGCGAGAGGCCGCCCTTGACGGCATATACGTTATTCGCACGAGTGTGCCCGCAGAGAAGATGACCTCAGAAGAGGCGGTTTTGAGCTATAAAAGCCTCAGTCGCGCTGAGAGGGCCTTTCGCACCCTCAAGTCCGTTGATCCAAAGATCCGCCCCATCCACCACTGGACGGAAGAACGTGTGCGCAGCCACATC
>LFTP01000345.1:471-675 GCA_001513395.1 Clostridia bacterium DTU080
CGGGGCAATGGCCGAGTCGTCCATAGTTTTCAGACCTTGCTTGCTGAACTTGCAACCATAACCCGAAACACCGTACGGATCCCGGCCATGCCTGAGTCTGAGCCTTTTTACGTAATGACAACCCCCACACCGTTGCAAAAGGAGGCGCTGGATCGGGTGGGGGCATCGGTTAAGTCAAGTCCCCGTAGACAGAAAGGATAACCC
>LFTP01000252.1 GCA_001513395.1 Clostridia bacterium DTU080
GTCTGGTGATCCAATCCGTTATCAACGAAATCGGAGCTAGGGGCTGGGGAGCATTCGCTCGCTCCTGGGTGGGCGGATTCCTGGCCGCGGCAATCGCTTCCGTACTGCATAGGATATTGCCGGCTATGTCGGTGGATTACGCGGTGGTCGGGGCCATAATGATCTTGGTTCCCGGCGTTGCGATCACCAACTCGCTCAGAGACGTTATGGGCGGACAGCTGGTTTCCGGTGTAGCCCGCGCTGCTGAGGCTTTGACCGTGGCAGTGGGAGTGGCAGCAGGTGTATTCCTGGGACTGGGACTGGGAGGGTTCTAAACTGCAGGCGATCCTGGAAACGCTCGTAGCTTTCTTGGGTACCGCGGCATTTGCCGTACTGTTTCAGGTTCCGGCCTCCAACATAGCTCCCGCGGGGTTGGCCGGGGCTCTGGCGCGAAGCGTATACTGCGCGGCGCAGAGAGTGGGATTCAACCATCTCGCTGCCACGTTCGCCAGCGCGGCCATGCTGTCGGTTATGGCCGAATGGGGAGCGCGCCGTTTGCGCGTACCGGTATCGGTATTGGTTGTTCCGGGTATTATACCGTTAGTTCCGGGCGCAGATGCTTATTTCGCCATGCTGGCCTTCCTCAAAGGTCAAGACCAAGAAGGCCTGCGAATCGCCATTCGGACCGGATTGGCAGCCCTGAGTGTGGCGGCGGGGATTGTGACTGCATCTACCCTGGCTCGTAACGTCAAGCGACGCCGAAGATAATCCATATGAAAAAATAAGTGGAAATCGCCATTTTCGGCAGGATCAATGCATGAATTCGCCTCTCAATGGGGAATAGATGAATCATGGCGGGAGATTAACTCCGCCGGCAAAACCCCTTTCAGGGGAGCAGTTTGGAGGCAAGATTAATGCGCGGTACAGTCAAATGGTTCAACGGGGAAAAGGGTTACGGGTTTATCTCGAAGGAAGACGGATCGGGCGACGTATTTGTCCACTACAGCGCGATTGAGGGTACGGGTTATCGCAACTTGGAGGAAGGTCAGTCAGTTGAGTTTGAGGTAACACAAGGACAAAAGGGCCCGCAGGCTCAGAACGTCCGCGTCATCCACTAAGAACCCTGCACACCCGGGAGGCCTTTGGCAGTACCGGGAAATACCTTTCACCTTGCGAACAAGACGGGCGGAGCACCGGATACGGTGCACGCCCGTTTTCAGCATATCCCGATGTCCTGTTTCTGCCATCGACGAATCCCTTGAGCACTTGACTTGATCGATGGGAGCTGTGACGGCGTTTGGACGACCTGGGTCTGCCACACTGGAGACTGGCACCGGAAGCATGACCAAGTACACCGCATAAGGCAGGGATATCCCAAGGGGCACTGGATCGATGCTGCCCGTGTCGGTGAAAGCGGAGTCGAGGTCGTAATGAACCCAAAGGCCGATGTGCCGCGCGGACAGACACGGCTTTCCCCGCAGTAAGCCAAAGACGGTAAAACGTCGAAACGGTTTTCAAATCGGAGTATGGTCTGTGTGGCGATCGAGAAGGGTAGATACCGGAGCGTGCATGTAGGCCGTGCGATGGTTCGCGAACGCGGCTACTTTGATATGGTAACGGCTTCGGGAAAAAAGATCATGACATCCTGACGGTGATTTAGAGTGCTGCGACTCCTCGACGGCTACGCTTACGACTGTCGCCGTACATCGTCCAGTGTTTGAATGAAAGGACTGCCGCCGACCATCCGGCACAAAAGTGCCATAGCTATCGCTGCGACGATTCGGCGGGGTCGTACCATCCATGGTACTCCATGGGTTAGGGAAGGTGAATGCGCTATGGCGAAAGCTGATGTCGGCTTAATCGGTCTGGCTGTCATGGGTCAAAATCTGGCGCTGAACATGGCCTCCAAAGGGTATACTGTCGCCGTCTGGAATCGCACCGCGCAGCGTACGGAGCGCTTCGTAGCCGATAAACCGCACGAAAGGATTCGCCCGGCCTATACCTTAAGAGATCTTGTCGATCTCTTAGACCGTCCCCGGAGGATCATGTTAATGGTGCAGGCGGGAAGCGCCGTCGACGCGATACTCGCAGAGCTGATACCACTGCTTGCGCCGAATGATGTGGTTTTGGACGGGGGCAACTCCCACTTCTGCGACACCATCCGCAGAGATGCCATGCTCCGCGGCCATGGTGTTCACTTCATCGGAGCGGGGATTTCCGGCGGGGAAGAGGGGGCTTTGAAAGGTCCGAGTATCATGCCCGGTGGAGATCGGACTGCCTGGGAGATCGTGAGCGGACTCTTGACGGACATCGCGGCCAAGGTAGATGATGAGCCTTGCTGTACCTACTTGGGCACCGATGGCGCGGGCCACTTCGTGAAGATGGTACATAACGGCATTGAGTATGCTAACATGCAGCTGATCGCCGAGATATATATGCTCATGAAGGAACTGCTCGGGCTATCGGCGAGCCAGATGCGAGAGGTTTTCCAGGAGTGGAATCGCGGCGAGCTGCGATCTTATCTGGTCGAGATCACTGCAGGCATTCTCGGGGTGATCGATGAGCATACCGGATGCCCCTTAATAGAAATGATCGCCGATCAGGCGGAACAAAAAGGAACGGGTAAGTGGAGCATCGAGGCTGCACTCGACCTGGGTGTACCGGTGCCGACCATGGCCGAAGCAGTCTTGGCTCGCTTCATCTCGGCCCGAAAACAAGAAAGGGCGGCGGCCGCCGCTTTGTTGCCGGGACCGGAATCGACAAGGGCATCCGGAATTGACGTAAACGCTTTGGGCGATGCTTTGTATGTGGCCCTGATCTGCTCCTATGCGCAAGGATTCGCACTGATGCGCCAAGCGGCAGCGCAGTACCGCTGGGATTTGGATCTGGGGGAAGTGGCTCGCATCTGGCGCGGCGGGTGTATCATCCGTGCCGGATTCTTGGATCGCATCAGGGAAGCCTACCGGCAGGCGCCATCACTGCCCAACCTTTTGGTTGACGAATACTTCCGTCGGAGAGTATCCCAACGCCAGACAGCCTTGCGTCGGACGGTAGTAGAGGCGACTCTTCGCGGTCTGCCTGTTCCGGGCTTGGCTTCCGCATGCGCCTACTACGACTCCTATCGCAAGGAGGTTCTTCCGGCGAACCTTATTCAAGCGCAGAGGGATTTCTTCGGGGCACATACATACAGGCGCACTGACAAAGACGGAGTCTTCCATACGGACTGGAAAAGGGCGATCGGGAGGGAGGAAAGCTGACGACCGTGCTCGATTCCTGTCTATTTGTCATTTTCGGGGCCACCGGGGATCTGGCGCAACGCAAGTTGTACCCGGCTCTGTACAATTTGCTGATAGAAGGCCGCCTACCTGAGGATTTCGCCATCGTAGGTACCGGCCGTCGATTTGAAACCCGTGAAGCGTTCATCAACATGGTTGACGAATCGGTGTCTCGCTTTTCCCGGCGCAAAGAACCGCTGTTCAAGGATCGTTTCCACCGTATGCTTCATTACTTTCGCATGGATTTTGCCAACGCCGCAGGGTTTGCCAGACTGGCCTCTTTTTTGACCAAACTGGAAGAGACTCTACAGAGCCAAGGCAATCGGGTCTATTTCCTAGCCGTCGCACCCGAGCAGTTCGGTCCCATTACGGAGCAACTGCGGTCCAACGGAATGGTGAGATACAGCCCAGACACGTGGCAAAGACTGATGGTCGAAAAGCCTTTCGGCCGGAATCTGGAAAGCGCCAGGACGCTGAATGACAAGATTTCCGCTCTTTTTCCGGAAGAAAACATTTTCCGTATCGACCATTATCTGGGGAAAGAAATGCTGCAAAACCTGGTGGCCATTCGTTTTGCTAACTCGTTGTTTGAGCCTTTGTGGAATAACCGTTTTATAGACAACGTGCAAATAAGCGTCACAGAGACCGAGGGTATAGGCACTCGGGTTAGTTACTATGAGACGGCGGGAGCCTTGCGTGATGTCGTACAAAACCACCTGCTCCAGATGTTGACTCTCACAGCTATGGAACCTCCCGTGAATCTAAGCGCGCAGGCCATCCGCAATGAGAAGGTGAAAGTCCTACAGGCGATCAAGCCGATGACACCCTCTGAAATACGTGTCAATGTCGTTAGGGGGCAGTATGCGGCCGGCACGAGCGAGGGCCGCGCCGTGGTTGGCTACCGGGATGAAGAGGGTGTGTCGCCTACATCCACCACGGAGACCTTCGTGGCCATGCGCTTGTTTGTGCAGAATTTTCGCTGGGCGGGGGTACCGTTCTACCTGCGAACCGGCAAGCGCTTGGCCCGACGCTCGGCGCAAGTGATCATCGAGTTCAAGTCAATGCCCGGAGTGCTGTACTTCGAAACGGAGCCTCGGCTGCGACCCAATTTGTTGGTCATCAAGGTGCAGCCGGAAGAGGGCGTGGCTTTGCAGTTCAACGCCAAAAAAATGGGCGCGACAGAAGGTGTCGTGCCCGTAAGAATGGATTTTTGCCAGAACTGCGAGCTCCCGCACAACTCACCGGAAGCCTATGAACGACTCATCGCCGATGCCATTCGCGGGGACACGACCTTGTTCACTCGTTGGGATGAAGTGGAGTATCAGTGGCGGTTCATAGATACAATTATCAAAACCTGGCAAGATACGGAGCCGGGGTTTCCCAACTATGAAGCCGGGACATGGGGACCTGAAGAGGCGGAGGCGTTGTTGAGGCGGGACGGTCGGCGATGGCATATCTTTGACTGACACCGCCGACCGGGATGATCGATGAAGCTTATTTAGCAACCGCTATCCAATCAAGTTTTATGTCCACACCGGCGTCTTTCAGCATGTTGTATGCCGGACAACGGTCCTCGATGGCCTCGGCTACCTTCTGAAGCTTATCCCCGTCAGAGGTGACTACTTCCACCTTGCCAGTCACTGTCTGGAAATGACGCCTGACACCCGGGACTCCTTCCAGCCCACGCAGATCAAGTGTACCGCGTATGTCAAACGACGCGCTTTCGTATTCGAGACCTTGCTCTCGTGCAATCATGCGTAACATGACAGACGCGCAACCGGCCAGACCGGCCAGGACATACTCCATGGGGTTGGCACCGGTATCGGTACCGCCGAGGCTTTCCGGTTCGTCAATGACGAGGTTAAACTGACGTACGCGTATATCCGTACGCATTCCTTCGGTCTGCTTACCGCTTACTCGAAGTGAAGCCAGCTTCTGGGACTGATCCGTTGTCATTCGACAGCCTCCTTGACGATCATCTACAAGCTGCTCCATAGGATAACCGATCACGTGGTTGGTTACCAATCTACACCGAATCGCCCGGCAATGCAAGGGTTGTTACCAATTCTTGACGTCCGGCCCTCTTGTGATTTGTCAATTCTCATCTTGCTTTTTGTGTGAACAGACAATCATGACCGCACCGCGAAAAGACGACCATGGATGCATACCAGCGTCATGGCGGGGGCTAGCCGTCGAACTTACTCGAGGTGAAGGTTGACAAAGCAACAGCAAGTCCAGGTCGGTAGATGCTCTGTACAAACGCATCGGTGCGTGGTAAGGTTTGACTAGTAAAAAACTCGAGGTGGGAGCAACAGGCATGCATAAGGAGCATTTCGACACATTTGGCGCGCGATCGCAGATGCGTTTGGATGACGAACAAGTAGTCATCTACCGCTTGGAGGCCTTGGAGACGGCAGGCCTGACTCAGATAGCCCGTCTACCGTATGCAATACGTGTGCTGCTCGAAAACGTCCTGCGACACTGTGACGGTCGTCTCGTAACCGAAGAGGACGTACGAGCGGTAGCCCAATGGCGTCCCAACGTCCCGGAGCCGCGTGAAGTGCCCTTTATGCCAGCCAGGGTGCTCCTGCAAGACTTCACCGGTGTTCCGGCCGTGGCTGACTTGGCTGCCATGCGTTCCGCACTTGTGGCGCTGGGCGGCGATACAGCCGAGCGCATCAATCCGCTGATTCCGGTTGACTTGGTGATAGACCACTCCTTGCAGGTCGACTCCTACGGCAATCCTCAGTGCGCTGACATGAACGTTGGGTTGGAGTTCAAGCGCAATCGAGAGCGCTACACTTTTCTTAAATGGGCACAAGGAGCATTCGACCGGCTGCGCGTGGTTCCGCCGGGCATTGGCATCATCCATCAGGTGAATCTGGAGTATCTCACCGAAGTTGTTCAACTCAGAGAACATGGCGGCCATCTGACGGCCTATCCGGACTCCCTGGTCGGAACTGACTCTCACACCACGATGATCAATGGCCTCGGTGTCATGGGTTGGGGTGTCGGAGGTATCGAAGCCGAGGCGGTGATGCTGGGGCAGCCGTATTACATGCGTCTACCTGAGGTCGTCGGTTTCAAATTGACGGGAGAGCTACCGCCTGGGGCCACGGCGACGGATCTGGTGCTGACAATCACTCAGATCTTGCGTCAAAAAGGCGTGGTGGAGAAGTTCGTTGAGTTTTTCGGCCCGGGTCTGACCTCCTTAACGCTCGCCGATCGAGCCACTATCGCCAATATGGCTCCGGAATACGGTGCAACCATGGGCTTTTTCGCCGTCGATGATGAGGTGCTGGCCTACTTGCGGGCTACGGGCCGACCGGAACGATTGGTGCGACGGGTTGAGTCTTACTGCAAGGAACAGGGTCTGTTCCGACCGCAAGACGGTGCTGAACCGACATACTCCGAGCTTGTAACGTTGGATATGAGTACGGTAGAACCAAGTGTAGCCGGGCCTCGTCGCCCGCAGGATCGCTTGACCCTCTCTCAAGTGAAGTCCGACTTCGCCAAGCAATTCGCCGGTTCTCTTTCGGCATCGCAGGACAGTACTCAAAAGAAGCTTGACCACGGAGCGGTGGTTATAGCGGCCATAACGAGCTGCACGAATACCTCAAATCCCGCAGTCATGATCGGTGCCGGGCTGGTGGCCAAGAAAGCCCTAGAAAAAGGCATGGAAGTCCCTGCACACGTCAAGACCAGTCTGGCTCCCGGGTCGCGCGTAGTCACTGAGTATCTGGCAGCAACGAACTTGCTGCCCCACCTTGAGCAACTCGGCTTCCACGTAGTCGGCTACGGCTGTACGACCTGCATCGGCAACAGCGGTCCCCTGCCGCAGGAAGTGGCTAGCGCCATAGAACAAGATGACCTCGTAGTGGCGGCGGTGTTGAGCGGCAACCGGAATTTTGAGGGCCGAGTGCATCCCATGGTCAAGGCCAACTACCTTGCCTCACCGATGCTGGTCATCGCCTATGCCCTGGCCGGCCGTGTGGACATCGATCTGACTAGAGATCCCGTCGGCGTGGATTCTCAAGGCCAGCCGGTTTTCCTTCGCGATCTATGGCCCAGCCGCGCTGAAATCACGGAAGCGGCGCAAGCCATCAAACCGGAGATGTACCAACGGATATACGCTCATGCACTGGAAGGGGACAAGAACTGGTGCGATCTCAAAGCTCCCGTCGGAGCGGTCTATGAGTGGGAAGCCGACTCCACTTACCTGCAGGAGCCTCCGTTTTTCACTGACATGTCAGTTGAGCCGCCCGGATCAAAAGACATACTCGGCGCCAGGGCCCTGGCAGTCTTGGGAGATTCGGTGACCACGGATCATGTTTCTCCCGCAGGTGCCATCGCTCCTGACAGCCCGGCCGCTTCCTATCTAAGAGAAAGAGGAATCCGGCCGAGCGATTTCAACAGCTATGGCTCCCGCCGAGGCAACCATGAAGTAATGATGCGCGGCACATTCGCCAACGTCCGTCTGCGCAACGCGCTCGCCGACCGAGAGGGGGGCTGGACCACTCACCTTCCTTCGGGGGAACAGATGTCTGTCTTTGACGCAGCCATGCTCTACAAAAAGGAAGGAACCCCTCTTTTGGTTCTGGCGGGTAAAGAATACGGTACCGGCAGTTCCCGTGATTGGGCGGCCAAGGGGCCGTATCTGTTGGGCGTTAAAGCCGTGATCGCCGAATCGTATGAACGGATCCACCGCTCCAACCTAGTGGGCATGGGTATTCTACCGTTGCAGTTTTTGCCCGGTGAGTCCGTCGCCTCCCTAGGATTGACCGGTCGCGAAGTGTTTGATATCCGTGGCCTAGAAGGTCCGCTGCAGCCGCGACAGCGAGTGCGGATTGAGGCACGGGGAGAAGATGACCGGATGATCGTTTTTGAGGCCATTCTCCGTCTTGACAGCGCTATCGACATCGAGTATTACCTCAACGGAGGTATTCTGCAGACGGTACTTCGGAATATGCTCCGTGACGGCGCATCAAAAGACGAGTAAGTCATGACGACAGCCGCATGGCTGGACCGATTCCCTGCCATACCAGGGGTCAGCCTATTGCTTGTCGAATCTTGACGTCGGTCAAACCGTACAGTAAGATCAAGGACAAACGACATAAAACCAATGCGATGATCAGGAGTAGTACCTTGGATGTCACTTGCGTCTCAGAGAGCTGACCGGCGGTGGAAGGTCGGTACGCAAGCCTAAGGGAATGGCCCTGTAAGCAGCAGCGTGAACGCCGTAAGACGGTCAGTAGCGCGCGCCGGATGTCCACCGTTATCAGGAACACAGTGCGGGCCGCTGCCCGTGCTGGCAGAGTGGGTCGCTTTGCGACCAAGTTGGGTGGTACCGCGAATCTGCCTCGTCCCATGTCGGACGAGGTTTTTCTTTACTGACGGGTTTACTATTACAAGGGGGAAGAACGCAATATGAAACGTGTGTTTTCCGGAGTTCAACCGAGCGGAGAGCTCACTCTGGGCAATTACCTGGGAGCGATCAGGAACTTCGTGAGTTTCCAGCACGAGGCTGAGTGCTTTTTCTGCGTGGTGGACTTGCACGCCATCACCGTTCCCCAAGACCCGGAGGATCTGTACCGAAGGACGTTGGATATTGCCCGGCTTTTCATTGCCAGTGGCATTGATCCCGACATAGCCACTGTTTTCGTCCAATCACACGTATCCGCTCACGCCGAACTGAGCTGGCTTCTGGAATGCAACACCTACATCGGTGAGTTGCGTCGGATGACCCAGTTCAAAGAGAAGTCCGAGGGGCGGGAGACTGTCTCAGCCGGTTTGTTCACGTATCCCGTGCTGATGGCGGCTGACATCCTGCTCTACGATACCGATGAAGTTCCTGTAGGCGAGGATCAAAAACAACACCTTGAACTGACGCGCGACCTGGCACAGCGGATTAACCAGCGCTTCGGACCCGTCTTTAAGGTACCCGAACCCTACATTCCCCCCAAAGATTCGGGCGGAAGAATCATGAGCCTCACCGATCCGACCAAGAAGATGGCCAAATCCGGTGACGATCGTAGCTCTATCGCCTTATTGGACTCGCCTTCGGTGATCGCCAAGAAAATCAAAGGGGCCGTGACCGATTCGGGCCGTGAGGTCCGCTATGATGTCGAAGAAAAACCGGCCATCTCCAATCTGATGGTCATCTATTCACTCTGCTCCGGCGATTCTTTGGAGACCATCGCCGACCGCTACGGCGCAAGCGGATACGGCAAATTCAAGGCTGATCTGGCCGATGTCGTCATCAGCACTCTGGAACCAATCCAGAAACGCTACCAGGAGCTGACTGAACCGGGAGTAATCGAGGAGATCTTAGCACAAGGCGCGCAGCGCGCTGAGCGGACGGCGCAAGTCGTCTTGAACCGCTTCCGCGAAAAACTGGGCTTAGTTCCTCGACGCAGTTAGTCGGGGTTCCGCCACCGAACGAGTACTCTTGCCCCAGGTGTTGACCATGATCACGCCGATTAAGGCCAGTGAACCACCTAGTAGCTCTTGTGGTAAGGGAGACTCGCCTAATAGAAGATAGGAAAAGATCATTGACAATGAAGGGTTGAGGTAGAGCAGACTGCTGGCCCTGCTGGCGTGCATCCGAGACAGAGTCATACTCCAGGTCACATAGGCCAAGGCTGCGGGAAAAAGGCCGAGATAGACGACCGCCAAGACGGAACGAACGGAGGCGACCGCCAAGGCATTGCCAAGGCCTCCCGCAGCCAACAGCAAAGGCAGCGTTCCCAGCCATGTCACATAGGCGTTGAGATGAATGGGCCTGTAGACTTGCAAGAAGGGCTTTTGAAGAACGAAGAATGCAGCTCCGCAAAGAGAAGAGAGCAGAACAAATGCAGCCCCCCGTGTGAGTTCAAGGCCGCCGTGACCAAGGCCCACCATTATTCCGACACCGGCCAGGCTGAGTGCCATGCCCAGCCAACCCCAGCCGCTCAGCCGCTCTCCAAGTACGAAAAACGATATGGCGGCAGTAAAGACCGGCGCGATGGCGACGATGAGACTGGCGGTATTGGGCGACACGGACTGCTGTCCGATGTTGAGAGCCGAATGATAGACAGTGATGCCTATGAAAGCCAATCCGAAAAGGCGCGGAATATCCCGTCGTCTAGGCGGAGGCATCCGCGTCAACGCGGCATACACTCCAAAGGCCACGGAGGCGGTTAGAAAGCGAAGCAACGTGACATGCAAGGGACTGAAGGCATCAAGAGCGATACGAATTCCCACGAAAGCAGAGGACCAAAAGACCACGGTGACAACGGCGGGGATGACAACATCAAGATGCATGACGGCGACAGGAGACTGGTGTCTCACTGTCTGACTCCTCTCATCTCAAGTAGTACGGCGACCTATTCGGGACACGATAACCTATTACCTGCCCCAGGCGCAGGAAGTCAGTGGGCAAACAGGAATACGACCTTTGGGAGGTGTTGCTGTGAAGCGCTATCGGTTTCATGATCTGCGGGCTGACGGGGGAGAGCACATCGCCTCTCGTATTATACCGGGTAAACGGTTGGCAAGGGGCGGATTGAGTTTCCATACTCCCGGCATGCGCACTCACGCGGCAGGACGTCACGTGCACGATGACCACGAAGTCTTTTGTATATTACAAGGGCGCGGTTTTATTGAGATCGACGGCCAACGCGAACCCGTTCAAGTAGGCGATGTGTTGGTCATAGAACCAGGAGAGGATCATCATCTTATCGGCGATCCGGAGCATCCGATCGTGAATCTGTGGTTTCACGCCTCGGATGAAGGACATGCCGATCAGTATCCTCCGACATCTTGAACCACTGATGTCGATGACGCCCGCGGATCATGCGAGCGTCATCTTTCTTGAAAACGTAGTACATCCGAGGCTGGTCGAGTACGGTCTTCTCAAGCTTTGGGCAGCGGCTTGAGATCCTGGTTGGCCACCATCTCAGCCAAGGGGTTGCCCAGATTCTCCAACAAGGGCAGGTCGATGCGCGCTCTGCGACGAGCGGACTCCCAGCAAGCAAAGATGATCTCCGTGGCATTAAGAGCGTTTTCAGCACACAGCTCTGATGTCGTGCCATTCCGCAAGGCAGCGACAACGTCTGCAATCGCTCGTTCTATGTAATTCGGGCCGTGCATGGTTTCACCGTGACAGTCAATGTTCTCCCATTGACTGTCCCCATATCGGCGTATACGCAGGGCAGGCATTCCGGGACCCGTAGGTCCGAGTTCGATTATGCCTTCGGTACCTATCACGCGGTGATGAGCACCTACCATCCGGGCTCCGGGGCCCGTGGCGGCCATGCCGTACACACCGTTCCTATACTGCCACAGAGCGAAAGCTTGGTTTTCATTGTGAACGCCGAAGATCAGGTTCTCCGTTCTGTAGTCGATTTGAGCGATCACCCATTCGGCAGTCACTTCATTGTTGAAATAGTTGGCCATATCGAAGTTATGAGATCCGTAGTCATAAAGATCGCCGGCACCGAATTCGATACGCTGCAGTTCTCCGATGGCTCCTTCATCAATCAACGCCTTTGCTTTACGGAAGGGCAGCCCGAAGCGACGCTGGTGGTTGAAGGTCAGTCGGACACCCCTTCTTTGACACTCCTGAGCCATGAGGCGACTGGCAGCCCAAGTGTCAGCCATCGGCTTCTCGCAGTGAATGGCCTGCACACCGGCCACGGCACAATCGATCACCAGTTGAGCGTGCTGATCCGGCCAAGTACAGATGCTTACGATATCAAGGTCCTCTTTGGCCAGCATTTCCCGATGATCCGTGTAGACCCTGGGGATGTCATGCGCCGCGGCAAAGGCCTTGGCGTGCTCCTCAACGATATCGGCGCAAGCAACGAGCTCACAATCGTCCAAAGCTCTGTAACCCGGCACGTGGCGATGAGCCATACCGTAGCCCATAGGACCCGGTTTTTCGGGTTTCAGCCCGGTGCCGATGAAACCGACTCGAAAAACCGTCACGGCTAAACCATCTCCTTCTTTGTGTGAACTTGACGCCTACGGATCAGACTTCCTTTCCGCTCAGCGCGATTCCTTTCATCATGCCTGTTAACGGGGATGTTTTTTGCTCAAACGCCGGCAGGTCTTTTTGAAAGGATGCTGAATAGAGTATTTCTGCTTGTTCCTCACACATGTTCGAAATGAGCCGTGCCGCTTCTTGCCGGGCTTATTGTCTTGGGGGATGGAGGCGAAGCCTGCATGCACCGGTTAGAACCCTTGCCGGACCACATCATCGTTGCCTTCGAGAATCACGGGATAGAGCCGTCCGATGTCGTGTTGTGTGCAGCCACCGATCTTGACAGAAACGGCAACTTCGCCGAGGAATGGCTTGTTGCCACTCGAGAAAAACTCTGCTTCCTCAGCGGTGAAACGATTAGTCCGCCGCAACGGATGGCACGCCGCTCCAATCACCGCAAGCAGCAATGGCGTGAAACGGGCTACCGAGAGATAGCACTGGCTGACATGGAAGAGCTCAAGGCGGACACCCTGAACGGTAACGGAGTACTGATGGCCACCGTGAAGGGCCAGCCT
Organism: Clostridia bacterium DTU080; assembly: GCA_001513395.1. Taxonomy (GTDB): domain Bacteria; phylum Bacillota; class Limnochordia; order DTU080; family DTU080; genus DTU080. The sequence continues at coordinate 12,792 of LFTP01000252.1, forward strand.
GAGATCCTGTGCCGCTACTCCAACACCATGAGCCGCAAGTTCGGTCAGGTGACTCGTCTGGTCAGCAAACTGATGGAGGATAAGGAGCTTACCGACGCGGATTTCACGGAAGAGGTGTACCGGCCCACCTGTCCGACATGCGGCTTGCTGTATCCGGACTCGGCAAGACAGGTCTGTCCCAAATGCCTAGATAGGCGCGCTCTGTTTTTACGCGTCCTGTCTTTCTTGCCCAAATACAAAAAAGAAGTGACCCTGATCCTGTTGTGCATGTTGGCCAGCTCAGGTATGCAGATTGCCAGCCCTTATCTTGGAGGAAGAATCCTTTTTGACGAAGTGTTGACCCCTGGCGGTCGTTATTCGGGTCAGCTATTGCCTATGTTGCTCCTCATGGCTGCCCTTCAACTGTTGAGTGTAGGACTCAGCATATGTTATGGCCGCGTCAACGCTGGCCTCACCGCTCGGGTGGTCTTTGATCTGAAAACCCAGGTGTTCGCGGCCATGCAGCGCCTCTCCTTGGGTTTTTTTACCAGTCGCGAAACCGGAAATCTCATGACCCGGGTCAATCAGGACGCAATACACTTGCAGTATTTTTTCCATGACGGCTTTCCTTATTTTATCGTCAACGCGGTCAATCTCACCGGCGTGATGACCGTCATGATCATTATGAACTGGCGGTTGGCACTGCTCGTTCTCATTCCGGTGCCGATCATCATCTACGCCGTGCGGAATGTCTTCCCCAAGTTGTGGAGTGTTTTCTCTCGCAGGCATCGGCGTACAAGCGCTTTGAACTCGATGGTCAACGATTCACTGACCGGCATTCGTGTTGTCAAGGCCTTCGGAAAAGAGGAAACCGAGACCCGCCGCTTTGCCGCCCGAAACAAGGATGTCTTTGCCATCAACATGCGGGCCGGATACATCACTTCGACTCTGTTCCCGGCCATGTCATTTGTGATGAACGTCGGCGGCCTCATAGTCTGGAGCGTTGGCGGCTGGGATGTGCTTACTGACAGGATGTCCTTTGGTACCCTGTGGACGTTCATTGGCTATCTGGGGATGCTCTACGGCCCCCTGGAGTTCATGACCCACATTGTTGACTGGTGGTCGTCATGCATGAACTCCGCCCAGCGCATCTTTGAGATCTTGGACGCCGTCCCGGACGTTGCCGAAAAGATCGATGCCATCAGTATCCCGCGCATAGAGGGAAGAATCGAGATGGAAAACGTTGTCTTCGGCTATGAACCGGGCAAACCTGTCCTTAAAGACATCACCCTGAGCGTAGAGCCGGGCGAGATGTTAGGAGTCATAGGTTACTCCGGAGCCGGCAAATCGACACTGGCCAACTTGATCAGCAGGCTCTACGATCCTCAGGAAGGTTGTGTGAAGATCGACGGTCACGACGTGCGTGATCTGAGGATCGCTGATCTTAGGAATCAGATAGGAATGGTTCTGCAGGAGACTTTCTTGTTCGCCGGCACCATCGCCGAAAACGTAGCCTATGCCAAACCCGACGCCACTGTAGAAGACATCATCCAGGCGTGCAAAGTGGCCCAAGCGCATGATTTCATCGTTAAACTGCCCAATGGCTATGAAACGATGATCGGACACCGAGGTCAGAACCTGTCGGGCGGTGAACGCCAGCGTCTGGCCATCGCCCGAGCGATCCTGCATAACCCCCGTATTCTCATTCTCGACGAGGCCACGGCTTCCGTCGACACGGAGACCGAGCAGGGAATCCAGGAGGGCCTGGAGCGCTTGGTCGAGGGGCGCACCACCATCGCCATTGCCCATCGTCTGTCGACCCTGCGCAACGCGGATAAGCTGGTGGTCATGGACAAGGGAAAGATCGTCGAGATGGGCACGCACGAGGAACTGCTGGAGCTCAAAGGACATTACTACAAGATGCTCGAGAATCAGCGTCAAGCGCTCAAGATCAGAGGAGTGGACGTCAGTGAACAGGAACTCGCGGGAAGAAGGGTTGGCTGAATACGCACATATCAACTACCTGAAACCGGAAGAGTGTCGGTTTTCTCTAACCGACGGGGGTTTTCTTTCTTTGACACTGAACACGGAAACCTATCCGGTGGTCTTTGCCTACAGGGCATTCCCCCTGAGTTTCGGTGACATGTACATCTCGATCCGCGATGAAAAAGACAAAGAGATTGGCATCATCCGTGATTTAGCTGAATTCCCTTGTGACCAGCAGGAGTTGATTCGCCTCGAATTGGAGCGTCGCTACTTCACGCCCGTCATCACTTCGGTGATCAAGATGAAAGAGGAGTTCGGCTACATCTATTGGGAAGTGAACACCGACCGGGGAATGCGCCGCTTTACGACTCGTGGTTCGCACGACAGCATCCTTCCGATTTCAGAACATCGACTTCTGATCATGGACGTTGGCGGGAATCGCTTTGAAATTGAAGACTTCCGGACTCTGAGTCCGAAGATTGCCAAGCAAATCGAAGCCTTGATGTAAACAGTGATACACAATCAAGGAGCGTATGTGCCTTGAGTACACTTTCGGTGACCCAAACAAGGAGTATCGCTGATGTATTGGGTAACGAGGAAGTCGTTACCGAACTGGTGCATGACGTTGACGTGCACAGCCTTTTCACGGAAGGAAAAACGATCATCACTCCGACACGGCTTCTTGTCTGCGACAACGGTACGGTGACCCGGGAGATCTCGCTTTCCCAGGCCAGCGATTTCAAAGCCGTGGGTCTGGTCGGCAACGGCTATCTGGAAGCAACGATTGACGGCGTTCGCACCGCAATCGTTCGCTTCAGCATGAGCCAGATGCCGTACTTCGCCAATGCCGTCAAATACCTCAACAAGATCACAGCAGGTCAATCCGTCCCGTTTTACCAGGAAGTGGAGGAG
>LFTP01000128.1:0-1776 GCA_001513395.1 Clostridia bacterium DTU080
CATTACACGTCTGATAGACAAAAGCCGGGGCTGTCCCAACCTTGCTTTTGGGACAGCCCCTTGACCCGTTTCGCCAGAATCGCTCAGTGTCCCGCACTGAAGGCTGATGATCAAGATCCATGTTGCAGAAAGCCCACGACTTCAGCCGTGGGAGGGATGCGGCTCATGGCCTCCTCATCCATTGGCCGCGAGCAATGGCTTCTTTATCATAGTGCTATCCATTGGTTTGTTGGATAGGACCGCAGTATCTGTAGCTTACTCTTTGGCAGATATGCTCGTCCGTGCTCCGTGAGCAACTAATGAAAAAGGCCTATGCTCAAGACCGTGACTATTATACCCGCGCCCACCACTCCGATGGCAATCGAAGGCAGGGCAAGATTGGGTGAGATGCGAAAAAGCACGGCGGCCAGGGAGGCGGTCCAAGCTCCGGTACCGGGCAGCGGGATGAGCACAAAGACCATAAGGCCAATGGCCCCTAGCTTTTCCACCCTTTTCGTGCGCTTCAGAGTGCGCCGGATACACCATTGCAGGCCGCGGCCCACAAGCGAGCTCGGAGGCACGTGCATCATGAGTCTGGGCAGCAGGGCCAATAGCACGGGTACAGGGGCTAGATTGCCCAAGACCGCATAGAGAAAACACACCCAGGGTTCCATGCCCAAGGAGACGCCTAGAGGTATCGCCGCCCTTAGTTCGGTCACCGGCAGTGTACCGGCCAGAAAGACCCCTATGTTGGGTGAGAAATGGCTGCGCAGGAAATCGATGACAATTTCTACCATGGGATGCCTCCGCCTCTGTCGCCAAACATAGCTTCACCTCAGCTTATGGCGTCTGGCCTATGAACAGACTAAGCGGATTCGGACGCATCGTCAAGGATGGGGGAGTCTAAGGGGCGAGAGGGAAGACTGAGGCACATGCGAAGCATTGCGCCGCGGGCAAGATGACGAAAGATGACAACGGAGTACCCGGTGGCGGGCTAGCCGCCGGGTACTCCTAGGTCTTAGAGCATATTCAGGTATTCGAGGGCAGTGCGGACCATAGCTTCGTGCTGTTTGATGCGCAAGGAAAGGGTCTGTTTCTTACATGTCTCCAAGGTCATGCCTGAGGATCCCAAGAAGTCGCCGGCAGCTCGGGCCAGGCTGCCCTTCACCGGGTTGTGAAGATGGGAGAAATGGTGATTCTTGTTGCTGACCGTTTTGTTGGCCTCCTTAATCATGGCGTTGACCACTTTGTCCCACTCGGCATGTTGCGCTGACGTTCCTTTAAAGTGGATGATGGATTGGCCCACTGAGCTTTTGTCTATTTTATGGTACGAATACCCTTCGTGAAGGTCGAAGACCCAGTCGACCTTCTCTTGTTTCAGGAGGTTCCAAATGGCTTTCGAAAGAGTGTCGGCAGGCGATGCGCTAGCCGTCTTGGGATAGCAGCGGTTGGGATCCCGCGGGTAGCTCCCGGTTCTCTGGTTAGCCTGCAGACCGAGTCGGTTTATCTCAGGGATGACGATCAGCGTTCCGCGCCGTATTGAGTAGGTTGTAAAACGCCAGGCGGCCAGTGAACCGGCGGGTTCATTGCCGTGCATGCCTCCCGTGACCGCTACTACAGGACCCGGAACACCGCTGCGAATGATGTAATAGGGTGTCTTGTAGTTATTGGGCCCAGGCAACAAGCCAGTCGAAGGCAGCTGCTTTGATTTATCCCAGGCGATCCAGGGTTCTTTCGGTTCTTCAGGCTCCTGCGGTTCTTCAGGCTCCTGCGGTTCTTCAGGCTCCTGCGGTTCTT
>LFTP01000128.1:1884-8223 GCA_001513395.1 Clostridia bacterium DTU080
GGTTCTTCAGGTTCCTGTGGTTCTTCAGGTTCCTGTGGTTCTTCAGGTTCCTGTGGTTTCCCGGATTCGTCGTCAAAGCTGAAGTCTATCGTGACCTCTTCGCCGCTGCTGACGCGAGTGGTCTTTTCTTGCTGCTCCAGAACCTCAAGTGATTCGTTAAGGAGCTTGACCTCGACGACCCAGCTGCCGGCTTTTAGATTGACGTCTATTCGCAGCTCATCGCCCGTGATTCTCTCATTACCGCTGACCACATTTCCGTCTTCCCGGGTGGCGGTCCATAAGACACTGCGGGCTTCCGGGTTGTTTGCCAAACCGTGCAAGTTCAAGGAAGCGATGCCGTCAGGAGCCTTCCATAGGTTCATGCAACCACTCGCCAAAAGAACGATTACGAGCAGTACCGCGTAACGGCACCTCTTGATCATGTCCTCGCCCCTTTCGAATAAAGACTCTGCAGAGGCATTCCAAAAGGATCCAAAATTGGCGAAAACAATCGATCCAGGCGATGCCTCCATGCCCAGGTATTCTCAGAAGTTCCATAGAGAGCCTTGTGGAAAATGATGGATTGTAAAATATGGACACAAATGGGATTGTCATTATAAGAGAAGCGGGCGAGGACAGAGCGGAGAAAATCAGCGAGAGAGCAGGAAGGCCGCACGGCCCTCCTGCCCTTTTAGAGAAATTGTGGCGACTGGTGCGTTTTATTTAATCTTGCTCAAACGGTAGCCGGCCGCAAAGGTAGCTCCGTCATAGCCCGGATCATCCAGCGGGATGTTGTTGACATCCACCCAGATCCCGCCGTGTGTCCAGGAGTAGCGGGCGGCGATGGCGATCAGTTCGGGCTCCAAGAGCGTCTCCAGAGGAACCGGCTCTTCGCTTTCACCGGACAGGAACGGCAGAACTCGGCTAAGAAAGGCTCTGTAGAGAGCGCGGTTTTGAGCCACGATGTGACGTACTGAGCGCTCCGTGATCACGGTGGCGTAAAAAGGCAGATAGGCGGCGGCTTGACCCACGGTCAGTATAAGGCGGCGCCCGTCTTTCCAGACCGCCTCGACTTGTCTTTGCCCGTGACTGCCCATATAGCGTACGCTCTGTACTCCGGGTCCCATCAGGGCGTGCCCCATCGCATAGGCGTGGCATCCGTAGTTGAACTCATCCACGCCGCAGCCGACGAAGACGAAGGCCGGCGTGCCGCGTTCTTCGGCGGGTTCTGCCAAGTAGTCAACGACTTCATTGCAAAAATAGAGCGAGGATCCGCCAATGATGCGGTGGCCCAGTTTTTTCCATTCGATCAGTTGATTGGCATCCCGAACGTTGCCGACCATGGGTTTGTCGATGAGTACGGCCTTACCGGCCTCAATAAACGGACGCGCCCGTTCCACGTGCAGGTCCCAATTGCATGAGTGTATAATAGCTACATCGACGGCATCGGCCATAGCTTCCAGATCGGTAAAAACCTGAGGGATATCCAATTTGGCGGCGAATTCCGCCGCGTACCCTTCAGGGTAGACGGTTCCGCCATCGTATACCCCAACCACCGTATGGCCGAGCTCGCGCTCAATAGGAATCCAGCCTTGCGGGTGCGATGTATCCAGATCGACGTGTCCGATGCGTAGCGCTTTCATTGTCCGTCCTCCTAGTTAGCGATATAGCGATAATGGTTGGGAGGCCTTTAGCGAATACTTCCGTCAATTCAATTCCATGTTCAGACAAGGAAACCTCCTTGTGGCGGACGAACCAACTCGTATGAAAGTCAAGGTTTTCAGTAGGGAGGAATAAGTGAATGCTGAAGCTCGGCCTCATCGGTTGCGGTGGCATGGGCAATCATCACGCGCGCATCTTGAGCAAAATGCCTGAGGTCAACATCGTCGGTGTTTGTGACATCATAGAAGAAAAAGCCCGCAAATTGGCTGAGGAAATAGGGACCAAGTGGTGTGTGGATTTTCGCGATCTGTTGGATGATGTCGATGCGGTTTGGGTGTGCACCGAGCCGTTCAATCGTGTCGATATAGTGACCACGAGCGCTCAAGCCGGAAAGCACGTCTTTGCGGAGAAGCCCATCGGTTTGAGTCTCGAGGATGCCGATCGGATGATCGCCGCCGCGCAAGAGGCTAATGTGAAGTTCATGCTGGGATACGTGTTGCGCTTCAGAAATCCGTACAGACTGATGCATGACACGTTTGCCAGCGGCGAGCTCGGAGAGCTTGTCACTTGCTGGACCAGGCGATTCATGCCTGCCGACATGAGCAATCGGTGGTATGGTTGGCAAGAAAAAAGCCTCGGAGTCACACTGGATTTCGGCAGCCACGACATCGACTGGTTGCGATGGATCGGCGGGGATGTACAGACGGTCTTCGCCAAGACATTCCGCGTCCGGCCCACTATTCACGCTGACGAACACGGACAAGCCCTGATGCTGTTCAAAAACGGCGGCATGGGCACCTGCGATGTCAGCTGGTCGTCGTATCTGACCGAAAGCTCCGTCGGTATTGTGGGGACCAAAGGGGCCATGATCGTCGGTCGCGACGGAAAAATTAGGAAGAAAATAGGAGACGGCGAAGAGCAGATCGTCGATGCGGACAGTGTAGTGGGCGTCGATCCGGAAGGAAATCTCGCACAGGTTGGCAAGGGTGCCCAGGAAAGGACCCACAAACAGGAGACCATACAAGAGCATTTCGTGCGTTGCGTCAAAGAGGACTTGGAGCCTCTGACGGCAGCCAAGGACGGACGCGAGACCCTGGCCACGGTCTTGGCCCTGCTGGAATCAGCGCGCACGGGTCAAGCCGTTGAGGTGGACAGTGTCAAGCGGTAACGTAGGGCGCTTGATTTGATCGAATCTCTCGGCCGCACATGGTGGCCTTGAACATGAAGCCTTTGGTGAATGAGCGGGGGCGGGCAGGGGTGTTTTGCAGAGTAATCGTCTATCCTGCCCACCCTCTCGAATGCTTTACGGCTCCGCAAGACGACAGTGCACTAGCACCGTTGGCGGTGCTTCGGGGAGATTCTGTATACGTTCCCTTTGCGCTCAGACTGTTGTTTCTTGGCGTTGACCCGGCCTAAGCCGCGTCTGTCGGGCGGCGATCAGGTCATGGTTGACAAGATGATGTTGCCAAGCGGCTCAGTGTGCTTTCCGCCTCAGGAAAGCGCTGAGTGAGGCAGTAGATTTAAGATGAGGTGACTGTGATTATGCAAAGCGTAGAGCAACTGGAAAGGGTGCTCGCAGAGCCGTCTCCCGCGTTGGTGGGCGATATGGCGAAGATAGAAGGCGACATACTCATCTTGGGTGTAGGCGGCAAGATGGGGCCCAGCCTGGCCAAATTGGCCGTCAACGCCATACGGCAGGCCGGGGTCAAAAAGCGTGTGATCGGGGTCTCGCGTTTTTCAACCAGAGACTTAGCCGATGAACTGGAAGCGGCCGGCGTGGAGACCATTGCCGCTGACGTGTCGGACGAAGCTCAACTGCAGAGTCTTCCCGAAGTTGAAAACGTCATTTACATGATCGGTTTCAAGTTCGGAGCTACGGGACAGGAGTATCGAACCTGGGCTATAAACGCTTATTTGCCCGGTCGGGTGGCGGAGAGATTCCCCCGTTCCCGTTTCGTGGCTTTTTCCACAGGCAATGTGTATCCGCTGACGCCACTGATCATGGGCGGGGCATCAGAGGAGTATCCGCCGGATCCGGTCGGTGAGTATGCACAGTCATGTCTTGGCAGAGAGCGCGTCTTTGAGTACTTCTCTCGGTTGAACCAGACACCGATGGTCATCTTCAGGCTCAACTACGCCATCGATATGCGTTACGGTGTGCTGCTCGATGTGGCCACTGCCGTCAATGAACAGCAGCCGATCGATCTGAGCATGGGCCATGCCAACGTCATATGGCAAGGAGACGCCAATGAGATAGCGTTGCGCTCTTTGCTTTTGGCTTCATCTCCTCCCACGGTGCTCAATGTTACCGGACCGGAGATTGTCTCCATTCGTTGGCTCGCCGAGCGTTTCGGCGAACTGTTGGGTCGCAAACCGGTTTTCGTGGGCGAGGAGCAGCCGACGGCATTGCTGAGCAACGCATCGCGGGCCCATCAGATATTCGGTTATCCTCGGGTTTCTTTGCGCCAGATGATCGAATGGACGGCCGAGTGGGTGAAAAGAGGCGGAGAGACTCTGGGTAAGCCGACTCGTTTCCAAGAGCGTGAGGGGAGGTTTTAGCTTTGACCGTAACACTGAAGCCGGGTGTCGCGCAGGTGTTGAAGGAAGGGGTGGTCATTCCGGCCCATCCCTTGGCCTTGACGGAGGACAGGCGTCTTGACGAACGTCGGCAGCGGGCTCTGACCCGGTATTATATGGCGGCGGGGGCCGGCGGAGTGGCGGTGGGCGTGCACACGACCCAGTTTGAAATCAGGGACGTGGGTCTTCTCGAGCCCGTCTTGCGTCTGGCGTCGGAGACCGTCGATGAGGCGTCTTTGGACAGGCCGTTCATCAAGGTGGCAGGCATCTGCGGGCCAACCGAGCAAGCCGTGCGCGAAGCCGAGCTGGCAGTGAGCTTGGGCTACGATTTGGGCCTGCTTAGCATGGGCGGACTGACGGATTGGTCGGATGACGAGCTGCTGAAACGGGCCGAAGAGGTGGGCAAGATCATCCCGCTGTTTGGCTTCTATTTGCAGCCTTCGGTCGGAGGTCGGATCATCAGCTTCGATTTTTGGCGCCGTTTTGCCGATCTCCCGAGCCTGATGGCCATCAAGATCGCGCCTTTCAATCGCTACCAGACGCTGGACGTGGTGAGGGCCGTTTGCTTGTCCGATCGTTGCGACGACATCGCCTTGTACACCGGCAACGACGACAACATCATTGTCGATCTGCTCACGACCTACTCCATTGTGCGTGACGGCCAGCGCGTCGAAAAACGCATTGTAGGCGGTCTTTTGGGACACTGGGCGGTGTGGACGAAAAAGGCCGTGGAACAGCTTGAGCGCATCAAACGGCTGAGTCAGGGAGAGATCGCCAATGCCGCGGAGCTGCTGACTTTGGCGGTGGAGGTCACCGATGCCAACGCGGCGTTCTTTGATCCGGCCAACAACTTCGCCGGATGTATCGCCGGCATTCATGAGGTTCTGCGCCGGCAAGGGCTGTTACAGGGGCGCTGGTGTCTCAATCCTGCGGAACAGCTTTCCCCGGGACAGATGGAAGAAATCGACAGAGTGTACAGAGAGTATCCGCACCTCAACGATGACGATTTCGTGGCCGAACACTTGGAGGAGTGGCTCAGCTAGGCTTGAGCGCCTGATTCAGTCGCCTTCTCGAAGGCTGCTCATCTGCGGTGGCTGTCATTTCAGGGGCAAAAAACATAGGCACTCCGGGGCGTTCGGAGTGCCGGAACAGTCGCCGTGTATATCGTCGGCGGTGATGGCACCGCAGTCGGCGCAAGAACAGGACGGAGGCGGTTCGAACGATTCGGGCCGCCTCCGTATCTGATCCTTAGCTGCGATCTCTGGAGAAAAAGGCGACCGCAAAGGCGAAGACAACGACCGGAATGAGAGCGGCTCCGAGTGCCACTGTGATGAATATGAGGCCAGAGTGCCAGTTCAGCGCTTCCAGCGTCGTCAGCAGGCGATCCTGAACGAATACGCTGAGAGCCACAACAAGAGCGAAGATCAATAAGACAATGCTTTCCATATAGGTCAAAGCCCACCTTTCGGGAATTCTGTCCAACAACTCTTGCTTCGCACAAGAGCATTCGGCTTTTGGGTTCTTGGTCTTGTGCTACTATTCTACTTCAGCAGGCCATATCCCCTTCTTATTTCCGATATTACCTTGGATCATCTGTTGTGCTCAAGTTCAGCCCACAGATCATCCAGAGCCATCTGATACTCTCCGTTTATCTGATACATTACCGCAGCCGGATCAAGCTGTCCTGTGAGGCCTTGTAAGATCAGATCCCGATTGCGATTCCAAATGGTGGGATAGGTCTCGATCGTGAATCCGTACTTGATAGCCTCGTACCAGTCAGCCAGGTACGGCGCCGATCTGCGGAGTCTTGTACCCACGTCGTTGCGGCTGGGCAATGTTCCGGTGGCAACGTGGTACATGACCGTGATGTCCGGACTCATCAGCCACTCGATGAACTCCCAGGCCAGACGGGGATCACGGGTATAGGCGGGGATCCCGATGGCTTTGTAGCTCAGCCAGGACGCCGGAGCGGCGCTTCTGACGCGTCGGGGCAGGAAGAAGCCCAATTCACTTTGCCAGCGCGGATTTTTCTCTTGCGTCAAGATGGCCAGCTGCGGGCCACCGTAGGCCATGGCCGTCATGCCGTCGGCAAAGCGGGAAGGATTTCCCCGACTCGGTTGT
>LFTP01000098.1 GCA_001513395.1 Clostridia bacterium DTU080
GATCTCACCCGTGCCCACATCCATGTCCAGATCGTACACATGACCTAGACGCCTACCGTCGCATAGATTGATGACATCAAGCATACGAAGGTCTGAGGCTTTCTGCAACAAGGATCATCCCCCCCGGTGCGCTCATATACCATCATATGCGCACGGTCCTCATCTATGCGCCTGTCCACCTACTGGCGGTCTTTGGCCTCGGCGGCTTGCAATCTGGCCAGAACGGCCAAAGGTTTGCGAAGGACATCAGCCAGACGGGCCAGATTATTCTGGTTAAAATGCGGTAGAAAGCGCCAGCGCACTTCGATGGGAACGCCGTCTCTGTTAACGTGTTGGGAAGAGACGGCGGCCACACTGACTCCCGCTCCTTCCTCGCTCAAAGACAACGGGGGAAAAAGAACACACCACCAGTTTCTTCCGCGGCCCTCGCCGATGACCACCCGAACCGTGCGGTATTCTCCGGGTGAGAGCACGTAACGGGAATCCGAAGTCTCCGGAAATGAGAAGTCATCGATCTCCACGCGCACAGGATACTCCGCACCAAAGCGCCGCAGTGTCTCCTCGGCCGTACGGATCAACGTGTGCTCGGCACTCCTGATGTTGTCTTCCACTTCTTGGGCATTGCCGGCGCCGGCGGAGATCTCGCCGAATTGAGGTATCAAAGCGTCGCGCACGGCGAGCTTGAGTTCCTGATCCTTCGGTGAATCACTGTTGGCCAAGACATGAAGGCGCAACAGATTCCGTTCATTGTGAGCGATCTGGATGGTCTGCCGCGAATACAGGGCTTGAGACACGTAACTGATCAGAAGACAGGCCGTGAACACGCTCCAAAGCCAACGACTTTGACAACGGGGCAACATGGTCCGCGCTCCTTCCTAGTACGTCTACTGAGCCATGTGTCGCCTAAGATTCCTCAGTGCCGCCTTTTCCAAGCGCGATACCTGCGCCTGTGAGATCCCTATCTCATCTGCAACTTCCATCTGAGTGCGTCCGTCAAAGAAACGCATAGTCAGAATTAGCTTTTCCCGATCCGACAAGCGTGACAGTCCTTCGCGGATCGATATGCCTTCCAACCAGTTGCTGTCCTCGTGCTTTTCGTCGCTGATCTGATCCATCACGTAGATCGGATCACCGCCGTCGTGATAGATCGGCTCAAACAACGAAATAGGCTCTTGAATGGCATCCAGAGCATAGACCACCTCTTCGCGCGGCAGTCCGAGCTCCTCGGCAATCTGGGTAATCGTCGGTTCCCGGGAGTACTTGTTGACCAAAGCGTCACGCACCTGAAGTGCTTTGTAGGCCACATCGCGCAAGGATCGACTGACCCGAATCGGATTGTTGTCCCGCAGATAGCGCCGTATCTCCCCGATGATCATCGGCACGGCATATGTCGAGAAACGGACGTTTTGTGAGAGGTCGAAGTTGTCGATGGCTTTCATAAGACCGATGCAGCCGACTTGGAACAGATCGTCAACCAGTTCACCCCGGTTGTTGAAGCGCTGGATGATGCTCAACACCAAGCGCAGATTACCTTGTACCAACTCATTGCGAGCCTGTTCATCACCGGCATGCATTTGTTGCAGCAACTGCCGCATTCTCTCATGAGAGAGTACCGGGAGCTTCGAGGTGTTAACCCCGCAAATCTCAACTTTGTTCATCGCCTTGTGTCTCCTCAAGCCGAGTCCGCTGATGAGCCATACAACTCGGCTCATCTTTCAGTCTTGCCTCTGTCGAATCGGCTTATGCAGAAGACGGGAAATGGGAGGGATTGGAGTCACAGCGTATGTACTATCTTAGGCGGCAGCGATCATTGTCAGCCAGAGGTGACAAAAATGCCGCAACAATACGGCTTAGTAGTCTATCTGGATGTGCAATTGTTCATGCTGGCAGCCAGCTTCGTCATCGATTACCTTCTCCTGCGAGCGACTGCGGAACTGACTCATATCTCAGTCAGTCGGAAACGCCTCTGTGCCGGTGCGACCATCGGCACGTTGTATCATCTGATCTACCTGTGTTCACTGCTTCGGATCATCCCAGCCTACGGATGGCTGCATCTGCTGCCTGTGGCCATGATGGTCTCATTTGCCATGCTGTTGGCGAGCTTCGCTCCCTTGTCGCGGCGCCGATTTTGGTCCGTTGTCGGATATTTTTACGGCATTGCCTTTTTAGCAGGGGGTACGGGACTGGCCGTGGCGCATACGTTCGGTCGGCCGAATACCATTCGCCCCGTGCTGGGCATGGCTGCCGGGGCTGCCTGCATCTTGCTGGTAACGGAGCTTGGATCGAGCGTTCTTCAGCGCCGGGCTTGGCGTCAAAGCCTTAGGGTGCCACTGGAAGTCGTTTTTGACAATGCCAAGGTGAATCTGACCGCTCTTTTAGATACCGGCAATCAACTGAGATGTCCTTTAACGGGTGTACCGGTCATAGTCATGGAACACCGAATACTTGGCGAGATCCTGCCGTCCAATCTTCTGGTCGCCATAGAACGACTGGGAGAAGGCGATTTGAGTGAGATATCGACGCAGTTTGCATCGACGCCCTGGTCGTCGCGCTTTCGCATCATACCCTATACGTCCATCGGAGCCAGCAACGGTCTCATGGTAGGCCTTCGTCCCACTGCCGTGCGCCTGACCTTGTCAGGAGAAACCTATACCGCGCCGCCGTGCGTCATAGCTTTGTCTCCTCAGATTCTGGACCCTGACGGAAGCTACCACGCCCTCATCGGCTTGGAGCTGGTGGAGGGATACACTGCAAATGAAGAGTTTGCTCCGCTCAGTCATGTCACACCCGGGCGCTCTGATCTGAGATCCCCCGTCACTCGTTAGATAGATGAGAGACACAAAAGGAGGAGTCTCCCATGATGTCCACCGTAGCCAAAATGCGCCTTGCGACTCATCTCAACGCTTTGCGTCTCCTGCAACGACTGAGACTCATGTCCGCCGAGCTGTTTTATGTGGGATCCAGCGATGTGTTGCCACCGCCGTTGTCCAGCGATGAAGAGAGTCACTTGCTCGAACGGTTGAGTGACGGTGACGCAACGGTTAAGACAACCTTGATCGAACGCAATCTGCGATTGGTGGTCTATATTGCGCGCAAGTTTGAAAATACGGGTGTGTTTATTGAGGACCTCGTTTCCATCGGTGCCATCGGTCTGATCAAAGCGGTTAACACCTTCGATCCCTCAAAGAAGATCAAGTTGGCTACCTATGCCTCACGTTGCATCGAAAACGAGATCCTCATGTATTTGCGGCGCAACAACAAGACAAAGGCAGAGATCTCCTTTGATGAACCGTTGAACACGGATTGGGACGGCAACGAACTGCTGTTGTCCGACGTATTGGGACAAGAAAGTGACGTCATTCGCTATATCGAAGAAGAGGTGGATCGCGCCTTACTGGCAGGAGCCTTGGGTCGGCTGTCCGGTCGTGAAAAGCGCATCATGGAGTTGCGCTTCGGACTTATGGACGGACAAGAAAAGACCCAAAAAGAAGTCGCAGACGTCATGGGGATATCCCAGTCGTATATCTCGAGACTCGAAAAACGAATCCTCAAGAAACTGCGCCGGGAGATAAAACGAATGGAATGAGGGGGCCGTCCGATGAGGGTGAGCGGTCTCCCCTCATTTTCTCAGATCCGACGGCGGAGAAAAGCGGGGATCTCCAGATCATCGGTGACCAGAGGCTGAATCTCCAGCTCTCGGCTATCGACTGCGGCTCGCTCGTTCTGGCCCGTATCAAAACCGGTAGCTATGACCGTGACGCGCACCTCATCTTGCAGCGCTTCGTC